>CAUUVZ010000034.1:0-25501 GCA_963548875.1 uncultured Treponema sp. | reverse complement strand
CTGTCCGCAGCCCTTTGGAATCCCAATTCATTCATACATTTTAATTTTTTAGGTAACCATACACGATATTTATAAAAATAGACTGCGTTAAGGTAGGGACTTATCCCGTATTGGATAAGCCCCTTATCATAAAAATGCATACATAAAAACCCGAAAAATAAATGAAGGGAAAATATGGTCAAGTACAGTAAAGAATTTAAAGAACAGGCACTGCTATTGTCGGATGAGATAGGAGTGAAAAAGGCAGGCGAGCAGCTGGGAATCAATTATCACACGATTACAGACTGGAGGAAACTGAGAAGCCGCGCGGCAAGAGAAGCGAGAATCGCATCGGACAAAAGTCCATTGAACGAGAGAGAGCGTGCGATGCAGCTGGAAATACAGGAGCTGAAAAAAGCGAGGTTAATATGGGGCAGTCCAAAAAGTTTAGACAGCCATTTTATTTTTTAAAGACAAAGAAATTTTTCTATGCTAAAATTTATACATGAGCAGAGGAAAAAGCGACAAAATTGTATACTAAAGAATACAAGCAGCATGAACAATGGTTATTCCCGTCAAGCCTGGACGAGCTGGTTCCACGAGAACACATGGTGAGAGTTGTGGACAGCACAATCAAAGAACTGAATGTCATGCAATTTTTTGAGAAAAGACAGAAAGGCGGCGGAACTTCAAGATATAATCCTGAAATGCTAACAAAGATTCTTGTTTACGGATACATGACAGGAATAAATTCAAGCCGGAAGCTTGGAAAGGCAGTCCGGGAAAATATTTATTTCATGTGGCTTGCCGCCAATCAGAAACCTGATTTTAGAACAATAAATGCATTCAGAAGCGAAAAACAGAAAGAAACAATTGAAGAAATATTCATCGCTGTTGTTAAGCTGCTGAATAAAAAAGGATATGTTCAGCTCAATAAGTATTTTCTCGATGGAACAAAAATCTAAAGCGCAGCGAATAAATATAGTTTTGTTTGAAAAAAAGCAGTTGAAAAAAATGATGCAAAACTTGATGAAAATCTTAGAAACCTGCTGAAAGAAATAGATGAAGAAAACAAAGCAGAGAATGAAAAATACGGAGAACAGGATCTTGAAGAATACCATGAGCATAAAAAGATCTCTTTGGAAGAAATAAAAAGTGTTGTAGAAAATCTGAAGGAACGAATAGAAAAAATCGAAGAGTAAAAAAAATTCAGAAAGCCGTAAAAAAGATAGAAAGTGATTATCTTCCACATGAGTTTATCATCTGTGTATAAATAAGAGAAAAAAGGACTGTCTAAAAGTCTCATCTTATGAACTTTTTGGACTGCCCCGAATTGAACACCTTCCAAAGTTCACACTTTGTTCAGTTGTTCAATTTTAAGAAACGAAATCCTCAAGGACGCTCTCGGTTTTTTCGTCGTAGACCGGAAGAAGTAAGCACGCAAGGGTTATTCAGCTACATTTTGGAAAATGCAAAGGAAACAATGTGGTCAATTGTGAGGATGTGCAGAACCCTGAACGTCAGCGAGACGGGCTTTTACAAGTGGAAACGGAACCGTAACAAAATAAAAAGCCGGCAACTTCTTCCGGTCGAAATACACAAGATTCTTTCACAGGATCCTGAAAACGATAACTACGGGATAGGAAGGATAATGTTAGCACTTGAGCAGCGAGGTATAAAAGTTTCTCGCTCGACGGTAATAAGAGCGATGAGGAAAGGAAACCTGCTGCATAAGAGCAGAAGAAGTCCCGATGGGCTTACCAAAGCCGACAAAAAGGCGCAACGGCCTGAAAATCTTCTGAGAGGGGACTTTAGTTCAGATGCGCCTAACAAAAAATGGCTGACCGATATAACGCAGGTTTCAAGCAAAGACGGAAAACTGTATATTGCACCGATAATGGACTGCTTTACAGGAGAGATAATCGCAGTTGCAATGGACGATAACATGAAAAAAGAGCTTTGCATAAGAGATCTGAAGGATGCATACGAATTAAGAAAGCCTGATGATGGGCTCATACATCACAGTGACGCAGGCTCTCAATACACGAGCGAGGCATACAAAAGCGAGTTGGCCCGCCGTCATGCAATGCATGAGCGGTGTAGGCAAGTGTTATGATAATGCGAGGATGGAATCCTTTTTTGCGACGCTGAAGAGGGAGAAACTATACCGCATAGATACAACAAAATTAAAAAGGGAAGAAGTAAAGAAAATCGTCTGGAAGTTTATTGTCTACTACAACCGACGAAGGATTACCACAATGAATCCGCAAGGTTATCCTCCTGCGATTTATCGGGAACTATTTGAAGCCGGCTTATTAAAACCGGCTGCTTAATCTACAACTTTAGGGGATTTAGGGTCTGCACTTTTATTGACTTTTTCAAAACTCGACATTCGACCTAAAAGCATGTGGAATACGCGGCGAGCGGCGGTATTGCTGTTGATATGTTCGGGGCGGAAAATTTGTTGCGGATGCAAGCGCAGTATACGCCGGATTTACAGTGCGCCCTAAGCGCACTACTACAACAGTTTCCTTGCAACACCGGCGCAAAACGGCGGATGGTGGATATGCGGTAAAACATCTTCATAACGGAAAACCCGTTACGGACGAGAAATTGATATGCGCCGGATTGAAGCGGAAAGCCGGTTACGAAATACGGTTGCGCCCGTAAATTGACAGCATATATTCAATATGTTAACATTATTTCAGAGTGTGCTATTTTATTTTATACGGGGAACTGAATGCCTAATCAAAAGGCAAAAAAACTTCTTAAAAGCAAATACAAGAATGCGAAACATTTTTGTATTGCCGACATAATTAAAGCTCTCGTCTGTTTTATTCTTGGAGCTGCCGTTTTTACGGCAATCGTCTTGAGGTACGTCAAGACTTCTGCGGAAGACCGCCGTTTGCGGGTATCGTTTTTTGCGGCTTCATATTCCAATGAAATGCAGCGGACTCTTGATCATACTCTTTCTCTTGCATATACGATTGAGGCTCTTATTCACTTGAAAAAAGCCGATCCCGAAAATTTTCATGAAGCTGCGGAACGGCTTATCGAGCATTATCCGAGTGTGCTGAATATCCAGCTTGCTCCGAACGGTATAATCAGCCGGACGGAACCGATTAAAGGAAACGAAAAAGCCGTCGGTTTAAATATTCTTGAGTATGACGGACACAAAACGGAGGCTGTTACGGCTAAAGAAACCGGTAAAATGGTTCTCGCAGGTCCGTATCAGCTTGTTCAGGGCTATACGGGACTTATTGCAATTCTTCCCGTTTTTACGGAAACCGGCGGCGGAAAAGAATTTTGGGGTTTCACAAATGTCGTAATCGATCCGAAAAGTGTTGTCGATAATCTCCGCACTTCGGGGCTAAGCGAAAAGGGCTATAATTACGAACTTTTAAAATCTTCCGGTACATCGGAATGTAAACTTACCGTTGCAAAAACAAAAACGCCGGTCAAAAATCCCGTAGAGCGCAGTTTTAAAATTGCAAATACAGAATGGATATTTAGACTTGAGCCGGCTGCAGGCTGGGTGAATGTAAAAAATGTAATGCAGATTTCGATTGTCCTGGCCTTGCTTGATGTGCTTATATTCGTATCCGCACTGCTGATTCAAAATTTTGTTTCATACAACAAAAGACTTGAAAACGCAATCAGTTTTGATTCTCTTACCGGCGCGTACACCAGACAGGCTGGAATCCTTTTATTGGAGCATGAAATAAGAAAGGCGAAACGCAACAATACAAAAATCATGCTTTGCTTTATCGACATGAATAATTTTAAGCACATCAATGATACTTACGGGCACAGCACCGGAGATTTTCTTCTTCAAAAAGCCGTCGAATACATGAAGAATGCGATAAGAGCGACAGATGTAATTTCTCGCTTTGGAGGAGATGAATTTCTCGTTATTTTGAGCGACCAACATAATCCACAGACAAATGAATATGTGATTAAACGGCTGACAAAAGCACTAAGTGCAACGGCGATTTCCGAAACCAATACTCCTATTGAATTTTCAGCTTCGATAGGTACGGCTGTATATCCCGATGACGGACAAGACGGATGCGAATTGATTGAATGCGCCGACAAAAAAATGTATAGAGCAAAACAGGCAAGAAAAAACGGAATCTGTACCGATGTGGTATGTACGGCTATGGATTAGTATGTAACGCTAAGAGGTAAACCGAAAAACTCCGAGCCGATTTGACTTTCGTAATAATTTTCTATATATTCTTTCTCGTATGGGGGTGCACCGGTTTCGACGGATGCGGGAATGCCTGTACTGCAAGTGAGTGTGAAGGTGCTCTAAACTGACAAAATCTATAACTGCCAAACGTGAAGAAGACTTCGAGTCTGATAACGAACAGTTAGCTCTCGCAGCGTAAGCTGCCGAGCCGGAATCCGTACTGTGCTGTTCCTAACGGTATGAAATTCTGACGCTGACAGGGACTTGCCTTGCACAGTTTTCGATATATGCAGGGGACATTTAATCGAGATACGGAAAAGACGCTTGTAATGCTGCTACCTTTTCCCGACAAATACCTCGCATTACTAAACTTGTAGATGTGCTTGAATTACGTACCCGGACGGGGGTTCAATTCCCCCCACTTCCAGATTTATCCGTATTTGTTGAAGTTTTACGCTTTTCTTGAAAACTTAAGCATTCCTGAAAATCATTTTTATCTTACATCTCTTCCAAATAAGGCACTAATACCAGTTTCATTGCATTTTTCATAACGCTCAGAGTGCATTCGGCGAGGAAAAGACGGGCAGATGCAAGCTCGGTATTTTCGGCTGCAAGTATCGGGCATTGCTGATAAAATTTGCCGAATAAACGGGCGGTTTCGTACAGATATAGTGCAATAATACTTGGATCGAGCGTTTCCGCCGACTTTGCAAGCGTATCGGGGAAATTTGAAAGTGTTTTTATCAGTTCCCATTCTTCAGGAGCCGTTAAGAGTTCCGCTGCAGCTTGATTTTGTGCAGGCTTGACACCGGCTTCTTTCGCTTTTTGTAAAATCGAAGTAATACGTGCACCCATATACTGAATGTATGGACCTGTATTGCCGTTGAATGAAAGAGATTCTTCAGGATTGAAAAGCATATCTTTAATCGGCGTAACCTGAAGCAGATAATAATTAAGTGCGGCAAGTGCGACTTTTTCAGCGACTTCATCAGGGTTTGCAAGTTCTTCTGTTCGTCCTTTTGCGCCGATTTCGCTCAAAGCTGAAGAATGCAGACTGTCGATTAAATCGTCCGCATCGACAATCGTACCTTCGCGGCTTTTCATGCGTCCGCTTGGAAGATTTACAAGCCCGTAGCTCAAATGGAATAGCCTGTCTGCCCAGTCGAAGCCGAGTTTTTTGAGTATATAAAACAATACCTTAAAATGATAAATCTGCTCACTTGCAACTACGAACACCAGCTGATTGAATTGCCAGTCATCGTGACGGCTGATTGCAGTACCAATGTCCTGCGTGATATAAACGGAAGTACCGTCTTTACGGAGCATGATTTTTTCGTGGTCTTCGCCGTCTTTGCCTTTTCCGACAGCTTCCGTAATATCGATTCGGACGGAGCCGTCGTCAGCTTTGAAAAACACGCCTTTTTCCAAGCCTTTAAGAATTTCTTCTTTGCCTTTAAGGTAGGTATCGCTTTCAAAATAGAATTTATCGAATGAAACGCCGGTTCGCTCGTAAGTTTCTTTTACACCCGCAAATGTCCAGCCGTTCATGCGTTTCCATAAGTCGCGTGTTTCCTCGTCTCCCGCTTCCCATCTGACAAGCATCTCTTCCGCGGCGGCAAGTGCCTCCGGATGTTCTTTTGCGTATTTGTCGAATTCGATGTAGCACTGCCCGACAAAATGATCTCCTTTCATCCGGAGTGATTCAGGTGTATCACCGTTTTTTTCGTGGAACAGCTTGTATGCGAGCATGGATTTACAAATATGAATGCCGCGGTCGTTTATCAAATCTACTTTGTATACTTCCGCACCCGCTTTTTTGAGGATTCGGCTTACGCTTTCTCCGAGTGCGTCGTTCCGCAAATGTCCTAAATGAAGCGGCTTATTTGTGTTCGGGCTTGAAAACTCAACCATGACTTTACGTCCCGCCAGATGAGTTTTGCCGCTTTCGTCGAAAGAGCCGTAATTTTCTTTTTGTGCGGCAATCCGTTCAAGGATTTTAAATGACTCCGCTGATTTATTTAGCATTAAATTCAAATATGGACCGACTGCAAGAAACTTTCCGACGGACGAGGTTTCGATTCCCGCAAGTATTTTATTATTGTTTATTATTTCCAATACGGCATTTGCAATTTGAGGCGGAGCTGCCCGCAGTGTTTTTGCAAACGCAAACATCGGAATTCCCAAATCCCCCATATTCGGATCCGGCGGCGTCTGAACGGCGAGGGTTTCCGCTTCAACTGTAATTTCCGCCCCTTTGGTTTGTATGAACTCATTTAATGCCGCTGCCGTAACAGTGCGGAACTGCGCTTTTATATCTGCCATATCATCCTCGAAAAAAAATATCAGTGCGGACAAGACGGATTTTAGCATCTGTCAGCCGCAACTCGTAAAAACATATTTTGCAAAGTGTGCCTGAATGTTTTTTACTGCGTAAAATCCTCATCGCAAATAAAAAAAGCTGCCGTTCTTTCGGCAGCTTCGTTGCGGAGAACAGGACTTGAACCTGCACAGCTTTCACCACAAGGACCTCAACCTTGCGCGTCTACCAGTTCCGCCATCCCCGCGTGTGTGGGAAATATACAAAAGCATAAAAAAAATGTCAAGCACGCGCAAATAATCAGTAAATGCTTCGAATTATATCTATAAACGACGGAGCGCGGCGAATCCCCAGATCTTGCGCGGTAAGACCGATTTTTAAGTTTTCTGCAGGTGTGCCGTCGGCGATTGCCGCAGGTGCCCTGTCATTTACAGGAGACGTTTGTGCATCGTCTTTTTCCGGAACGGAAATAAGTACGGCTTCGTCCGCAGTATTTACTCGGTCGTAAAATCCTTTATATTCAAGTAATCCTTCCGAAACTTCTTCGCCTGTTTCCGTAATTGTAAGAGTTCCAAGCACATCGTTGTCCCGATAAGTAAGTCCGATTTCTTTTGCAGAAGTCTGAATTCCGTTTTTTTTCACGATATTGAATACGGAACCCTTTGCAAGATTTTCCGATTTACCTATATCCAAAAGTAATGTTTTTCCGCTTCTGCCGATTACTTTTGCCCGTACCGGTAATTTTTCAAGTATATCGGCACGAAAACGTCGGAATACGTTGGCATAACGGTGATTTGCAGTTCCGTACAGCGAAGCCGAAGCAAGTTCGCTTCCGGTGCGCGCCGAATACATAGTGTAATTAAGAACAAAATCCCGTGCACCTTCATCAACGGAAATCATAATAAAATAATCCATTCCGTTTGAGCGCGCCTTTTGATATGCGTTGCCGAACCCTTCTACAGGAAGCGGAAAAGTCTTAACAGAAGTAAGTGCTATGCCGGAAAATATATCGGACGCAAATTCTACGGCAATTTTATTGTTTTCGATATGCAGTTGATTTACAGGAGTATCTTGATGATAAATACCGATTTTCCAACGTATTTTATCAAGGTAAAACGGCTCAACGTCCCATTTTTTGGCAAGCGTGTCCTGCAGCAATACGGAATATGCTTCGATAGTATCATCACGTTTTATCTGAGCCGCTGTCTTTTTCCGTTCTGCAGTTCCTTCTGGATTATCAGCGTGCAGGAGATTTTCATTCTCTTTGAGAAATAAAAGCTGGTCAAGATAAAGCTCATGCATTCCCTGCATGGAAAGACGCTTTGCGAAAGCAAGCCGCGCTTCTTCATTTGTCGGGTTGATTTTAAGTGCCCGCTGATACTCATACAGTGCACCTTGACTGTCAAAGCGGCGCATATATTCTTGAGCGGATTTTATATGATAAGAAGCCCACTCCGGACGACGGGAATCTTCTATAGAGACGGTAGAATTTACTGCAAGTTCAAGAGAGGCGCGCATAACTTCGTCTTCAGGATTGATTTTAAGTCCGTCCGACCAGGTATTTATCGCCTGAGCCGTATTGCCGGCCGCAGATTGTGCGGCTCCTTTTAAGTAATACGCGGAAGAGAGATTTCTATTCCGATTGATTCTAAAATCACACAAGGCTTCAACGTCGGCATACGCGCCTGCGGCATAACGGATTTTTGCAAGCTGCTCGTATGCTTTGTCGTAATTTCCGTTTATTTCGACGGCAATACGGCATTGTTTTTCAGCCGCAGCCAAATCATTCTGCATAGAATAGATGAGCGCGGCAATATAATGCACTTCCGAATCTCCGGGATAATTATTAAGCACCTGTTTAAGATATTTTAATGCAGTGTCATGCTTTCCGAGACCTGCGGAAACAAGCGACATACTCAGGAGAGCTTTGCGATTGGTGCTTTGGCGCTTTAATGCTTCCATATATTGATTTTCCGCGCCGGTAACCCGTCCGTCGAATAAATCCAGTTCCGCGAGTCCGAAACGGGCTTCTATATTGTTGGGAGAGTTTTTAAGTACGCTTTCAAAAATTTCCCGCGCTTGTGAGTATTTGTCTAACGAAATTAAAGCCGCGCCGCGTAAATTGCGCACACGGTCGCTGCCTTTTTCGTATTTTTCCGCTTCATCTAAATGCGAAAGACAAAACTCAAATTCTCCAAGCTGGAAAGAGCATTCTGCAAGATGATAATACGCATCTGAATAAACAGGATTAATATGCAGGGCTTCCATAAAATATTGTGAAGCTGCATACCAGTCGTCATTTCCTTCGGCGGCAAGTCCCTGCTTGAAAAAATCGGCAGCTGTTTTTCCTGCGGCAAAAGTCCATGCAGTCACAAACAGAAAGACAATAACCCAAATTTTATTCAGCCTTTTTCCCCTCATCATCTTTTTCCTCATTGCGTTTTATAACTTTTATGAGATTTATTCTGTAGCCTTCCATATCTTGAACTACAAAATCGTATTCTCCCCAACGGACTTTTTCGAATTTCACCGGAATTTTCCCGAACAGGTCAAAAACAAAACCGCCTAAAGAATCAAATTCCGCAGCGGGAAATTCCGCTTCAAGAGCTTCGTTAAGATTATCCAAATCTACGCGGGCATCGCACAGCCACATATTATTGCCTACGGATAAAATATCTTCATGCTCATTGTCGAATTCATCCTGTATATCGCCGACGATTTCTTCAATTATATCTTCCATTGTTATAATTCCGGCAATTCCGCCATACTCGTCTATTGCAATCGCAATATGCAGATGCCGCCTTTTAAATTCGCGCAGGAGAGAATCGATTCGTTTTGACTCAGGAACGAAATATGCTTTGCGGATAAGTTTTTCAAGGTCGAAGGGTTCGTCTTTTTTTCTGAATGAATAGATAAGATCTTTTACATATAAAACGCCTACAACATTGTCTATCGATTCGCTGTAAACCGGAAAACGGGAATGTCCGCTCTCATGTATTTTTTGCATAAGCTCGTCAAGCGGCGTATCGAGTGCAATAAAATCCACATCTATACGCGGAATCATAACTTCTTTAACGGCCGTTTCGGACAAATCTTCAACGCCGCGAATCATGTCCCGTCGCTCTTCGTTTATTATTTCTTGCTGTTCAGGCGTAATATCGTCGGTTCCGTGCCGTTCGGCATTCTTTTTATTTCCGAATAAAGTAAATCCCATAAAATTCTAAAAACTTCCTACTGAATTATTGAGTCATTATACTCTGAAAGGACTTTTTCTTGAAGTACAAGCATTTCGCACTCCGGGGTTTTTTCGGCTTCAATATGTTCCTCTCCGTGATCCATTCCGTTTAAGTGCATTATTCCGTGAATCAACAGGCGTTTTAATTCCGTGTTGACGTCGGTCTTAAAATATTCTGCATTTACGGGGAGCGTATCAAGACTTATCGCAATGTCGCCTACGGTTTTCCAAACGCCTTCATCGTCGCCGTATTCTCCGTCATTTTCAAAAGAAAGTACGTCGGTTGCGCTGTCGATATTTCTGAAAGTCTTGTTAAGCTCTCTGATTTGATTATCATCGCAAAACATTATGGAAATTTCTTCGCCGTCGTAGCCTAATCTTTCCATAATTTTTTGAATGAACGGTTCTACGAGGGAAAGCCACGAAGGTTCTTCCAAACCGTCCTGCATTCCTATAAGAATTCTATTCGCCATCTTTTTTTCCTGATGTTTTTTCCGCTTTGGATTTTTTTGAAGATTTACCGTCTTTTATGTCTCCGTCTGTTGCCGTTTTTGTAAATTCACCGGTTTTATCTTTTTCCATTTCTTTTTGATTCGGATAACGGATTCGGTTGTGATAAAATCCCACAAGGATTTTTATAAATTCGTTGCGTATTTTTGTTATATCTCCGAAGGTCAATCCGCAGTCGTCAAGTTGGTGATGTTCAATCTTTGCGTTAATCAGATTTTGAATAAACGCGGAAAGTCTTTCTTCCGTAGGATTGTCGAGCGAGCGGCAAGCTGCTTCTACCGTGTCGGCAAGCATAACTACAGCGGATTCACGTGTTACCGGCGGATTCCCCGGATAAGAAAAGTCTGCCGGGTTTACATTGGGATTTTCTTTTTTTGCCAGCTCATAAAAATAGGCAATAAGACCGTTGCCGTGATGTTCGCCGATTATATCAATTACCTGTTCAGGGAAGTGCATTTGACGTGCTTTTTCTACACCTTTTTTTACATGACTTCTGATTATTGAAGCACTTAGCGACGGTTTAAGTCCGTCATGCTTGTTGATTCCGTCTGTCTGGTTTTCCGTAAAATATTCGCTCTGTTCGATTTTACCCATATCGTGATAATACGCGGCTACACGGGCAAGAAGCGAATCCGCACCTATACGACGGCACGCAGATTCTGCAAGCTGTGCAACCATCTGCGAATGCTGGTAAGTTCCGCTTGCCGCAATAAGCATTTTCCGCATTATGGGATTATTCAAATCGCTTAAATCCATAAGTCGGAATACCGATGCCGTATTCAGCATAAATTCTATCGGCGTTATAAGACCTAGTGCCAGAATGCCGGATAAAAATCCGTTTGCAGCTACACCGCCGATTACAACCGGCATTCCACGTAAATTTTCATTAAAAATCACCGCAATTATAGAAATAATAACGGCATCAAGAAATGCCAGTATAATCGCAACAAGAACCATGTCTATGCGCCGTTCAATTTTTCTGACAATGGCGGAGGAGGCAAGGCAGGATGCAAGCGTGAACAGAAACGGAATAATCTGCCATGAACTTGCCGCAAAAACCCCGAACGACAGCATAAATGAAAAGAAAGTTGCGGAAAGCTGTCCGTATAAAATTGCTTCAATGAGTACAAACAGCGCGGCAGGAATTACAACCGTAAGGTTAAACGGTGAGGAAAATAGTTGACTTTTTAATCCGACTACGGTTGCGCCGTAAACGATGATAAAACACAAAACTTGGAATATAAATTCGCGCAAAAGAAATTTATGATTAAAAGGAGCAAATGCAAAAAGCAAAAACCACATTGTAGTAAGCAGAATGAGTACAAGTTCCGCGTCCGCAAATGCTCTGTAGTCAATATACATCGGTGATTCTGCCATTTTCTGAAGTTTTGCATACGCTTCTTCCGTAATCGGAAAACCCTTGCGGATAATTTTTTCTCCTTCTTCAACAAAAACCGGATTCATCTCATCAGCGGGAATCGAACGCGGCGCAAGAATCGTTCTGTCCGCAATCTGTCCTACTTCAAATTCATCAATGTTATATGCGGCGATTGTGCGGTTCGTCGTAATATCCATAAAATTGATTACCGATACGGCTGAAACTCCGACGATTACCAAAATAATAACCGGATAATGCAACTTTAAAAATCCTGCGATTTTTTTTAAAAATTCAACAAATGAAATATTTTTTTTATCAGAATTAACTGTTTTGTTCATTTTCGTAAGCCCTTACAATTTTTTTCACAAGAGGATTTCTAACTACATCCTCAGCCGTAAGATAAATCATTCCGATTCCTTCTATATTATCAAGTAGGGAAAGTGCCTGTGCAAGTCCCGAAAGAGTCTTTTTAGGCAAATCTATTTGAGTAATATCGCCGGTTATAAAAACTTTGGAGTTTTTTCCCATGCGCGTAAGAAACATTTTCATCTGTGCGGAAGTTGTATTTTGTGCTTCATCAAGTATTACCGCCGCATTGTTTAACGTACGTCCGCGCATATATGCAAGCGGCGCAGTTTCGATAATTCCGGATTCCGTCAGGCGGCGAACAGCATCACGGGGCAGAATATATTCCATTGCGTCGTAAAGCGGACGCAAATACGGATTTATCTTTTGCTCCATGTCGCCGGGTAAAAATCCCAGACTTTCTCCCGCTTCCACCACAGGGCGCGAAATAATAAGTTTGGAACATTTATGCGTTAGAACAAGGCGCAGTGCCTCCGCAACGGCAAGAAAAGTTTTTCCGCTTCCGGCGGCACCCGAACAAAATACCAAATCGTATTTTCGCATGAGAGCGATATAGTCAGCTTGATTTTGTGAATGCGGATATATTTTTCTAATTGAGCCGGGTACAGATATTGAAGAAGTTTCGACATCGGCGTGTTTATCAGTATTGAGCACACAGGTGATTATATCGGTGCTGTCTTTACATCCCGCATTTATTTCGTCGATTATACGGTCGATTATAAAGCGGAACTCTTGCCGTGTGCGCGTATCTTCCGTATTGATGGAAAGTTCATTGCCGCGTGTAAAAATTCTGGTGCCAAGATGATGCTCAATGAGTTTTAAGTTATTGTCATTCGTTCCGCAGACACATGAAAGCGCGCCAATATCCGGAACGATTATAGTATATTCGGAATCCAACTTGCACGGATTGTAAAACAGTCGGATATATTTGGTCAAGGTAAGCAGCGGACGGACGGCGGTGAAAAAATAGTTTACAAACTTTTACTTTCCTTCCGCAGCCCTTTGGACTCCCAATTTGTTCATACATTTTAATTCTTTAAGTAAGCTCTATGCGATATTTATAAAAGCAGAGAAAGTCGTCATTCGGGATGTTAGCTGTTTCGGATAAAAATTGATTTACGCAGATTTACCGCGTGTCTCTTCCGCTTTAGCGGGTTTTCGGTAATAAGACGAAAAGCAATCGCAATTTAAAACAAAAGATTTTGACTTAGAGAATCTTTCTTTAAGTTTTGCAAGACTTCTTTTAAATTCAATATACGTTGATTGCTTGAGCCGCGGAATTGCAGCGTTATGTCTTTTAATTCTTCTATAAAGGGACCGTCAACCAAAGTGTCGATGCTTGAAAGCATTCTGTCGGTAAATTCCGTATGCTTGCGACCGTCTTCGGGAAAAATGTCGCGCTCGAGTATGTAGCCCGTGTAGCACCAAATATTTTTTTCGGGGAAAACCGCTCGCACCCGCTCCAAAAAAGGCGCGAGTACGGACTGATTTTCTTCTTCAAACGGCTCGCCGCCAAGTACGGTAAGCCCACTGATAAAATTCGGTTTCATTGCGTCTATAATTTCCTGCTCGGTCTGCACAGTAAACTCTTTGCCGTAACAAAAATTCCACGTTTCTTTGTTGAAGCAGCCTTTGCAGGCATTTCTGCAGCCGGAAACGAACAACGAAACGCGCACTCCCAGCCCGTTTGCGATGTCCGTTTTTTTTATATTTCCGTAGTACACTAAAACCTTTCCTACAAGTGCAGGACGCGCTCTTTAATTTCCTGCGTCCGTCCCTGATTCCAGTATTGCGTTCCGATGTAACCGCAAGTACGGCGGGCAACATTCATCGTCGTCTGGTCATGGTTTTTACAGCTCGGACATTCCCACACAAGTTTGCCGTCATTGTCTTCAATAATTTGAATCTCGCCGGTATATCCGCATTTTTGGCAGCAGTCACTCTTTGTGTTGAGCTCTGCGTACATGATATTGTCGTATATGTGCTTGAGAAGTGCCATAACCGCCGGAATATTGTTTTCCATGTTCGGTGTTTCCACGTAGCTAATAGCACCGCCGGGAGACAATTCCTGAAATTGGGACTCGAACGACAGCTTGGTGAATGCATCTACGGGTTCCGTAACGTGAATGTGGTAGCTGTTTGTAATGTAGTTTTTGTCCGTTACGCCTTCGATAATTCCGAATCTTTTTTTAAGGCATTTTGCAAATTTATATGTCGTACTTTCCATCGGAGTGCCGTACAGCGAAAAGGCGATTGTAGTCTCTTTGCGCCATTTTGCGCACGCTTCGTTCATGTACCGCATCACTTCAAGCCCGAACGGTGTTGCACTCGGATCGGTATGCGGCTTTCCCGTCATATAGCGGACGCATTCCGAGAGTCCCGCGTAGCCCAACGAAATCGTCGAATAGCCGTTGAAAAGCAGCTTGTCGATTTTTTCGCCTTTTTTAAGGCGCGCGATAGCTCCGTTTTGCCAAAGAATCGGTGCTACATCGCTAGGTGTACCAAGCAGGCGTTTGTGGCGAAGCATCAGCGCGCGGCGGCAAAGCGCAAGGCGTTCGTCGAAAATCTTCCAGAATTTGGTCATATCTTTGCCCGACGAGCAGGCGAGGTCGACAAGATTTATCGTTACTACACCCTGATTAAAGCGTCCGTAAAACTGCGGCTCATTCTTTTCGTTGCGGTAAACGGTCAAAAAGGAGCGGCAACCCATACACGGATAACAGTTGCCCTCTTTGAGCTCTTTCATCTTTTTTTCCGAAATATAGTCCGGAACAAGACGGCGCGTAGTGCATTTTGCGGCAAGCTCCGACAGATAGTAAAAGCGAGAGCCGGGTTCAATATTATCCTGCTCAAGAACGTAAATAAGTTTCGGGAACGCAGGCGTTACCCAGTGTCCTTCTTCGTTTTTGACGCCCTGATACCGCTGTTTCAAAACCTCTTCGATGATTAGAGCAAGGTCGTTCTTTTCCTGTTCGTTTTTCGCTTCGTTCAAGTACATAAAAACCGTTACAAAAGGACTCTGCCCGTTCGTCGTCATAAGAGTTACTACTTGATATTGAATCGTTTGAACTCCGCGTGTAATTTCGTCTTTTAAGCGGGAATTTACGATTTCCGTAAATTGTTCCGGCGTAAACTTAATTCCCGTTTTTTCTTCAACGGAGCGCAATTCTTTTTCAATCTTTTTGCGACTCACGTCGACGAAAGGCGCAAGATGAGTAAGGGAAATACTCTGTCCGCCGTATTGGGAAGAAGCCACTTGCGCGATAATCTGCGTTGCAATATTACACGCCGTAGAAAACGAGTGCGGCCTATCGATTTTGGTTCCGCTGATTACAGTCCCGTTTCTGAGCATATCGTCGAGATTTACGAGGTCGCAGTTGTGCATGTGCTGCGCAAAATAATCCGCATCGTGGAAGTGGATTATGCCGTCTTCGTGAGCTTTGACAATATCCTCATCGAGCAAGAACCGTTTCGTAATGTCCTTGCTGACTTCGCCTGCCATATAGTCGCGCTGAACGCTTACAACGGTAGAATTCTTATTTGAATTCTCCTGTTTGACTTCTTCGTTTGCACATTCAAGGAGCGTTAGAATCTGCTTATCCGTTGAATTGGCTTTTCGCATAAGTGCGTGCTGGTAGCGGTAAGTAATGTATATTTTAGCGACGGAAAATGCCCCCGCTTTCATAATTTCATGTTCTACAAGATCCTGAATGGCTTCCACATTCATTTGACTCTTGCTAGCCGCACAAAGTTCCGTTACTCTTCCTGCAATCGCTTGTACTTGCCCGTCGGAAAGCTGTTCCGATGCCGGCACCGTCGCATTGGCTTTTGATACGGCTGTAGAAATTTTACTGATGTCGAATACGACTTCCTCTCCGTTACGTTTGATGATTTTCATATTTAAGTTTAACCCTCCATTTTTTCATGCCGAATCACGGCACTTTCACCACACCATATATAGCGTTACATCAAGTGCGATAATACTATTAGTGGTGTTTGCTGTCAATAAATAATTTGTTCTATTCTCGATAAACCCTCGCATATTTTTTTAAATTCAAAACGGACTTTCAAAAAGCGCAATTTCGATTTATAAGAAACGCTTTTACCGCCGCCCGTCCGCTGTCCTCCTTTGAATATAAGGCTTTGAGCTTATAAAACTCGAAACTAAAGGTAATAACTCATTAGGATTTATGTGAGCACGGAACGCAATGTTTTGAAAATTGATTTCCGTGCTGTAAATCTGCGCGCGGTATACAAATGCCCGGCAATTGCGGTATATTGCCGAATACCATATTTGATTCGTTTGAGGAAATAAAATGAGTGAAGAAATTATCGTATGTCCGTGCGGCTCGGGGAAAAAATATGCGGAGTGCTGCAAACCCGTAATCGACGGCGAGCGCAAAGCACTTACGGCAGAGGCTCTTATGCGTGCCAGATATTCCGCTTATGTTGCACAGAAAATAGATTTTATAATCGATTCTTGTGAAGAAGGTGAGGGAATTGCGGAAATCGACAAAAAAGCTACGGAAGAATGGAGTAAAAATTCAAAATGGAACGGTCTTACCATTCTCCGCACCGAAAAAGGCGGTGAAAACGACGACGAAGGTACCGTTGAATTTACGGCAGACTATACGCTAAAGCAGATGCGCGATACCCACCATGAAATTGCCGCATTCAAAAAGGTCAACGGTGAATGGAAATACGTTGCGGGAAATATTGTTACGACTACCGTAAAGCGCGAAGGGCGTAAAATAGGACGTAACGAGCCTTGTCCCTGCGGCTCCGGAAAGAAATACAAAAACTGCTGCGGTAAAAATTAAAATGCGGGAAAGGATCGTAACCGGCTTTCACGCGATAGAAGAAAAAATATTAAGCGCAAAAGATAAAGCCGCAGCTTCGGAACTCCGCATAATTTACAGCAAAATAGGTCCGCGCGTAAAAAAAATTATTTCCGCAGCGGAAACTTACGGTATTCGGTGTGTAAAAACAAGCGAAAGAGAATTGGATTCGGCTGTATGCGGCTTACCCGATGCATTTAAAGACCATAGAGGGATTCTGCTTTTTACCTCGGAAGATAAAAGCGATAAAGAAAATTTAATCAACTTTGACGAATGGGTATTACAAGCCGCTTCAAAATCTACGGAAGAAAGGCAGACCGTAATCATTCTTGATTCGATAACCGATCCTCACAATGTAGGAGCAATAATGCGCAGTGCCGAACAATTCGGAATATCTCTGGTAATTCTTCCCGAACGGCGCGGCGTAAAGGATGTTTCGGAAAACGAAGTAATTGCGCGTTCAAGTGCAGGAGCAAGCTCGTGGGTTCCTACCGCAACCGTTTCAAATCTTGTCCGTACAGTAAAGATTCTTAAAGAAAACGGTTTTTGGATTTACGGAGCGGATGCGGGCGGAGTGTCGGCAAATAAAACGGATTTTGCGCCGCGCTGCGCTTTGATAATGGGCAGCGAAGGTTCCGGAATATCAAGACTTTTGGAAGAGCAATGCGACAAAATAGTTTCAATTCCGACTTGCGGAAAACTTGACAGCCTTAATGTTAGCGTTGCCGCCGGAATTTTGCTTTACGAGATCTGCGGACGAAAAATTTAACGTTCCCCATAAAAAACACGTCAAATCTGCAGCAAAACTGCGGGATTTTCACTTTAGGCGGCTTGATTGCCGGTCAGGCTGGCGGCAAGAAACGGCACTGCCCGCTCAAGGCGCATACGCACTGATTCGTCTCGATTGCCGCCGTATCCGGTATATAAAAAATAGCATTTAACGTAATTTTACCGCATACAAAACTTGCAGCCGCCGAAAAATCGAATTATATCCGTAAATCTCAGCCCGTCCCGCCGCTCGGGCAATTGCAAAATAACGGCGTAAGATAGTACAATCCGCGCAAGGAATTTGAGATGACGGATATAGAGATTGCGCGTGCTAATGCGATGCTGCCGATTACGGAGATTGCCGGTAAAATCGGTATCGAGACGGAAGATCTTGAACTTTACGGAAAATATAAAGCCAAGCTATCAATGAAAAAGTTGAAAGAACTGCAAAAAAAGTCGGAAACGCCTGAAAATCGAGGAAAATTGATTTTGGTAACCGCCCTAACGCCTACTTCGGCAGGGGAAGGCAAATCGACGGTTTCAATCGGACTTGGAGACGGACTTTGCAGAATCGGGAAAAACGCTTCAATCGCATTGCGGGAGCCGTCTCTCGGACCTTGCTTCGGAGTAAAAGGCGGTGCTTGCGGCGGCGGTTTTGCCCAAATAGTTCCGATGGAAGACATAAATCTCCATTTTACCGGCGATATTCATGCAATTTCGATTGCAAACAATTTAATTTCAGCCTTAATCGATAATCACATTCAACAAGGAAATGCGCTCAATATCGATCCGCGCACGGTTTTTTGGAAACGCTGCATGGACTTAAATGACAGGGCTCTACGCAGTATTGTTGTCGGTCTCGGAGGGCGTATAGACGGAGTTCCGCGCGAAGACGGTTTTACGATTGCGGTTGCCTCCGAAATTATGGCGATAGTTTGTCTTTCCCGTACAATCGCGGAATTAAAAGCGCGGATTGACCGTATAATTATTGCGCAGGATTACAATCGTCAAAATATAGAATTCGGAAAGCTTGGCTGTACCGGTGCGGTTGCCGCGCTTTTAAAAGATGCAATCCGCCCGAACCTTGTACAAACTTTGGGAAAAACGCCGGCATTCGTTCACGGCGGACCTTTTGCAAACATCGCACACGGGTGCAACAGCATAAATGCGACTTTATGCGCGCTTAGTTTAAGCGACTATGTTGTTACGGAAGCGGGATTTGCCGCGGACTTGGGCGCGGAAAAATTTATGGACATTAAATGCAGGGCCGCCGGCATAGAACCGTCGTCTGTCGTAATTGTGGCAACCATACGCGCCCTTAAAATGCACGGCGGACTGTCTAAGACGGAACTAAATACGCCGGATACGTCGGCACTGGAAAAAGGTTTTGCAAATCTGAAAACTCATATTGAAAACATTAAAAAATTCGGGGTTCCGGCTGTCGTTGCAGTAAATAAATTTGTTTCCGACTCGGAAGAAGAAATAAATCTGCTGAAAAAACTGTGCAAAAGCACCGGCGTAAAAGCGATTTTAAGCGAAGGCTGGGAAAAAGGCGGGCGCGGCGTTACGGAACTTGCCGAAGAAGTCGTAAATCTTTGCGAAAGCAAAACGGATTTCCGTTATCTGTATGATTCGGATTTGCCGCTTGATAAAAAAGTCGAAAAAATTGCAAAAGAAATTTACCGCGCCGGAAAAATCGAATTTCAGGGTGCCGCACTTAAAAAGTTAAAGCAATTTGAAGAAGCAGGATACGGAAAATTGCCGGTTTGCATTGCGAAAACTCAAAATTCCATAAGCCATGATCCTGCGCTTATCGGCGCACCTACGGATTATACTTTTCCGGTGCGGGACGTCCGTCTTTATGCCGGCGCGGGATTTGTGGTCGTTCTTGCCGGAGATATTATGACAATGCCGGGATTACCCAAAATTCCCGCCGCAATGAATATCGATATTGACGACGACGGTGTTATAACAGGTTTGTTTTAAGATTTTTTTCTTTGCAAACCGGGATATATACTTAAAAAGAACGAAAATTCGACCTAAGCGGCTAGTTTACCGGATTGCGGTACTTTTGCAATAAAATGAAAACACAATCGATATGCGGTGTTTGTAAAGCAAAGTCGAAAGTGCTTTAAGTTTCGCTATTTCAGCGGCGGAAAACACTTTCGATTTTATCAGCAGCATTTAAATTCTAACTTTTTCTACGGAATCGTGCTGCTTTTCAAGGATTTCCATTACTCTGTCAACGGTTTTTTGCTTGGGTTCCGCAGTATCCGGCGGCAGAGAATCCAGCACTTCTTTCCGGAAAGATTTACAGTCGATTACGGGACTTGCCGTAAGTATCACCTTATCTTTTACGGGAATATCCGCAAGCATATCATCGGGAGCAGCCTCATTTATTCTAAGGCAGTTGCCGTTTACGCTTACCAAAATCATAATATCGAAAAGCCGCAAATAGCTGTCTATCTCCCGTAAGCCGCGTTTCGTTTCCGGCTGACCCGGTCGATAGCGCGTGCCGCTCGGAAAAACCAGTATAATCTGCCCTCGCCTTTTGCAATCATCCATCGCGTGCATGGCGGCAAGATTGATTTTGCGGGCTTTTTTTTCTTCTTCAAGTTTCTTTTCTTCGGAGACGGAATCCTCTTCGCCGACTTTATTAAGGCTGCGCGTCGGATATATAACAACTCGGGTAAAGCCTTCCGCCCAGATGCGCACCATCGGACTCGCTTCGTTCAGTTTCATTCCCGCAACCGCAACGATTTTTTTTGAAAAATCTTTCGACCATTCCTCTCCGTGTTTATCCAAAAGATAAAGAATTGCAGGCAAATCCAAATTCGTATAATGCTCCATGAGAATCAGACCGCGTTTACCCGATTGAACGGCATCGTAAAAGGCTTTAAAATTTTCGGGCGCGCCGAGACCGGAGCCTTCCGTAAAATTTTCGGAAAGCATAATATCCATATACTTGCGTAACTCCGGATTAGCTTCTTGGTAAACATTCGTTTCGTCAATTTTTGCAGGCGCGCGGGAAATAGTAAGCATTTCTTGAAAATATTTTCCGTAAATGTCTTTTAAATTCCGATTCATAAAAAAATAACCTCCGGATAAATAAGCAAGAATAATCTCATAGATTCTAAAATTCATAAGAAATCAGGATTTTCCTGCATATCTTTGTATTCTATAGTCCATAAATCGGACTGTCAATTCTCGGTATTATAATATAGAATAAATATATGACGATTAAGCACTTGATATTCGACTTGGACAACACGCTTTATCCGTGTACGGCGAAAATGGATTCCGGTATATCGCAGCGAATGATGCAGTGTGTTGCGGACTTTTTTAATACGACCGTGCAAGAAGCAATTAAAATTCGTGAAAAAAATATAGCAAATTTTTCTACAACACTTGAATGGCTTCAACATGAAGGACTTAAAGATACCGAAAGATATTTCGCCTCGGTACACCCGAAAAACGAAGCGGACGAATTGCAGTTTGATCCGAATCTGCGCCGCTTGCTTTCTTTAATCGCTCTTCCGAAAACGATATTTACAAATTCTCCGAGAGAACACGCAGACAGAGTGTTAGACAAACTGCAAATTCAAGATTTATTCGACGACGTATGCGATATCCGCGATTGCAATTTAAAGGGAAAACCCTATCCGTCCGCATTTTTTACCGCACTCGGGAAATGCGGCGGAACTATCGAAGACACGATATTTTTCGACGATATGAGAAAATATACGGACGGATTTGAAGCATTGGGCGGAACGGCTGTTTTAGTCGGAAATAAAAACGGAAAGCCTCTGAATAAATGTGCGGACGCAGTAACAAAAGAAAAACCCGCGCAACATGGACGCACCCTCCGAATAAACTCGATTTATGAAATACCTGCCCTATTGCAAGTTTTAATCGGTTTGTAGTATACTCCGCACATCTCGGGGATATAGCTCATCCGGTAGAGCGGCTGGTTCGCAATCAGCAGGTGGTCGGTTCGAGTCCGATTATCTCCACAAAGCACCTTTTATCGGGTGCTTTTTTATTTAACTTACATTTTTAAGGATAGTTTTATTCCGACCCGGTTGCGCACATAAAATACGCGCTCAATCGAATGAATAAACAATCCCGATGCTGCCGCCGACAAATATTCTTCCTGCGCGGAAGTTCTGCGCAATTTTTATATTTACGGAAGATTTTTCAATTTCATCGCCGCATATTTTGGCGGAATATCCGCAACTCAATTTTAAGCCGCAATCGCCGTGAACGAGCGCGGGAAGTTTTATCGAGGCATCCGCTTTGTATTGCGAGATAAATAAATTATTTTTTCCGTGCGGCGTAAAAATCGCAGAAACGGCGCAAAACGGATACAATCCTGCCTTTTGTAAAACGGAAGCTGAAAGCGTATACGATGCCGTACCGAATACTTTTTCTCCGTCCGCCTCAATTCCTCTTGCCGCAAAAGATTTTAGACTGCCGGATAAATAAATATTCTCCGCCTTAAAATTCAATTTTGCGGAAAATACCGAATAATCAACGCGAAGAGCCGCACCCGATTTTGCCGTAAAAGTCTTTCTTTTAACGGTTTTAAGTTTTTCTTCCGCCAAAACGGATATCCCCGTTTTTACAAGAACTTTATCTCCGGCAAAGGAAAAAGTTCCTTGCGGATTCAACTTAAACTGCAATAAGGTCTTTTGCTTTGTCAGAGAAGCCGTTAATGTATTTTTGTCCGGCGCGTAAAATGCACTTGCATTAAGTAAAAAGAATCCGGCTTTTATAAAATTTTCAAAAGAATAAGTTTTTCCCCAAGAGGTTTTCGGATTTTCAAAAAAGCAAACGGATAGTTTTGCCCCGCAATATTCGGAAGAAAATAAAGACTGCGCGCAAAAATTCCATTTGCGCCCGGAAGATGAAAATAAATTGCCGTCCAAGCGTAAACTTTCCTTGCGGTTTGAAGGAGTTCGTACTGCAGTCCCGGAAAATCCTATAATATTCTTTTTTCCTGCGTAAAAAGAAGTGCTCAGCGATGCGGCAAATACGTCTTTTTCATTATAAAAACATGAGGCATAAAACGATTTAAGAAAATTCTTGTTTGAGATATTTATACACATACTTGCCGCATACGGATTTCGATAGCCGGAAAAAGACGGCAGTGCAACGGAAATTCCTTTTGCCTTGCACGGTAATGCGGACAAGGCATACGTACTTCCCGAAAGCGCAGGATTTTTTAATATTCGGAAACTGCCTCCCAAAGTCAAATTACCGGCTTTTATTTCAATAGGAATTTTTGCAATCTTATTGAAAGAAAACCGCGTGCCGAAAACCGCTTCCGTTTTTTCAGGATTTTCCGCAAAAAGCGTTTCGGGAATTTTATATGCCGCTTTTAATTCAAAATCCCGGAATAAAAATTGCGCGCCTAAATTTGCAGAATAAGATTGTTGTTCTTTATCGGATTTAAATTTTACGCCTGAGTAAACGGCAATTTTACGAGGCAAAAATATTGCACTGCAACACGGAGCTGAAGATTTTTCTAATGCTGCAGAGCGGCGGGATTTATATTTCAAAATCTCTCCGCTCTCCGGAAAAACGCTCCAGCTTAGGAAAAA
Organism: uncultured Treponema sp.; assembly: GCA_963548875.1. Lineage (GTDB taxonomy): Bacteria > Spirochaetota > Spirochaetia > Treponematales > Treponemataceae > Treponema_D. Next base: position 2,315 of record CAUUVZ010000034.1, on the reverse strand, counting down.
TACCAAAATAAAAATACACTTTCTCATACCGTTTTATTAGCGGAGAAAGTGTATTTTCGGCAAAAATGCAGACTTTATAATTCGTTTTGATTGATTTAATTCGTACTTGTTACATAACTCGACGTTGACGAGAACATATCAATCTTTGTTATTTTCGCTTGCCAATATTCGGCTTCCGCTTTTGTAGTGTACGGACCGACCCTTACACGGTAGAACAAACGTTTTTTGCCGTCTTCATAAGTAAACACATCGGCAGAAATTTTATTCTCGTCAAGAACGGCGCGCGCTTCATCCGCACTCTTTTTGCTTGTAAGAGAAGTAACTTGCACCCAATATTGTTTTTTAGCCGCTACAACGGCGGATTTTGCGGAAGATTTTACATCGGATTTTGCTACCGATTTTGTAGGCGCGTTTTTTTCAGCTGCAGGCTTTTTTGCCGTACCGGAAGACTCATTGCGCGCTGCAACTCTTTTATCTGCGGTCTTTTCTACCGCATTCTTTGCCGCCTCCGATTTAGGAACTACGGGCGACTGCTCGCCTCGTTCCGACAAAACGGAAATAGTAGTTGATTCCTCACTAGGTTTGTACGCAGGAGGCACATAAGTGTTATCCGCATTTCCCGCAGGATTCAAATTATATACGGTGGCATTTTCCGCAATAACGGTCATATCGCCCACTTTCGCAATACGAGTTTTTTCGATTTCTTCAATATTCGTATTGTCCGCCGGTATATCAGCTTCACCTCTTTCTACAGACGGAATTTCGGAGTCTTGACGTTCGACAATAGGTTGCACGGGTTCAAGAGGAACCGGCTGAACAGACGGAGCAAGAGAAATCCATCCGTTGGAAGACTCATTAGCCTTCCGAGCGGCAACTGCGGTTTGATTAATCCGTGCCGATGGAGAATAAAGTATGAGCGCCGCACCGAGTACAACAAGCAGGAAAACTCCGACTGCTGCAAGTATCCATAACGTTCTTTTTTGTTCCATAATTTTCAGTCCTCTTGCTGCCGAAAAACGGCAGTATATACATTACAACTATCGGAATTCGGGGAAAATAATTTAGTTAATTCTGTACATATAAGAACAATGCAAAAGTCGGTAAAAATACGCGCGGCAGGTGCGGATAAAAATATTCCGGCACTGTTTTTATGCATATCGGAAAACCTGTGCCGGAAGTCGAAAATATTTAATATAAGAGGGAAGCCGGCAAATCCGCTTATGCGTTATTTCCGGCAGATTCGTCTTTTTTCTTTAGCAGATTCGAGCGAGCTTCGATTTCTTTTGAAATGTTATTTATCTCGGAAAGAAATTCTGAAACTTTTGAATCTCCCGTACCTATCGAAGCGGAAGCATCTGCTGAAAGAATACCGGCAGCGTATTCGCCGAGTTTTCTATACTGCTCATGCAATTTCGATTCAAGCTGACTTTTTTCTATCCGAACGACGCTCTTATCGCTAAAATCCTGTACGGCACTGCCTGCGGCACCCAGAACTTTTTTTGAGGACTCAAGAAATTTATCCATTCCGTCCCGCATTTTTTCCTTAAAATCTTTTTTATCCATACTAAATACGTCTCCTCTAAAAGCCTGCAAATCGGTTACTTTGACAAATCTTTCCGCCGATCCGCATTTCATTCTATCATTTTTAATCGATTCGGCAAGATATTTTTATCGGCATTCCGATTTTATACATCATTCCACCGTCCCCAGCTCTTGGGAATCCCGAATTATCTGCATATTTTAATTTTCCGGGCAGCTGTGCCGAATAAAAAAGCGGCTTCCGCTCGTCAAATTCGCCGGAAAGCCGCTTTTCACAGTCTGAACAATTTTCTACTCAAGGATTGCGACAATATCGCTCATTTTCAGAATAAGATATTCTTCACCGTCGATTTTTACTTCCGTTCCGCCGTATTTTTCGTACATAACGCGATCGCCGACTTTTACGGTGATTTTGTCATCTTCAGTTCCCGGACCTACGGCAACTACGGATGCGGTTTGGGTCTTTTCTTGAGCAGCTTCTGGAATAAAAATACCTGAAGCCGTTTTTGTTTCTGATTTGTCATTCTTTACAAGAACTCTGTCTGCCAATGGTTTGAGTTTCATTTAGTTTTGCTCCTATGAAAACTTATATTAGGTTGTAATATATCGGAACCCGATGTTATTGCCATCAAATATAAGAAAAAACCGTCCGGCTCGTCAAGCGAATATGCCGGATTGCACGGAACTCAGTTTTCAAAGCATTGACTTCCGTGCTCTCATAAATCCTAATGACTTATTATCCTCAATTTCGAGTTTTATAAACTCAAAGCTTATAT
>CAUUVZ010000033.1:0-25971 GCA_963548875.1 uncultured Treponema sp. | reverse complement strand
GCTGTTTTTCTAGGGATAATATTTTTAATCATAATTGCGGTAAGTATAATTTTTGCACTTTCATTAAAGCGCGATAACGTAGAAGAACAGCTGGGGAAAGATTTAATAGTCAGGACTCTTTTCGTCGTTAAAAATAAAGACGAAGCCGTTTTTTCAAATCTGCTTGTATATTATCCGGTGTCTAAAAAAGCTGCAGTCATAAATATTCCCGGAAACATAGGCTCGATTTTTCAAACATTGGGGCGAGTAGATAGAATCGACAATGTTTACAAAGAAAAAGGAATTGCAGCTTATGTAAACGAAATAGAAAAACTGCTCGCCTGTACGATTCCTTTTCATATCTCGATAGAGCTCTCCGATTTTATGAAACTTACGGATATGCTCGGCGGATTCCGAGTGTTTATTCCCGCTCCCGTCGACGCGGTTTCTGCAGAAGGAGAGCGATGGCTGCTGCCGTCCGGAGCCGTTACACTTGACGGCGATAAAATTTCAACATATCTGAATTACCGAGTTGAAGGTGAAACGGATTCAGATATTCAAGAACGGACGCAAAACGTCATAGCGGCATTTTTTACGGCTCTGCACGACAAAAAAAGCTACGTTTTTCTGAATAAAAAAATATTCCGGCAATACGAATCTCTTATGGATATCAACCTCAAAAAAGATGACGCATTCAAGTTGCTTTCGATGATTTCGGATATCGATGCCGAAACCGTAATCAAACAGAATATTACCGGACATGAACGTATTGTTGACGGCAAAACGCTGGTATTTCCGCTTAATAACGGAGAATTCATCAAAGAAGCGGTCAGACAAACGACGAAAATTCTTATTTCTACCAGCAGTGCATTTGCAAGCCGTATATACGTTCTTGAAATCAAAAACGGAACTACGACACAAGGACTTGCGCATAACACTTCGATTTTGTATCAAAATGCCAGCTACGATGTGCTCAGCGCAGTAAACGCCGATAGAAACGATTATGAAAAAACGGTAATAATCGACCACATCGGAAACAAAGAAATTGCCGAAATAGTAGGAGAATTTATCCGCTGCACAAACATAATTGAAGAAGAACTGGGAAATCCCGATCAGGAAAAAGATGTCGTTTCCGATGTGGATTTTACGATAATTTTAGGAAAAGATTTTGACGGGCGTTATGTCCGCGAATAAAATTCAACATTTTGTATCGGATTTATTTAAATTAAAGAAATAAAATTATTCAAAAGAGGAAAATATGAAAACTATCGAAGAAAAAGCGATTGAAATCGCAAAACTTATGCAGGACGGAAAAGCTCGTAATACCGTCCTTATCGATGTAAGCGAAATCAGCAGCTGGACTGATTATTTTGTAATTGCAACCGTAACAAGTTCCGCACATCTGCAAGGACTTTCAAAGGACATAAAAGATTACGTCAAGGACAACGACCTTGAAATTCACCTTACAAATAAAAAATCTCCGGATGGGGCAGACTGGAACTTGATTGATATAGGTCCGATTGTCGTCCATTTAATGACGGAGACTGCACGGGAATTTTACGATTTGGAAAATCTCTGGTATGCGGGAAGAAAAATAGAATTTTAAGAAAACAAGCTAAACGGGACGGTTAAACATACCGTCTTTACTTTTTGCGGATTCGTATATGCGTAAGCGTTTTTTGCGGCGTAAAGACGATATTTTAAGCGTTGCAATGTCGTATATTCATTTAAATCAAATAAACGACACTCACAATACGCATTTTTTTATTCGTCGAAATCTTCTTCGTCAAGATTATCGGAATCTTCGTCTAACAGCTCGTCTTCATCATAATCTATTGAAGAGCCGTAACCGTCTTCAGCTTCCACATCATCATACGGTTCGTCGACATCATCGAAATCTTCTTCGAAAGCCTCTTCATAGCTTTCCGCATCGTCATCGAATTCGTCCAACTCCGCATCGGGTTCATCGTCATCAAAATCATCATCGTATTCGTCATCAAATACGAACGGATCATTGAAAAACTCTACAAATGAAGCATTACTTTCAAAGGACACTTAGGACTCCTAAAAGCAGGTACATCGTGCTGTGCAGTTTTTTTTCTCTCGGGCAAAAATATAAATTACTCTTAGTCTTACGTCAACAGAATTTTACAAGTTTAAAATAAATTTTACGGCATTTTATAAAAAAAGATTAAAAGGTCTCCAAATTCAAACGAATATCCCTATTGCATTCCGGCATAGATATAAAAACGCCAAGTCAAAATTCGGTATTGTTGAAAGCAGAGCCGAAAATTGTTATAATCCGCCGTAAACAGTTTGAGAAAAGGCGGCATTTCGTGTTTTTAAAAAGTCTTGACATATTCGGATTCAAATCTTTTGCAGACCGCACACATATTGACTTTGCAGACGGAATTACCGCGCTTTTGGGACCGAACGGTTGCGGAAAAAGCAACGTTGTCGATGCCGTAAAATGGGTTTTGGCGGAAAACAAGACGAAAAATCTCCGCGCCGAACACAAAGAAGACGTAATTTTTAACGGAACAGAGAGACGAGCCGCCTTAAACGTTGCCGAAGTTACGCTTACGATGAGCAATGAAAACGGACTTTTGCCTCTTGAAGAGCCCGAAATTGCGATAAAGCGGCGGCTCTACCGTTCCGGCGAAAACGAATATTTTATCAACGGGCGCGCGGTCGGCGCTCGGGAAATCATAAAGCTGTTCATGGATACGGGAGTCGGAAAGTCGGCGTACTCGGTTATGGAGCAGGGGAAAATCGACCAGATTCTTTCGAGCAGACCGGAAGACCGCCGTTATTTGTTTGAAGAGGCTGCGGGAATCAGCCGCAGCAAGGCGGAATGTGCTATTGCCGAGCGCGAGCTTGAGCAGACGCGGCGCAATATGCAGCAAATCGAAGTGTCGATGGCGGAAATCAAACGCTCTTACGACACGCTTAAAATCCAGTCGGAAAAAACAAGCCGCTACCGCAAGACAAAAGAAGATATTTTTACCTACGAGCTGGACATAACTTTGCTGCGTCTCAAAAATTTTGTGCAGGATCAGGCGAGGCACGAACAGGAACTCAAAGAGGCGGAAGCAAAGCGCGACGCTGTCCGGCGTGAAATTGAAGAAATCAACAATACTATTTCGGAAAACATGGATAAAGTCCGCAATATGCAGGAGCAGGTTTATGCGATGCAGGCGGAGCTTATCGGCATTCAAAAAGAGAAAAACGGAAAACTCGACCTTGTAAACCAGTACAACAGCCGCGCACGGGAGATAAAAGAGAAAATCGCCGCGCTTGAAGCGCATAAAAAGTCCGTGGAAGAGCGGATTGAAAGTCTTGAAGAAGAAATCGGCGAACAGGAATCTTCTTTGCACGAAAAGGCGAAGCAGCTTGCCTGCATTGCGGAAAACATAACTTCGTTTGAAAAAAATATTACCGATGCGGGAAGCCGCATTACCGAAAACGACCGGCTTGCCGACGACGCAAAGCGCAAAATCGAAGAGTATGATGAAGAACGCGCCCGAATGCAAAAAGAGCTTGCCGCAATTACGGAAGACATCGTTACGACGCTCGACGCAAAGCTGAAAGACGCAGGCTTTTCCGAAAATGCGATGAAGACTGCGAAAGAGAATCTCGATACGATCGTCGGGAAACTCAAGATTTTTGCGGACGGACGTAAAAACGTTTTTTCGGATTTTGCGCAGAATTCTTCGCACTCGGCGGAAGACGCGCTCAATGCGGTGCGTGAGGCTTCCGACGCGTTCGGGCAAACGGGAAGTCTTGTAGAAGAACTTGAAGGCGCGCTCGAGCAATATATAAAGTCGTCGCCGGTGTTCATAACGGAATTCCTTTCGCCGGAAGGAATTATGACTAAAAAGCGCGGTATCGACGCAAAAATTGCGGAAAATCACGCACAAATCGGTCTTTTAAATGAAAAAATCTCCGCGCTAAATGCGGAAAATTCCGGTCTCGTAAAAAAAATCGACGAGTACAAGGAGACGCTGAACCGCCTCAAAGTTAATCAGGCGCGCATGAAAGAACAAATTGCGGCGGCGGAACAGCAGCTGACTCTTTTGCGCCGCACGCTTGCAGGCGAGCAAAACACGCTTCGGAACACGGAGGAAGAACTTTTTACGGAAAACCGCCGCTCCGAAGACATGAACGAGCAGATTTTGGGCATTCAGCAGGAGCTTGCGGAAATTGAAAACCGCGGAATGCGCCTTGCAGATTCTCTTAAAGAACTTGATGAAAAAATCGCGGACAGCAATTCGAGCGTTTCGGGTAAGCGCGGCGCACTGCAAAAAAAGCAGGAAGAGCAAAACAAATATCAGGCGCAGTTTGAACGGCTTACGCTCATTCTAAATTCTTCCGATACGGAAATCCGCAACTTAAAACAGAACTTCCAAGAGCAGCATTCGCGCGATTTAATGGAATTTGAAGAGCAGATGTACAAAATCACCGCACCCGCCGCCGAATTGCGCGAAAAACTTTCCGCCGCAAAAGAAGAATTGCGTCTGTTGGGGCAGGTAAACCTCATGGCGGTGGAAGAATTTGCGGAAGTAAAAGACCGCTACGAGCGGCAAAAAGCAAATTACGAAGACACGCAAAAAAGTCTCGACAATCTCATTCGCGTTTCGGAGGAAATCAAGTCAAAGTCCTCTGAAATGTTCCTTGAAACGTACAACAAAATCAAAAAGAACTTTCACAATATGTTCAGGCGGCTCTTTAACGGCGGACGCGCCGAACTCCGCCTTGCCGATCCGCAAAATGTCTTAACCAGCGGAATCGACATATTTGCCCAACCGCCGGGGAAAAAACTCGAAAACATACCGCTGCTTTCAGGCGGAGAAAAAACGATGACGGCAGTCGCCCTGCTTTTTGCCACATATCAGGTGCGTCCGTCTCCGTTCTGCCTTCTTGACGAAATCGACGCTGCGCTTGACGACAAAAACGTCTCAAGTTTTGTAACAACGCTTGAATCGTTTGCAAACGTGAGCCAGTACATCGTCATCACGCACAATAAAAAAACCGTCATGGGTGCCAATACCATGCTCGGCATTACGATGGAAGAGTCCGGCGTCAGCAAAATTATTGCCCTCCGTCTCGACGAGGACATAAAAGTCGGGGCTGCCATTGATGCTGCCGATGATAATTTTGTTGAGGAGGATGTTACGCTTGAAGAAGGTGCGTATATTCCGCCTCGCCCGCCAAAAAGAATTCACAATGCGGACGGCACGATTACCGACACGGAAATTGAACGCATAAAAGAAGAAAAACGCGAAGCGGAACGGAAAGAGGCACAAAAGGCTATGGAAAAACGTTCCGATGATGAAAATATTGACGTTAGGAAAATCGAATGATTGATTTCAGCGGTATTATCTCCGACATTCAAGATTATTTTTCTCAAAATAAAAAACGTACGCTGGTTCTGTGCGCAATTCTCGTTTTTATGACCGTTTCCGCAATCGTCATACTGAGCGGAACGATGCCCGTGCCTGTAAAGGAAAAGAAAAAAGCGCAACGCACTCTCGTACTCGACGAAAGCCTTGTCCCTCCTAAAGGTCCCGAGATTCCCGACGGTTATATAACTGCAAGAACGACGAAGGATAAATGGGACGATGAAGAAATAAAAGAATGGTTTACAGAGCCGGATAAAGCCGAACTGGATAATCTTGCCTCTTCAAACGATAGAATTATTGAAGATATTATAGGAGCTGCGCCGTGAAAAAATTATTTTATGTAATACCGATTGCGTCGATTTTGCTGTTTTCATGCGCAGGCACTCCGAAAAACGCCGACAATCAAACAGCCGAATCCGCGTCGGAACAAACTGATTCTCAAACCGTTCCGAATAATGAAACGTATTCCGAGCGGAATGATAATCTTTCTGTTTCAGAAAATACTGTTGAAACGGCAGAAAATAATCCGGCACAGGAAAATACGATTGATGCGGATACGGAAAAAGAATCTGCGGCTGAAACGGATTATATCGATGAGACAGAGCCGCTTTCGGAGATGGAAACGCCGGATGAGCTTGAAGAAAAATTGAATGCCGCCGACATTGATGAACTTCAGGAACTTGATAATCAATATGCGGAGGAAGAATCTTCCGATTCGGATGCGGAAGAACCTGCACTCACGGAAGAACCTTTGGTGCGCGATATTGCTTTGGAAGAAGACTCAAAACTTCCCGAAACCGACTCCGACGCTCCGGCGGAAAACATAAGTTCCGCAGATACAGATGATATTCCGTCGGAAGAAAACTCAAATAAAGATGAAAATGTATCTTTGCCGGAAACAGATGCGCAAATTTCTCCGCGCACAAACGAAACGGAAAATGAAACTGCCGCTTTGCAAAACGCTCAGAATGCTTCCGATGAAAATGCAGATGAATCGCCGGAAAATAATAATTCTGCCGATGAAAGCGCAAATAAAATTCATCCGGCTCCTTCAAGAACAATGACTGCAAAGAAAAATCAGCTTATCGAGGCGGAATATCCCGGCAGAGGCTGGATTTATCAAGGCAATATCGATGAAGAAGGAAATATAGATACAAAACAAAAGAATTTTGTATTCGGCGGGCGTAAACTCGGAGCAGAAAATCAAACTTTTTCTATTCGTGCGCGTAATTCCGGAAAATATTTATTGCATTTTTATAAAAACGATTCGCTCACCGGAACGTATATCGATGATTATCTTGAAATAAATGTTGAAAATAAGGAAGTTCCTCTTAATTCCCGCATAAAAGCACCGGATTATGCAAAAGCTGTTCCCCCTGCCGTAAAAATTACTTCAGAAAATACAAATGCGGATAATGAAAATCAACCTGCCATTGATAAAACGGAAATTCCTGAAACCGAAGAAATTCCTGCAAAACAAACAAATGTCCAAAATCAAAGTATTCCCCCTGTAGAGCAAAAAATCTCTGAGATTACAAGAGCGTCGGTGCAAAACACAAATGCGGGACCTGAAAAAACTATAATCACGGAACAGGAAAATTTTTCTAAAGGCAGGCAGATTCCTGAAACGTCTGACGACAGTCAGCGGCATTATTATATAAATTCAGAAAACACTGCTGAAAATTCGACACAGAATCGGACAGGACAGCAAAACTCTTCAACCGACATAGAGGCTTCCGATGAAAGTTCGTCTTCCGTTATGGAAATTCCCCAAACCGGAATAATATCGGAGGAAGAAAAAGCAGCCGAAGAATTGCTTACTCTTGCAAAAAAACAATATGAATCGAAAGAATATGAAAAAGCTTTGGAAACGCTTAAACAATTTTTTGCACAGGCGGTGCTTAAAATCGATGAAGGACTTTTTCTTCAGGGGAATATCCTTGAATCAAAATCGAATGTAAGAAATATAAAAAACGCTATAGATTCATACGATTTAATTGTGCGCGATTATCCTGCAAGCTCTTTGTGGGATAGAGCAAACAAACGAAGTATTTATCTGAAACGTTTCTATATAAATATCAGGTAGGGTGAAAATATGAAAAATATTTTTTATTGCGTATTTGTTTCGTCGGTATTGTTTTTATCGTGCACGATAAATAAACCGGCAGAAAAATCGAAATTTATAACCGTAACAGCTTCGGCAACAATAACGGAAAAGGCGGATTACGCGCTTGTTACATTTCCAATAAATACAGCCGGTTGGATTGCGGCGAAGGTGATTGAAGACAATATTGCGGCGGCGAATAAAATTTCGCAGACTTTGCAGACTGCCGGAGTCGGAACTGATGATATTTCCGTATCTAACTACGGTTTTGAGCCGTACAAAATCGATACGCGCCAATATTCAGTGTCAAATAACGTAACTGCAAAAATTCATAATTTAAATTCACTTGGGCAAATTATCGATACCGCCAAACTTCCCGGCTCTCCTATTCCCGATGTTGAATTCAAATTATCCGATTTGCAGGGAGCATTTAGACGGGCGCGTACTATGGCTGTTCAAAAAGCGCAGGAAAAAGCATCGCTTTTTACCGGTGCAGGCGGCTGCAAAATCGGAGAACTGCTTTCCATTGAGGAAATCAATGCTGTGAGCGAGGATAATATCAAAGCCGGTAAAAACGGAGTTTTTACAATCACATCGGAACTGAGAGTAACTTATTCAATTCAATAGAAAGACGGGAATTTTATGCTTGACTATAAATTTATCAAAGACAATCTTGAAGCGGTCAAAAAAAACATTGAAAACCGCAATATGACGGCGGATGCGGATTTGGTCGTAAAATTGTACGACGAACGCACCGCATTGGTGAGCAACCTTCAGCAGTTGCAGCAAAAACGGAACGAAAATGCCGCAGCGATGAAGCAGAAACTTGACGACACAAAGCGTAAAGAGCTTATTGAAACCGGCAAGAGAATAAAAGAAGAGATCTCCGCGCTTGAAAAAGAACTGCAGGAGACGGAAACGGTTCTTGAAGATGCGGCGCGGAAAATTCCGAATATGGCGCACCCCGAAGCTCCCGTAGGGAAACTCGACACGGAAAATCTTGAAGTAAAAAAGTGCGGCGAAATCCGCAAGTTTGATTTTGAGCCGAAAGACCATGTGCAGCTTGCAGAAGCACTCGGTTTAATCGACTTTGACCGCGCCACAAAGGTGTCCGGGCAAAAATTCTACTATTTAAAAAACGAAGCGGTTTTTCTTGAACAGGCTTTAATCATGTACGCTCTTGTAACATTGAAAAAACACGGTTTTGAAATGTTTATAACGCCCGATGTCGCAAAAGAGGAAGTTCTAAAAGGAATCGGATTTAATCCTCGCGGCAACGAAAGCAATGTTTACGCCATCGAAGATGAGGGGACATGTCTTGTTGCGACGGCGGAAATTACGCTCGGCGGCTATCATTCCGGTGAAATCCTCGACAAGGCAAAACTTCCGCTATTATACGGCGGACTTTCGCATTGTTTCCGCAGAGAAGCAGGAGCTGCAGGGCAATTCAGTAAGGGACTGTATCGCGTACATCAATTCGACAAAGTTGAAATGTTCGCATACTCAGCTCCCGAAGATTCGGATACTATCCATGAAAAACTCCGGCAGATTGAAGAAGAAATTTTTAACGGTTTGGGCATTCCGTTCCGCGTAGTCGATACTTGTACGGGGGATTTGGGCGCACCCGCATACCGCAAATGGGACATAGAAGCATGGATGCCCGGAAGAAACGGCGGCGAATACGGAGAAGTTACTTCGACTTCAAACTGCACGGACTACCAAGCGCGGCGGCTCAACATAAAATATAAAGACGATGACGGAAAAAATAAATTCGTTCATACGTTAAACGGAACAGCCATAGCCGTAGGCCGCGCAATGCTTGCAATTTTTGAAAACTATCAGAACGCCGACGGCTCAATCAAAATACCAGAAATACTCGTGCCGTACTGCGGTTTCGATAAAATCGAAGCGAAAAAGAATTAGCGGAACGCACTCATGAAAGAAGCCGATTACAACAAAAGGATTTTTTACATTTTGTTTTTTTTTGCAGCCGTTTTATTTGGGACACTGCTTAAAATAACCGTTGCGGTATCCTTGCCGGTTACCGTCGCAGTTTTGCTTTCATGCGTGCTTTATCCGATAATCAAAAATCTCAACGAAAAATTGCATATTCCGTGGATATTCGGAAGCATTTTGATGACTCTGCTTGTCATAATCGTATTGTCGCTTCTTTCAACGATAATCGGTACAAGTCTGACTGCATTTCTCGACCAATATCCGAATTACGAATCCAAATTCAATTCGATATATAAAGTTTTTGCAGACACGCTTAATCTGCAATTTTACGAAGACAAATCATTCTTTGAAAATGTATGGAGTCAGCTTAAAGTCAGAGAATTCGTTCAAAAGACGGCGATTTCCGTCTCCGGCAACTTAATTTCAATTACGCGCTCTCTCGGTGTGATTTTGCTTTTAACGGTTTTCTTTTTAATAGAATTGCGCAACAGCCGGGAAAAAGTGAATTATATGTTTAGCGGGAAGTTTCAGAATCGATTTTTGCGAATCACAAAAAAAGTCATTATGGAAACCGTACATTTTGTTTCCATAAAATTTTTTATTTCACTTGCAACGGGTCTGCTGGTTTATATAAGCTGCTTGATAGTCGGTCTGAACTTTGCAATTATTTGGGGCTTTCTTGCATTCGTATTGAATTTTATCCCGACTTTCGGCTCAATATTTTCCGTAGGTATGATGACGCTGTTTGCGCTGCTTCAATTTTATCCCAGTCCGCTGCCGACGATTTTTATTCTAACGGGGACGACTTTAATCAACTTGATATTGGGAAACATTGTGGAGCCTAAAATCGAAGGGCAAAATCTCGGACTTTCGCCTTTTGTCATTCTTGTAAGCCTTTTGTTTTGGGGATGGATGTGGGGATTTATCGGCATGATACTCGCAGTCCCCTTTATGGTAATACTTAAAATAATATGCGAAAACGTATCTTATCTGCATTGGGCGGCAATTCTCTTGGGAAACAAACCGACCGATACGCAAAAAGAACTTTCGGTTGAAGAAGAGACATAAAAAATGCAAGCGGCGGACGGGAGAACGGAATATGAAAGACATAACCGATTTACCGTCCGCTGCAATTTTGCTTTGCGGCAAAAGAGCATAAATCAAATGCTTTATATTGCGATTTTTTTCAGTTTTCGATTTCTTTTAATATTTCAAACAATTTTTTTGCCGAATTATCAAGAGAATATTTTTCAAAAAGCATCTCGGGAGACTCCACCGGCTCTTTTAGCAGAGCATTTAAATCCGCATCCGGCTTAAACGGATCTATATAGTGCGCACATTTTCCGTATATCTCGGGAAGAGAAGCTGCATTTGAAATAATCACCGGAGAACCGCAGGCAAGCGCTTCCAACGGCGGTAAACCGAAACCTTCAAAATATGACGGAAGCACAAACGCCTTACATTTTTGCATTAAAGCTTTTACTTCTCCGTCATTTAAATAGCCTGCCAAAATCACATTGGGCAATGTTTGCAGTTTTTTAAGTTCCGGCGGAATAAAATTTTTAAATAAAGTACCGGAAATCACAAATTTTTCATCGGGATATAATTGTGCATGATCCGCAATCCATTTTAAATTTTTGCGAAGCGAAAGACTTCCGAGTGTAAAATAAAATTCCTTTTCCTTTAATCCTGAAAATTTATCGAAAATTCCGTAGTCGGGAGTAATCGAATTTATATGATCGGATCCGGAATAGATTACCCGTATTTTTTCTTCCGGAACATGATAATATTCCATAATCTGCTTTTTACTGAATTCCGAGACGGTACATATAAGCCGGGCTTTTTTTGCGATGCGCTTATACATTCTGCACGTTTTTTTCATCGTACGCTTATCTTTTGCCGAGCGGAAATCTTCCGGGAAAACCCGGCAATATATATCATGCAAAAAAACTATATTATGCCCCAAAAAAGGAGTTCTGTTTCCGAAATCAAGACAAATGCCCGGATTGAACAACAGATAAATATACAATTTGATTTTTTTTAATGACAAAACCGGAGTTTTAAAAAGATTCACCGTATGAAGATTTTTAAATACCGGAATATTTTTTCCCCTTTTCGGTGGAAGCACAAGCGAAAACTCATTCGGAGAAGACAGCGCATCCAATCTTTTTGTAATTTCGTGCGCAAAACGCTCAATACCGGTAAGCCTGTCCGCATAAAACAATCCGTTGATTACGATTTTTGCCATAATATTTTTACCATCCTTTGCATATAAACGATAATTGGAGATTCGTATAAAAAATCAAAAGTTCACAATACCGATAAAATAAACTTTTCGACTTTCTTCATGCTTACAGTCGGTTCAAAACGGGCAATTACATCTCCGTTCCTATCAACTACGAATTTTGTAAAATTCCATTTTATATCCGGATTTTTCTTATAATTTTTGTCTATTTTCTTTAGCAAAGAAGACATTGCAAAAGCCGTAAATCCGTAGCCGAAACCCTTAAATCCCTGCTTTTCTTTTAAAAACGAATAAACAGGCAAAGCATTTTCTCCGTTTACATCCGATTTTTTCATCTGCGGAAAGTCGGTTTTATAGCGGAGAGTGCAAAAATCATGAATCTCTTTATCCGTACCCGGAGCCTGCTCCATAAATTGATTGCACGGAATGTCGATGATTTCCAAGCCCGAGGAATAATATTTCTTGTACATTTGCTCAAGAAATTTATAATGAGGCGTAAATCCGCACTTCGTAGCAGTATTTACAATAAGCAATACCTTTCCCTTAAAATCACTTAAATTAAGTTTATTGCCGTCCGGATATTCTATTGAATAATCGTAAATAGTCATATTAAGTCCTTGTAATATTTAAAACCAAATAAAACTCATACCTTAAACTTGCGCACTTCATTTGCAAGATTTTCTATACTCATCTTATTCTTTCGGGTGATTTCATTTACTTCTTCCACCGCGCAAGTTATTTGTTCCGCGCCGGAAGCGATTTCGTTCATGCTGCCGGTAGTATTTCTCGTTATTTCCGAAAGCCTCTGCATTTCAACGGCAATTTGCTTTCCGCCTGCAAGCATTTCGGATGCGCCGGCTTTTACCTCGCCCGTAATTTCATTTATCTTTTTGATTGAATCTATTACATATCTTCCGTTTCTATCCTGCCCGTGCATCGCTTGAACGATGGAATCCTCTTTTTCCGATATTTTACTGACGGAATCGTATACACCAATAAAAGATTGCTCGGCTTTCAATCCCATCTCGGTTAGATTAGAGATATTCTCAGCCGTCTCTTTTATTACAACTCCTATTTGCTTTCCTTGCGCATTGGATTCCTCCGCAAGTTTTCTGATTTCCGACGCAACGACGGCAAAACCTTTTCCGCTTTCACCGGCATGAGCGGCTTCGATAGCCGCATTCATCGCAAGAAGATTTGTTTGCCCTGCAATATTCTGAATAATCTGGCTTGCTTCAAAAAGCGAAACGGATTTTTCCGAAATCCGGGCGACAACTTCATTGGCTGCCTTTGCGCCGTCTTTTCCAACTTTCGTCTGATCATATACGTTTTTTATAAGCTCGTTACTTTCTTCCAAAGTCCGAGTAATCTCTGCGGTATCGTCCACAATCTTCGTAATTGCATTTACGGAAGATTCTATATGCTCGGATTGCGTTTCAATATCGGAAAACAGACGCGTAAGTCTTCCGTTAATCTGTTCTACGGTCGCAGAAGTCTCTTCCATATTGCCGGATAAATCGGAGCTGACGGCTTCCATTTTTTCCGCCTCGCTTTTCAGCACGCTTATCATCGAACGGCTCTGCTCTATAGCCGTATTGAGATTTTGAATCAGCAATCCGATTTCATCATTTCTTTTGACTTCAAGACTGCCGGTCAAGTCTCCCGAAGCGATTCTTGAAAAAATACCGTCAACTTTTTTAAGATAAGATTTTAGACGGCGGGAAATTATGTAAGCGATGACAAAACAGAAAACAAACAGAATGACTGAAATAAAAATCATATTTTTCAGCATCGAATAAAACAAAGACAAAATTTCGTTCTGCTTTACGATTACACAAAGTTTCCAGCTATAAGAATCGAGAGGAAAACCGTAAGCCTTGCATTTTCCGTCGTCCAAATCGACAAGCGCAGAACCTTTTTCCAATTTTTCGATTATGGAAAATGCGGGAATCCCGGTATCTTTAAGATTCTTAAAATTGAATTCGGTGTGCTTGGGTTCTGCAAGAATAAGTCCGTTATTCTGGAAGAGCATACAATATCCGCTTTCTCCGATACGTATTTCCCTTATGATTGAAGTTAAATCTTCAAGACTCACATCAATTCCCACGCAGCCGATAATTTCACCGTCGTCGGAATGAACCGTCCGCGCAAAAGTAATTGTAGGTTTTCCGTTAATGGAAACGTAAGCATCCGTTATAACGGTTTTTCCGCCAGAGGCTTCCGCAGCCTTATACCACGGACGTGTTCGCGGATCATATCCGGAACTTACATTCCTGTTCGTAGAAACATGACTTCCCCACTTCATGCCCATATAAATAACTTGAAATTCGGGATGTGTTTTCGTCATGGAATCAAACAAGGCAAGAATTTCCCGTTCCGATTTTCCGTTGTGAGTGTTTACGGCAAAAGATTTCGCTTCTTCCGTATAATTATAAATTGTGCGATCCGCATTTTTAAGCGAAGGATTTTCAGAAAGCATTTCAACGGACATTTCCGCATTCTTCATAAAAATATCAATAGCGGTTTCTATTGCCGAAATATGCTGAGAAGTCAGTTTATCGAACTGAAGGTAACTCTTTGTGTAAAGTCTATTACCTATAACGGTGCAAATAAGGATGATAACGGCAAGCAAGACCGAATCGATAGCAAGAAGCAGCTTAGTCCTAATTGAAAAAGTTTTTTTCACAGTAACTCCTGAAACAAAAATATGCAGTATTTTTATATACGTAATTTTATAATTCTATTATTAAATGCTTATAAAATCGAGCGTTTTGAAGACAAATAAATCGGTATTTACTTTTTAAAGCGCGCCGTAACAATATCGTCAATAATATTATCCGCCTCAAGAATTTCCGCATTACGGTATTCTTCAAGCTGTTCATCTTTGAGTCGCTCAAGCGCATCGTCTTTCTGCATTGCAGCACGTAAAATTTCACGCTTTTCGTCGCTCACGATTTTGGCTTTCGACATTTCATTCATAAGATATTCCGTTTGGGCGCGCACAAAATCGTAAAATCTGTAAGCGTTTGCAATATCTTGAAAATCTTTTGAGCCTTTGGATTTTTCCGCAACTTCAACTTGCTGTGCCGCAAGATTATCCAATTTATCTTGGATTTCCCGCTCTACAGCCAGAGCTTTTCCCAATTCAATTTCCGCCTGCTGCCGCTCAAATTTTCTGAATTGCAATACATCTTCAAGCTCGAACCTAAATTTCTTCATTTACAATGCCGTTTTTTATTCTTGCGCTTTCATCGGCAATCTGTGCCGTGCTTTGAAGTCCTTCGGCAGGATTTACGGAATATTCGTCAAAAGGAATATCTACGCCACTTAGAGCTTTTAATTTATCCAGAGTATCTTTCATGGGACATAAATCGTATTCTTCCTGCTTTAAAAAATCTTCTATTGCAGGATGAATATCGATCGACTCGTCAATATCGGGAGAAGTTCCTTTTTGATAGATTCCGGCATTTATCATTTGCGCATTATTTTGATAGACAGCCATGAGTTCCCGTATTTTACCGGCGGCTTTTTGCGTATTGCGACCGGTTACGCGGCGGGAAAGACGGCTTATGGAATTCAAAACATCGATTGCAGGGTAATGATAAGACTGAGCAAGTTTTCTGCTCAAGACAATGTGTCCGTCAAGGGTACCGCGCACTTTATCGGTAATCGGTTCGTTCATATCGTCGCCGTCAACCAAAACCGTATAAAACGCCGTTATGGAACCTTTATCGTTTGTGCCGCTGCGCTCAAGCAATTTCGGAATCATATCGAAAACGCTTGGCGGATATCCGCGCTGTGCGGGCGGTTCTCCGTTTGCAAGACCTATTTCGCGCTGAGCGTGTGCAAACCGCGTTACGGAATCCATCATAAGCATAACGTCTTTTCCCATATCGCGGAAATATTCTGCAAGCGCGGTGCAAACGTATGCAGCCCGCAAACGGCAAATCGACGGCTGGTCGCTTGTAGCGACAACTATAACGGAACGCTTGAGTCCTTCTTTACCCAAGTCACGATTTATAAAATCGAGAACTTCGCGGCCGCGCTCTCCGATAAGTCCGATAACATTGATATCCGCATCCGTATTGCGGGCAATAATGCTTAAAAGAGTAGATTTTCCGACGCCGGAACCTGCAAATATGCCTAAACGCTGACCGCGTCCTACGGTCAAAAGAGAATCTATGGCACGGACGCCGGTCGTTATGCGGCGGTTGACGGGCAAACGCGTCATAGGATCAGGAGGAGAAGCGACTGCCGGATAGTAACCGTCCGGAACGATTTCTCCGAGTCCGTCATAAGGTTTTCCCGAAGCATCAATCGTTCGTCCGAGTAAGCTCATTCCGACCGGCACTTGCAACGGAGCACCCGTTCCTACAACTTCACAGCCTACTTCAATTCCTTCCGTAGTGCCGAATGCCGTAAGTTTTACGGTCGTGCCGTCAAGACCGACAACTTCCGCCATAAGTTTTCTTTTGTCGGGAAAAATTATATTGCAGATTTCGCCGATTTTCGCACACGGACCTCGACTTAAAATTTCAAGTCCTTCAACTCCCGAAACATATCCGATATAAGAAATAGGATCGACGTCTTCTACTTGCGCAATATATTTTGAAAAATTAAAATCGGAATTGTATAAAGAATTCATATCTTCTCCGCATTCATGCTATTGAGAAGCTAAGCTCGTCTTTGAAACGGTTTTTACCGGCGAAATTTCCATAACACGGTTTTCAACTTCACTAAGCTGACTTGAAATACGCGCATCTATCGCGCCGAAATCCGTTTCTACAATACATCCGCCTTTTTCCACAGTAGAATCTTCCATTACGGTGATTCCCTTAATATTTTCGCAACGCTTTATAAATTCGTCTATATTCTGAGTAGCCAGTTTTAAATCTTCAAGATTGACGCGAAGAGTAACGCTTCCCCTGCCCTTCACTTTTTTCAGAGCGGCAAGAACATTATTGTTTATAACCGACTTTTGATTATCCGAAATAACTTTAACAACTTTTCTTGTCATCAAAACAACAAGCTCAACAATTTGCTGTTCGGTTTCATCTAAAATATCTTCACGCCTTTGCATAACGCTTTCCAAAATCTTATGCATTCGCTCGATAAGCCGCTCAACTTCTTCATTGCCTTTTGCAAAACCTTCTTCGTGTCCGGCAGCAAATCCGTTTTCGCGAGCAGTATTTTTAATTGTCTCTTCTTCCGCATGAGCATTTGAAAGAATTTTTTGAGCTTCTTCCTGGGCTTGCTTAACAACTTCCTGAGCTGCACGTTCCGCATTAGCCTTAATGACTTGAGCCTGTTCCGACTGACGCTTTACTTCCGCAAATGCGGCATCTTCGGCTTTTTTTACGATATCGTCGGCACTTTTCTGAGCCTCATCAAGCATACGCTGTTTTTCAATTTCCCAGCCCGCTTTAAAAGCCTCCGCCTCACGTCTAAGCTGGTCGGGAGTCGGTCCTGAATATTGTTCGACAACTTCCTCAACTTCTTCAACGGGAGTATAATCGTGAATCAGTTTAAGTGTAACCTCGCCGTTCTTTTGCTTGATTTCATTCGGTCTGAATACAGTCTTTGCCATTTTGACTCCCATTAAAGATTGATTAGAAAACTTAGGCTTCCTAAAAAGCTTTATCCGTTCGCAAAAGCGGACTTATATATAAAACAGTTTGCAGTGCAAACCTCACACATTCAATAAAACAAGTTTATACATCGACCGGACAAATAGCGGTTATATGCACTCACAGAACTCCGTCTACAAAATTCGTACGGGCAATTCTCCGCCACTATCCGTCCTTAGCTCCCAAAGCACAGTTACATCACGAGTTTGCCGACAGGCAAACTCGATGCAGGCGGCAGACAGCTTCATCTTCAAAACCCGTTCTCTGCGTCTGCTATTGAACCAGTTCGTCCTCGCCGGAGCGAGCAATAACGATTTCACCGGAATCTTCGAGACGGCGGATTGTAGAAACAATCTTTTGCTGCGCTTCTTCAACATCTTTCAAGCGCACCGGCCCCATAAATTCCATATCTTCTTTAAGCATACTCGCCGCACGCTTTGACATATTGCGGAAAATCTTATCCTGAACTTCCGTATCGACGGATTTAAGCGCTTTTGAAAGTTCCTGCGTATCGACTTCGCGGAGCACCTTTTGAATAGCGCGGTCGTCGAGCATAACAATATCTTCGAAAACGAACATGCGCTTTTTAATTTCTTCAGCCAAATCCGGATCGTCTTCTTCGAGAGATTCGATAATCGCCTTTTCGGAAGAACGGTCTACCAAGTTCAATATTTCTACGATGCTTTCGACACCGCCCGCTGCCGTATAATCTTCGGAAGACAGCGTTGAAAGTTTCTTTTCAAGAACGCGCTCAACTTCACGCAAAACATCCGGAGACGTTCTATCCATCGTTGCAAGACGCTTTGAAACTTCCGGCTGAATCTCTTCAGGCAGGTTTTGCAAAATAACGGCAGCTTTTCCAGGTTCAAGATAAGCCAAAATAAGCGCAATCGTCTGCGGATATTCCTGCTGAATAAAGTTCAAAAGATGAGCCGGATCGGTGCGGCGGATAAAATCGAACGGACGAACCTGCAAAGAGCTGGTAAGTCTGTTGATAATATCTATTGCCTTTTGACTTCCAAGCGATTTTTCCAGCAACTCACGGGCGTAATCTATACCGCCGGTCGTAATAAAGTTTTGTGCCGCCATGAGTTGCTGAAATTCTTCCAGAACGGCATCCTTATATTCGGCATCAACGGTTTCAAGACGCGCAATTTCAAAAGTCAATGTTTCAACTTCGTCTTCACGCAAATGCTTCATCACTTCGGAAGACACATCGCTTCCGAGAGAAACCAAAAATATTGCAGCCTTTTGCCTTCCCGTAAGACTTTTATAATCTTTTCTGTCCTTTTTTCCGGAGGAAACGGGCTTTAAGCTGCCGGGCTTGGGCACCGGTTTAGGATTGGATTTCGGAGCCGTGCTTTCTTCATCTGCCATCTTCTATTCCTCCATAAGCCATGTGCGTATGAGCATTGCAACATCTTCAGGATGCTCTTTTGCAAGATTGATTGCATTTTCCTGCAGCTCCGCACGGCGAGATTCTTCAACGGACATCGTAACTTGCATATTCGCATCGTCTTTAGCTTCCCAAAGAGCTTTTTCGCGTTCCGCCTGTTGCCGCCTAAGCAATTCTTCTTCTCTAAGACGTCTGCGGCGTTCAATATCTTTACTGATCACACGGAACAGGATAAAGCCGATAAGTACGAGAGCGATTGCGGCAAGAACAAGAAGAACGGTACGACGAGTTTGTTGTTTTCTAAAATATGCCGCATCTTCCGCAGAGAATTGAGCCTTTCTATCAAATTGAATATTCGTAACCGTAACAAGATCGCCTCTATTGCGATCGTATCCGACGGCTCCGCGTACATAATTCGTAAGTTCCGAAAGTTCAGTAGCGGAAACGGGAGTATATTCACGGGCAAGGGCTCCGGTATTTTCATCAATAAGATAAGCATGGGTTTTCGGATCCCGTTTTATATCCCAAACGCCGTCGACGTTAACGGAAATAGTACGCCGTCCAAGCTGAGGAGCAACTTTTTCCGATGTTTGAGTAGTATTTATAACATTGTTTCTCGTAACGCCCGTTTGGGTAGAATGACCGATTACATTCGACATATCAGAATAAACAGGCGGAGTTTGACCTTCAGTGCCTGTAGGCCCTTCAGGGTTAAATCCCGTTCCCTGCCAATCGTTGACTACGGTCTGCTCCGAAATAGGCAGCGTATCTCTGTATTCCGAATCGTCGTAAGGAGTATCCGGGTTATCGGCTCGTATTTGAATAGGCGAATAAATTGTGGATGTGCTGGATTTTTCCGACATATCCATATCGATGGTAACGTTCAAATCACGGATACGATCGTCGGTATAGAATTTCTGCAATGCCTTCAAAACGGCTGCACGCAATTTAGCTTCTTCCGCATGACGCAATTTCTGCTGTTTTTCGATTATCGAAACACGATCGCTTTCAGCCATCCCTTCAAAATCATTTAGAATATTTCCGTCCGCATCGGAAATCGTAAGATTTTCCGCAGTAAGACCTTCAACGGCACTTAAAATAAGTCTTTGAATGCCGAGTACGCGCTTTCTATCAACGGTTATATTACTGTTCGGAGTTGTTTTAAGGATAACGCTTGCCGAAACCGGTTTTTGGTCGGCGGAGAACAAGGCATTTTCGGGCAGAACGATGGTAACAAAAGCCGCGCTTATGTCGGAAATAGCTTCAAGGTGCTGCTTGAGAGACTGCGTAATTGCGTTCTTTAGTCGTACGTTTTGTTCCGCATCCGTCGTAGACCAGCTGCGATCATAATATCCGGCAAAAGGATCGATATTCGACGGTACAAGACCTTCGCTTATAAGAATACTGCGCATTTTACGAGCGGTATCCCTATCGGCAACGGAAATATACCCGTCATCGGAAACATAAGCTTCTACATTCTCTTGAGAAATGCGGTCGAGAATCTGACTTCGAGATGTTTCGTTTGTAACCGGTGCATTAAAAATACGCACCGTTGTAGGAGCGGATGACACACGCGCCGCAATAACGACTGCGGCAATAACGGCAGCAACCACGCCTATAAGAATAACTTTTTTGACGACGGAACTGTTTTTCCAAAAGTCTTGAATCTTACCCGTCATCTTTTTGAGCCATTCGTTCATCTGTTCCCTCCCGTGAACGAACTTTAGAATATTTCGTTATAACTCTACCATATATAACAAAATATGAAAAGCAAAAAAAATATTCGACTGCATTTACTTGCCTTTCAACAGTTCAAAATAACCGGCAAGTCTCACTCACGTCGATTTACCGGCGTCCCAATATTTATCTTGTAGTTGTTATTTCAGACCACCCCTGAACCAACCGATCTATAACGGTTTTCGCTAAATTAAGCGACATTCTGGCTTTCGCCATCGCAACGGTAACATCGTGAATATCAACGGATTCAGGTTCCGTTATAAGTTTTTGCTCAATATCCGCGACGTTCATCTGCTGATCGTTCATTTTGTTTACGGCATCAATCAGATAATTGTCAAAAGAAACACTCGTTTTTTTAAGACCGTCGCGGGCTGCATTCGGAATTCCCGTATCAATGCGATTTACGGCTGTATCTCCCGTAATTCCGGAAAGAATTTTCGAACTTCCGTAATGAGAAGTATCAGTTCTTGCCATTTGCAATGTTCCGAATTCGGAAATCTTCATATTCTACCGCCTTTTATTTCTATCACTTAAAATCGACCGATAAATCAGCGACCTATTTCCAATGCTGCAGAAAACATTGACTTTGCACCTTCGATTACGGTCGAATTGGCTTCATAAGCTCTGGATGCCGCAATTAAGTCAACCATTTCATTTACGATATTTACGTTAGGATATTCGACATAACCTTTATGCGGACCCGTTTTAATGGCATCCGGATCATCCGGCATATATACGAACTTTCCTTCCGAAGTATCTTTGACAATCTCGCGAACACGAACGCCTTTTCCCGGCCCCTGATCCAAATTGGACGGTGTAAAAGGACTTCTCCACTGCACGTTTCTATCTGCAATCGGCTCAAAAATAACACGCGAGCGTTTAAAAGCACCGCCTTCCTGCGTACGTGTCGTTGAAGCGTTCGCAATATTGTCGGAAATCACATCGGAGCGGAGACGTTCCGCACTCATGCCCGTTGTTGCAATGTTTATACTTGTAAAAAGTCCCATTTTACACTCCTATTGAATTATTCCGAGCTTATCCGCAGTCAAAGCTACTTACGCATTGCAATATCAACTTGCGAAAACTCAAAACCGGTAAGTTGTGTCAGTAAACGGTACTGCATCTGAATCTGAAGGATTGCATTAGCTTCCGTTTCCGCATCAACATTATTGCCGTTTGCTTTTGCAGATGTCGTATAATCAAGAACACGCCGCGGCTCAACATTCCGGTAATCATAAGGTTCGTTTAATGCGATATGACGTTCGTCCGTGCGTGTCAGTTGAAAACCGTTTTTCGCTTTTTCTTCCGAGTCGAACGCACGCTTAAGCTCGCTTTCAAAATTGACCGTAGTCCGCTTAAAGTTGGGAACATCCGCGCTTGCAAGATTATTTGCGGTAACTTGATAACGCAGTGCATTAGCATCCATCGTGCGGTGCAACAAATCAACAGATTTCGTAAACGTATTCATACTATAAATTTCGGAAAATTATAAGCAGAGTTTAGAGCTTTTATATGTAAAGACCGGAAATTTAAGTTCATAAGTCTATCAAAAAGTTTTAATTTTATTTTCCTAAACGGGCAGCTCTATTATATCTTGATTTTTCGCCGTACTCTTATCGCAAATAACCACATTATGCCGTTCCGCTATGTTCCGAAAGATTCTTTTTGCAGCGTTCTGCAAATCTTCGGGCGTTAATGCAAGCAGATTTTTAAGCTTTTCAAGTTTATCCTTATCGGAAATGCAATAAATAGTCCTCATAAAACCCGTATTTCCGCGTCCGAACGGAGAAAAAGGCTGAACTTCATCGCCGTATGTTCCGGTGATAAAATTTTCGCATTCGCTTTTATCCGTTACGGAAGAAGCCGCATCTTTTAAGCATTCGGCAAAAACATCGAGCGTTTTAAAAGGAGACGGATCCCGAAACGATGAAAACAAAAATTTTCCCAAAAGATTTGCGGAACTTGCGGAGGAACCGTATGCGCCGCCCGTTGTTCTAACCCGCTCCCACAAGTACGTACCGGAAAGAAAATGAGCAAGAACGATATCCGCGGCATTTTCTTTTGTCCCGAAAAAACTTCCGGGTAAAACGGAAGCGGCATAACCAACCTGCGCATCGGCGGTAAAAACTTCCGTTTGCGGAATTTCCGTTTTTCCTCCGACCGAAAGCAGCTTTTTAAAGTCTCCGCTTTTTAGTTCCGAGCGCGCAACCGGAGATTTTAAATTATTCCGTACCGCAAAAGCTGCAAGTTCCGGCATAAGTTTTCCCGCCGTATCAAAATCCGCCGTAATATGGAGAACCGCTCCGGCATTTTGCAATTTATTTTTTATAAGCTCAAAATGAGCGGCAAGATTTTCCGTTTTTTCCTTGCATATCGAATTGACGGCAAAGACTTGAGTAAGACCGCGCCATATCTCATTTACGCAAGTTGAATGCGAATATAAACTTTGTGCGCGCGACAGTGCAAAATGCGTACCGCGCGGAATTACATTTGCAAAAAGCACGCTTTTAAACTCTCCGCAAAGATTTTTAATCCGCTTAAAATCCTTAAACTCAAAGCCGGAAACGGCTTCCGAAAATAGTTTTACTGCCTCATGCGCTTTTTCGGAAAGCATACGGACGGAAAAAATAATATAGTCGCGCCCGGTGCAGTTGTATTTTTCAAGCTCTTTACGCATTCTTTCGGAATCGTCGGTACGACCGCTTTCCGAAGATAAAAGCCGCACTTCAATTCCGCCCGTATGAACGGCAGTATCGGCTGCGCATTCAGACCAGTCTTTACCGTTCCAGCCGGCATTTGTCGCACAATAAGCGAACAACGGAAGATACAGGTATTCTTCAGGGGCAAGATTATCGACGGGGATACACAACTCAAGATATGCGATTCCGTTTGTCTTTTCGATATTCTTAAAAAGAGGACTTTCATATTCAGCGTTTTTAATAACGGAAATTTCGGTTTCAATTGCATCCGCACTAATCGTAAGATCGCTTATTTTAAGCTGCGGCATACAAGCACAGTCTTCCGCAGTCTCTTTTTTTTGTTGATACGAGTGCAGAAAATCAAGCTCTTTTTGAACAAGATTTATGTCGGCTTTTTCGCTTAATTCTTTTATTAAACGAGACTCTCGCTTATTTCGCTCGGAAAGATAAGAGCGGGACGGTTTTGCGCAAACAAAAGAACGATTATTGTTTTCCAAAAGATATTTCTTTATTAGAGACGAAACATACTCGTTACCGCGCTCGGATTTTTTTCGGATTTTTTCAAAAGCCGCTCTGTAAAGCAAGTGCGATGCGGGAGAAGCACCGTAATTCCATGCGGTAAGAGCGCGATCCAAAAGAACGAGAGAATAAGGACCGCCTGAACGTATAATCTCTCTGCCGGAAAATTCCGCCGTCATCAATGCGGAATCGATATCGCGCCGGTCAATTCCATCCTTACAGACACGTTCAAGACCGTCGAATATAAGCTTGTAAACTTTATCCTCGTCCCGCGCTTTTACGCCGTGTAGTCCCAACGAAAAGAAAAAAAGCCGCGTTTCCGCAGACGTACCCGACATCGGAGCAAGATCATCTCCGAGTCGGCTTTCGGTAAGCATTTTTGCAAGAGGAGATCCGTCGTGTCCGATAAGAACTTCCGATAAAAACGCGCATTCAAGCAAGGAATCAAGATTTTTCGTTTCGCCGCAAAGCCAATTCACGGTAACGGTAGAACCCGTTGCTCCGGCAGAAGGAGCCGTTTCCGAAATTCTTACGGGATTTGAAAGCGGCTTGGGAGTTTCCATCCGAGTCCATTCTTCCTTATCCGAAAGAATTGCAGATTGATTTTCGCCGCCGGAATACTTTTCTTCCAATCTATCGAGAATCTTTTCCTGCAAAAAATCAAGCTGCTCTTCGGTAGGAATATTTCCGTAAAGAAAAACCAAACAATTATCCGGGCGATAATATTTTTTATGAAACTGCTTAAAGTCTTCATACGAAAAAGACGGAATCGATTCGGGATCGCCGCCTGAATCGAAAGCATAGTTTGTGCCGGGAAAAAGACTCCTGAACTGAATATCGCCTGCAACCGATTCGAAAGACGAATAACTGCCTTTCATTTCATTGTAAACAACCCCTTGAATTGAAAATTTGCCGTTCTCATCAATTTCCAAACGATGGGCTTCCTGCATAAAGGCTTCTTTTTTCAAAAGCGGGAAAAAAACCGCATCACCGTAAACGTCCATTAAATTATAATAATCGGTTTTTACCATAGAACTTGCGGGGTACACGGTTTTATCGGGATAAGTCATCGCATTTAAGAAAGTGTGAACGCTTTGGTTCATTATGTTGGTAAAAGGCTCTTTAAGCGGAAATTTTTCGGAACCGCAAAAAACGGAATGCTCCAAAATATGCGCCGCACCGGTAGCATTTTTTACGGGCGTGCGGAAGGCAAACGCAAATAAATTCTCCGCATCATCGTTTAAAAGATGGAAAACCTCGAGCCCGGTTTTACGATGGCGCAAATACACGCCTTCGGAATCGTTATCGGGAACCTGAGTAACGGAAATAAGCTCAAATCCCTTGTATGAGTTTGTAATCGTATTTTTGATATTCGACATGGGCGCAGTATAGCGAAAAAAATCCCCGCTGTGAATGATAATTGCAATCCGTCTAAAGCATTTGCAATTAGGGCGCAACCGTATCCTACAACCGGCTATCACTCTTACGTCCCTTACGCAAACCGCGCACTACAGCCGCTCCAACGCACGCCCGCCGCTCGCAGCCGCTCCAACGCACGCCCGCCGCTCGCAGCCGCACTCCGGTTCAAAAAGAACCGATTCCACTACTTTATAGGCCGAATGTCGAGTTTGTATATTTTTATAAGTATCGTATATAAGTTACCTAAAAAATTAAAATGTATGAATCAATTGGGATTCCAAAGGACGGCGGACGGGGCAAGTGAATATGAAAGCCAAAACCGGTTTCCCGTCCGCAGCAATTTTGCACAGCAAAATTGCTCAAAAAATATCTTGCGGTGCCCAAAAATGTTTCGATGAGGAACCCGGTAGGCTATGACCGATTGAACAAGTTTCGAGAACTCGAAACTTGAAGCGGACGGTAAACTTATTGTGTCTTTTAAGTTCGGTTATTCCGTCCGCCCCTCCCTTGTGAAAAAAAGGTTTAAGGCTTGCCTTAGAAGAATGATTTCTTGCGTTTATAAAACTCGAAATTAAACCTTATAGAAAGAACTTTACAGTCTCTCCGTTTTTTAAGATGCAGGAATTCTTATCTCGCCTATCCGATTTTACGTAAAAAGGAGTCTTTTTAGAGTCGCCAACATTTCTCACAACATTTCTCAGCTTGATATTTTAATAATTCGGTATATAATTTTTATAGATTCGGAACGAATTATGTACATTCAAAATAAAAAAATACCGAAAATCTACATTACCCCCTTGACACAAATTCGTGCCGCCGTAAAAAATTCACGGATTCACGGATTCACGGATTCACGGATTCACGGATTCACGGATTCACGGATTCACG
>CAUUVZ010000032.1:0-26637 GCA_963548875.1 uncultured Treponema sp. | reverse complement strand
AAAAGGTTTAAGGCTTGCCTTAGAAAGATATTTGCTTTGAGTTTGTAAAACTCGAAATTAAGCCTAGAATTTTAAAAAGCCAAATTATTTAGATTCCCCTGTGAAAATTTTGATTAGACATATTCTTGCCTGCCTACATTAACCCTTTTTTCAATTCCACAAGCAGTTCATCACTCTTCACAAACGACTGGTGCAAAAGTTCCGGCAATTCCGCAGTAGAATTCTCCATAGTTTCCGGCACTCTGCAAATCACGCAAAATGTTTTCGTAAATATCTCCGAACATGTGACGGTCTCCGCTGGCATTAAAATCAATTTCGCTCAGTTTATTAACAACCTGGCGGATAATTGTCCCTTCTTCATATTGTTGTTAGTCCCCGCAAAAATATCACGAATCAGAATAGCACGTTTATTGCCGGTACTCACATCAAGATTCTGCAATCCCGGAAAAAGATTACCGTCAATAAATTCCTTAAGAGCGTCCCCTGTAATGCCTTGACTGTTCCCCGTCCATGTTCTCCACTGCAGTTCACATGGAATAACCGGAACATAATCATCGTTAATCAGTTCCAGTTCCGCTTCCTTATCATCAAGAATCTTAAACGTAATCATCCATCCCAGCTGTTCAATTTGATTTCTTTATCTTTTGATAATAAGAATCAAACTTTCTTGATTTCTTTTGTTGCTTACTGCAAAACCTGCAAAAGTCGTATCCGCCTTTACCGGCTCCTGTCCTTAAAGTGGGGGGGGGGCGATTCTTTTACAAGAGATTTTCACGGAGTCAAATATTGCCGTTATATTTTTCGTATGGGCTTTTATTCGTTTGGAATAATTAGCTGCATTCTTTTAAAATCTTCCGCAAGTCTTCAATAGGAGCGGATGTGCTGTCTTTCAGCATGAAAACATGGAGCAGCTCCGTACCTCTTGTAATTGCGGTATAAATCATGTTGCGGTTCATCTTGTCTGCCGTTTCTTCATCGTAAGCATTCAAAAAGTGTGCACGATGATCCGGATAATATAGAACTACGGGAAAATCCAAACCTTTGCAGCTTTGAGGAGTTGCAAGTCGTATTATACCTTCTTGTGCAAAAGAAAAATCATCATCGTTTACAAGTGCCGATTTTAGCTCAAGTTTTTCTTGCAAAAGATTTTGCAATGCCTGTAGTTGGTCGCGTTTTCTTGCAATAAGGCAAATATTTTCCGGTTCATAGCCGAGAGAATTAATGCACATTTTTACGGTTTCAAGCCTTTTATCTAAGGTTTCATTTTGATTTCGGCATTCATGCAGCTCAACAGGTGCGCCGATTCTAAAAGTTTCCGGGCGGTTATTTTTATCAAAGTCTTTCATGAACCTGCGGTATTTTTCCGTAACTTCATGAATCTGCATTGTGCTTCTAAAATTAATATTTAGTGCTCTGGTATTACCGATTATATCAATCTTAGCTCTATTCCATGCAAAACCGGTCTGATAAACGGACTGATCGTTGTCGCCTGCCAAAATAAGGTTTTGATTTACGGAATACTTTACAAGACGCAGTGTCGGAACCGTCAAATCCTGCGCTTCATCTATAAACAGATAATCCGTGTGCAGAGAATCCGGAATCGTATACTCACCGTTTTCAATTTTTGATACAAGTTTATAAGTCGCATATTGAACCGATAATTCGTCCTGCTTATCCCATTCCGTAAATATCGCTTCAACAGCATTCATGATTTTATTGCGGTCGGTTCCGTTCGGAAGTTTTTTCATTCCGGTACGGTTTATTTTTTCGTCGCAATATTCCTTGCGTGAAATGCATTTAGGAAGAATAAACTTATCAATTTCGTTCCATATTTCTTTTCCAAGAGGATTTTCTATTATAAGTTTTTCATCTTCAAGACATTTATTCACTTTATACGAAAAACATTTTTCGGGGAAAGCGTCTTTGAGAATTTTGCCGATGTGGTTTTCCGAAGTAGTGATTATTCCTTCTTCAATCGGATCTTCAATGTTCATCAGCCGGGCAACATACTTGTTGTATTTTTCAAGACTTCGGGAAAAAGTTATCAATTTAAAAGAATTTTTCTTGTTTTCCCGAATCAGTTTTTCAAGTGTTTTAAGAAGGACAAGAGATTTTCCGGTTCCTGCCGAACCTTTAACAAGAAAATCGTGCTCGAACTTTACTTGATTTACAATCGATTCCTGTTCACGCGTAAGGCGAAGCAGGTTACGTTCATAATCGTAACGAGTTCTCGTATAGCTTGTCATTCTTGAAAGATTATCAATATAGATTTGTGCATCGGAAAGTTTTGAAATTTGTTCCTGAATGGTTCTCTGCGCTTTTTTGTTTTCCATTTCGACATCATTTCTTGATTTGCGGAGTTCATCGATTTTTTCTTTGTTTTGGCGATTCTTTTTTATTTGTTGCTCATAATCCTGTTGAAGACTATACAGTTTGGTATTCAGTGAAGAAAGTTCTTTTTTGTTTTCTTCAAGTTCCGTTACTTTTAAAGCCATATCGGCATTTGTCAGACTTAACCGCTTTAATTCTTTATTGGCTTTATCCAGTTCAATCGCGGTTTCCATCGGAGTTTTTCTGTTGTTCCATGTAACAAGAGTGGAAGACAGGTCGGCAATCCGCTCTTTATTCGGAAGATTGAATATTCCTGCAAACTCCGAAAGCAAATAAATTGCCGCTTTTGCTTCTTCTTCGGAAAGATTTTCGAATCTATGGCGGACGAAGTTCGTATTGCGCTCATTTATCCTTATATTTTTAAACAGTTGATATTCTTTCGGATTTCCTGCCGAATATCGTTCGCTATATAAATCCGTAAGTTCCCGGAAAGTGGTCTGATTTGTTATCTCGTTATTCAACAAATGCCGCATATGACCTTCAAGTGTAGAAAAAACTGCGAGCGTAAATATTCCGCTGTCTACACCTTGCAATGCCTTTAATCTTTTTATTTGTTCCGAACTTGGCGGTATTTCTTTTTCCATAAATGCAATTATAACATAAGATTTTTGTAAACGAAATGACGGCAAACGGGAATTGTGTGAGCGAGGACGAAAAGCGGTGCATTATGCAGAACTTCCGATACAAAAGGGTAAACCTATTCCGCCTCTTAAATTTTTACGCGATGCACCGCTTTCTTTCGCCCGGATTTTACGTGATGCAATGCGTTAAATTGACAAATCAATACTGCCGCAATAGAATTGCGCCATGCTTGAGCTTACTTTCATCAATAGAAATGAAATTATCGTTATGCCTGAAGAACTTTTGCGCGGCAAGCGGCACCTTACGCAGTCGGAAGCTGCGGTGCTTGCGGCAAACCGTAACACGAGTGAAGACGGCGCGTTTGCAAATCTTTATGTCGACGCTTCGGACGGCGGTTTTGACCCGTCGCTTATTCGGGACTCCGTTTTTTCAGGCTTTGTCGTTTTGGGGCGGCTTTGCTCGGCAAAATTAAAATATCACGACCTTGAACTTGAAACCGGAATATACCGCTCTCATTTAAAAAATGTCGTTACCGGAAACGACAATGCTATTCACAATGCGGCTTATCTTGAAAATTACCGTCTCGGTGAGCGCGTAATGCTGTTCAATATTCAGGAAATGGCGTGTACAAAGCATTCCAAATTCGGAAACGGGATTTTAAAAGACGGAGAAGACGAAAGCGTCCGCACATGGATTGCAGTCCGCAACGAAAACGGCGGAAGACAGATTTTACCTTTTGAAAATATGATTGCAGCCGACGCATATATTTGGTCGAAATTCCGCGATGATGAAAATCTTATGCAGCGTCTCATAGAATTGACGGAAAACGAAAGCTCAAGCGCGCTCGACACGTTCGGGACAGTCGGCAATGATACGGTTATAAAAAATACGACGGTCGTTAAAGACGCGAAAATCGGAAATTTTGCGTACATCAAAGGCGCGTTTAAACTTAAAAACATTACGATACGCTCAAGCGAAAAAGAGCCGTCTCAAATCGGCGAGGGAGTGGAGCTTGTCAACGGCATTATGGGACTCGGCAGCCGCGTCTTTTACCAAGCGGTCGGCATTCGCTTTGTGATTGGGAACAACTGCCAGCTCAAATACGGCGCGCGGCTCATCAATTCTGTGCTCGGCGACAATTCTACCGTGTCGTGCTGCGAACTTTTGAATAATCTCATTTTTCCGTTTCATGAACAGCACCACAATTCATCTTTTTTGATTGCGGCGATGATTATGGGACAGTCGAATATTGCAGCGGGTGCGACGATCGGAAGCAATCACAATTCGAGGAGTCCCGACGGAGAAATTTCTGCGGGGCGCGGGTTTTGGCCCGGACTGTGTACGAGTTTTAAGCATAACAGCCGGTTTGCTCCGTTTACGCTTGCTGCAAAAGGTTCTTACAATTACGAACTGAACGTTCCATATCCGTTTTCGCTTATTACGGCAGGCGACAAGTCCGACTCTCCGGTAAATATCGTCCCCGCGTGGCAATTTATGCACAATATGTTTGCGATTGCCCGCAATAAGTACAAATTCGACAAGCGGGACACGAGAATTACGAAAATCCAGCAGGTTGAAACGAATCCGATTGCGCCCGACACGATACAATATGTTGAACAGGCGCGAAGTCGACTTATCGAATTATGCGCCGCGTCTTTGGAAAAACTTTCTCCCGAACGATATAAACCCGATATGACGGAAAATGATGCGCTGCAGGCGGCGGAAGCGTTTTTATCCGAAAATCCCAAGCTCAAGTTTACGCTTTTTGACGCGCGCGTTCAAAAAAAATACGGCGGACTTATATACAAGGCTCCGGAAGCGTTTGCGGTTTATTCGAAAGTGATAAAATATTTTGCCGCGTCAGCCCTTATCGACTACTGCGCCGCCCGTAAAATAGAGCGGATTACGGCGCAGACTCTTTCCGATTTGAAAAAGCTCAAACTCTATGAAAACTGGGACAACGCGGGCGGGCAGGTTATTGACTCGGAGCGGCTCCGGGAGCTTTTTTCGCGCATAAAATCCGGCGAGATTCATACGTGGCAGGAAGTCCATGATTTTTATGCCGAGTGTCAAAGGTTTTACACCGATGATAAAGCCCGTTATGCACTTTCGCTGCTCGAGCGGCTCTATAAAAAAGATGCGGCAGACGTTTGCCGCGAAGATTTAGCGGATTTTATTTCCGGTGTTTCGGACATTTCCGACAATATGTATGCTAAGGCAGTCAGCTCTCGCAAAAAAGACTTTACCGACCCTTTCCGTGCCATGTCTTACCGCAATGCGGCGGAAATGACGTCTGTTCTCGGCACGATTGACGACGTAGGCTTTTTAAAAAACTTGCGCGCGGATACCGAAGCATTCAATATGTCCGTAAAAAAATTGTTCGGTGCTCAGGATTTGTAAAATTCAAAATTATGGTAAAAAAAACGCTGAAATTTTCTTTTTCTTTTCTGTTGATTTTTATTTCGGCTTTTGCGTTTGCAAAAAATAGCGAATATGCGGAATATACGCTTGAAAACGGATTGCGTATTTTTGTTCTTGAGGACTTTGCAGCGGCACCGGTGAAAATAATGTTTTCCGTGCGCGCGGGAATAAACGCGCAAAATAAAACCGACACAGGATTTTTTACGCTATATTCGCGGCTCTTAAAATATGCGGGAAAAACCGAAATCGACTCGCTTTTATCCGAGTGCGGCGCGGATTCTTCCGTCTACGAGCTTTCGGTAAATCCGGAGCTTTTTGAAAATGCGCTTAAAGAGCTTTCCTTTCACGCATTTGCTCCGCAGTTTAAAGACTCGGATATAAATTATCAGCTTGCGCTTTTACGAAAAGAAGCGACCGCATATTCGGAAAGCCCCGAAGGATTTATAAATTCTGCGATAGATGCGCGCGTATTTTCCGCCGCTCCGTGGAAATTGGATTCGGGGATATATCCTGCGCTGTTAAAAAATATTTCCGTTGAACAAGTGCGCACTATCTTAAACGGAATTGCGGAAAATTTTTATGTCCCGCAAAACAGCGCGCTTTTTATAACCGGCAGTATAAAGAAAGAAACCGTCTTGGCTCTTGCAAAAAAAATATTCGGCGAGTATCCGCCTAAAGCGCGCTTTGTAAGTCCGGTTCCGGCTAAAGTCGGAGGCACGGCGCATAAATTCGTTCTTTATGATCCTCGCTTTTCGGAAGACATGACGCAGATTGTCATTCAATATACGTCTCTCGATATGAATCAAACGGCTCTTACGGCTGCAGCTCTTAATCGCGACGGCGCGGATTTTAAAAAGCGCATACTCGAGCAAAAATCGCTTAATATTCGCGGACATGAATATATAAATGTTTCGGCGGCGCATAAAAGCGGAAGTTCACGGCTTATAATTCAAACTTTGGCGGAAAAGCCTTTGAAATCTCAAAAGACGGATGCCGCAGAACAAGCGGAACTTTTTTTAAGAACCGTAAAAGAAAGTATAAAAAATACGGATGATAGTCAGTATGCGCAGGCGAAATTTCTCATAACAGAATCTTCTGAAAACGAACTCTTAAATTCCGCCTCATATATGAAAGAATTATGCGGTTTTTGGAATATCGAACGCTTTGCCCCGAATCAAGAAATAAAAACTCTTGCTCAAAGATTTGACGATACGCTCAATTCCATGCTCAACGAAAACACACGCGATATACCTCTCATA
Source organism: uncultured Treponema sp. (assembly GCA_963548875.1). Lineage (GTDB taxonomy): Bacteria > Spirochaetota > Spirochaetia > Treponematales > Treponemataceae > Treponema_D. The sequence continues at coordinate 19,984 of CAUUVZ010000032.1, read as the reverse complement.
TTGGAGAATGAAACTCCGTTCGTATTTATTATCGTCGGAAGCAAGACTTATAAAAATTCCAAAGGGACTTTTAAAAAATACGGTTATAATCCGGTGAGCAAAGACAGTGCCGCATGGTATACGAAAAAATCCGACGTAAATTCCCGCGATATTGAGGATGAATACAAAGCGGAACCCGTTAAAAATTTAGCGGAAAATTATATTCGGCAAAATAGAGAGCAAATATATTCTTTTACGCTTAAAAACGGGATTCCTGCCCGTGTAAAATCCAATCGGAAAAGTAATAGCGCAGCCGTTTTGCTCGAAATAAGAAACGGAAAATCTGCAGATAAAATCAACGGTTTTTCCGAATTGATGACGGGGATTCTTGCTTTGAATATTCAAAAAGAATTTGAAAAGCAAAGAGCGGACGGGAATATTGATTTTCTGCCTGAAGTAAAAACCGAAACTTCGTTCTTAAAAAGCACGATAAGTTTTGAATGTAAGGCGGATGATTTGGATAAATGTATAAAATGTGCTGCAGAGGCTATAATTTTCGGCGAAACGGCACCGGCTCAGGCGGATCTCGTAGCGCATTCCGTACGTTCATCCAAACGTCTTTATAACGCTTCCCTTGAAAATCAACTTTTTTGCAAAGCCGTGCGAAAGCTTTATAAAAATCCCTTGTACTTGAATGCTTTCGATTCCGAAAATGAGATTCTTGAAAAAATCACCTATAACGATGTTGCGGCATTTTATCCGCTTTTCATAGACGCTTCTCTTTATAAAATATTTATTGCGGGAAAAGCGGAGCCGGAAAGCGTAAAATCCGTTCTTGAAAATACGATGGGACTTTTGAGTGCGCATTGTACAAGGGATGAAGATTTTTCCGCCGTTGACGAGCCGGATTTTTCCGAAGCCGGAAATATTTCGGTAAAACTTCGCCATCTTTTTTATACGGCACTTTCAAAAGAAAAAGCGGGAGCGCGTCCTGCCGTACTTGTGCCGACAAAAAATTTTTCGGATCCCGTACAGTTTTGGTTTCCATCTCCGGCATTTAATTCAGGTGAATCAAAAGCATTTACGGCTTTGATGACGCATTTTTCAAAACTCCTTGAAAAAGATTCGGCAAGTTGTTTTTCGGGTGTAAAACTTATACTTCCGTCTAAAGAACTTAATGCTGCGGTATTGACATTTACGGGAGTAAACAAAACTTCCGAAGTCGATAGAATTTATAAAGAAGTTCGTAACTCTTTAATTGAAAACTTAAAATCGGAGTTTTCGTCGGAAGAATGCGCGAAGATAAAAGACAGCTGGTTTTTGGATACGCTTGAAAAGACGGAATCGAATGCCGGTACTGTGCTTCTTATGAGCGCTTCCGATGTGCCGGACGGATATTTACTTGATTATGAAGACATATTTGCAATGTCTGCCGGAGATTTTTTGCGTGCAGCTCAATCTTTGCTTTCGGAAGAAGCTCCTCTACGGCTTTATTCGGAAGATTCCCGGAAATGATTTTATTTTATCCGCGATTCAAGCTGTTCGTTCAAAACGCGCATTGCGGTGTCGTTCGGATTTAAGGCGATTACTTGTTTTAGATAATACTGCGCTTTGCTGAAGTCCGATTTTTTGTAATATATTTCGTACAAACGGAATAAGGCGTCGCTGTTGCGCGGATTGGATATTAAACTCGAACGTAAATCTGCGAGTGCGGCACTTTCCGTGCTTTGCAGGAGACTTCTCCGGTAATACAAAAAACTCTTCATTCGCGTAGATGCTGACGGAAGAAGCTGATTTATAAGCGTTAATGCTTGCGCTTCACGTCCCGTTTCAGCCGTTACGGCGATGTAGCATTGCAGGACTTCTTCGTCGGAGCTTTGCGCTCTGTATACCGGTAAAATACGGTTCCATGCTTCGTCGTATTTTTTTAAAGCCAGGCAGATTCTTATATGACTGAATAATGCGGTGTTTGAAACGTTTTGATTTTTCAGCATCGCGCTGCTTAATGCGTATGCTTTTTCCCAATTTTGTTTGCGGATAAAACCGTTTAATGCAAATTGCAGAGCCGCTTCATTATTCGGGTCGGACTTTAAAACTTCGTCCGCATATTCGTCGGCTTGTTTTCCCGCTACTGGAAGTCCGCTTTCGCCGGAAAGTCTTGCCGCAAAAAGCATAATATCTTTATCACCGGGATAATTTTTCAGCGCGTTTTCTATCGTTGCGATTGCGGCGCCGGTATTTTTACTCCAGTCGTATTGGATTTGTGCGCGCAGCAGCAGATAATCTTTTGAAGAGTTATCCTGCCGCGAGTAAACGTCTAAAAGCGGCATTGCGTGGATATAATCTTGCTTTGCGATGAGTATTCTTGCGCGGAATAAAAGCGATTCCAAATCGCTGGGATTTTGCTGCAAAAGCCGTGCGATATAATCTTCGGCAGCCGGTAAATTTTTAAGCGCAAATGCTGTTTCGGCACACAATTTTAATAATGAAAGATTTGACGGATATCTTTCGAGCAGCGTTGCCGCCGCAATGTTGGATTCTTTTATTTGTCCTGTAAGACGCATACAGTCTGCATAGTTAAAGCCTGCTTGGAGACAGTCCGGTGCGTTTGCGTATGCGGATTTAAGATAGGGTAGAGCTTCTTCATACATTCTGTTTTTTTTGTAAAGCATTCCGAGCAAATAGGCTGCCAGTACGGAATCTTGCCGCATGGAAAGAGCATTTTTAAGAGCGTCTTGAGCTTGCGTAAAAAACGGACTTACATCGCTGCACGTGATTACTGCAAGCGACGGCAATACGATAGAAAGAAAATCGACGTTTCCGGTACTTGTATCGTAAATTCCTTCTCGTGCGGAATTTATTGCACCCGTGTAAGAAGTATTTCCTTCCGGTTTGGGGGATTCCCAGTCTATTCTTTCCGTATTCCATGCAATCTGCATAATGCCGGATGCTATTGCCAGCAATATTTTTTCACTTTCGGTGTATTCAAGCTCCGATTTTCTTAGAGAAGAAGCGGCGCGGCGTAAAGTTGACGGAGAACCCGTTTCCACTTCCGCGATAATATTTTCATCAATATTGGAAAAATATTGCTTCATTTTTCGCTTTTTTCCGGAGGGAATGGCGGTTTGAGTCTCGTTGTCGTAAGTATTTGAATATATGGTTGAAACTTGCTTGCCGCCGCTTTTGGGAGCGGAAGCGCATGAAAACAGCACGAGGAATCCTGAAAAAACAATGATAATTTTACATCGTTTTAAAGAGGTTCTCACAATTCCTCTCCGCCCTCTTCACCGCCGCTTGTTAGATCGTCGCTAATTTCTTTTGGAAGTATTTTTAATATTTCTTTGCGCTTTATTAAAAGGAAAATAAGAATCATGCAAGCGGCTCCTATAAGGACGGGAAATGCAAATGCCGCAGCTTTTTTAAAAGGCAAGTCCGAAAGGCGCAGGGAAAACAAAGAAAATACTATTCCGATTACAAGCAGAACGACAGACGGAAAGTCAAAAGTGAATGAAGAACGGCGTTTTTCAAGTCTACCGGCGATAAACAGCGAAAGGCTTGCCAGAATCAAAAATATAGGCCAGCCTTTTGAAAAATTCAGGGGAATGTTTTTATCCATTAAAAGAGCGGAATAAAATCCGCACGTTAAAAATAAAACGGTCATAAACAATTTAAACGATGTTCGGGAAAAACGTACGAATATGAAAAGGAATATAAGTCCGCACATAAATATTATTACTGGAAACAGTTTTAATAAAAATGCAGCTTCCGAGCCTGCGAAACCGAATGAAAATAAGAAGATTATAAAAACAAAAAGCATTCCCACCGCAAGAAGCGTATTAATCAATTTTCCGCCGTTTTTTTTCATATAGCCCCAAGCTAATAAATCATAGATAGTCGCCGTAAGAATACAACATTCATGCTTATCTTGCCAATAAGCTGTCGACATGATAAATTCAAAATATGGTAAAAAAACGCCTGTGCTTATTTTGGAGCACGTTATTATATGCGTCTGTATTTTTAATGTGTTCGTGCAAAGAAAATCCCGATGAAAAAGTACGGGAACAGCTTTTTTCACTTCTTGAAAGCAATTCTGCAGATTCTGTAAGCCGTTATGCAATCGTAAATAAAATTGCGGATAATATTCTGACTTCAGGCGACAGAGACGGTTTTATACTTTTTTTGACGGACTGGGTCGAAAATCATCCCGACGATATGTACAATTCCTACTGGCTTTTGATGACCGCTTATGCATACATGACAGACAGAGCGGAGCCTGTTGCGGAATATTATTTTGACCGGATTTTGCGGACTTATAGGGATTTGGAAGTTAAGGGCAATTCGATTCATTTTATGTGCCTGCAAAATCTGATTCAAATAAGTAAGACACCTCGCAGCCGCATAACGTATTTTAACGAACTGATAAATCGTTTCCCTGCTAAGGTCAGTATAACGGAACTTTATTTGCGTCTTGCGCTTGAATATGAAAAAGAAAGCGAGTGGGACGAAGCGTTAAAATCTTATTCGATGTTCCTTGCTCAGCCGGATGCGTCTACAATTCAAATTGCCGGTGAACCGAATGCGTATAAAAAAGCACGGCAGCTTGTAGGTTTCAGTTCTTCGGCGAAAAATTGGACTTTTGAAAGTCTGCCCGCGCTGGAATCCGCTGTAAAAACCGCGATTAAAAATTATGACTGGCGTGCGTTGGATAAATATAAGGCGAAAGTTAATTTCTTTTCTATGTCGTGGAAACAGGATGAAATGGATCCTAACGCGCAGGAAGAATTTTCCATGAAGAACTTTATGCGCGGGAACAGTGTAAGATTCAGCGAGACTCTTGACCCTGATTCAAATTCCAATGAAGCATATTTACGCACCTGGGGTTGGAGCCGATATGTTTCAATTTGGTATTTATATTTCCGCAAAGTGAATTTTCCGCTTGACCCCGACATTCACGGTAACTGGGAATGGGCAGGAATTTACATGGGTGAAAAACTTTGATGTTTGTTACGAAAAAGTTTTGTCTTCTTTTGACATTATTGATTTCCTGCTTTTATGCTTATTCAAGTGATATTCCGTATAAAACGCTCGGTTTTCCGGGAATAAACAGAAAAGAAGTAGCTGCCCTTCGGAATAAATATTTAACCACTCATAAAAAATGGCTTTACGGTATTCTGGAAGACGGCGAATCTTATAGAATATTTGTGCGCAGGGAAATTGAAAAACGTAAACTTCCTGCAATTCTTGAATATCTTCCGGTAGTTGAATCCGATTATAAGCCGGCGGCAAAATCTCGTTCCGGTGCGACCGGTCTTTGGCAGTTTATGCTTAACAGCACGCGCCCTTATCTTATTTGCAACGAATATGTTGACGAGCGTCTTGACCCTTGGAAATCCACCGAAGCCGCTTTGTTGAAGCTTCAGGAAAATTATAATATGTTCGGCGACTGGCTGCTTGCGATAACCGCATATAATTGCGGGGCGGGAACGATGCAGCGTGCGCTTAAAAAATCCGCAAAAAAAGATTTTTGGGCATTGTGCGATTCAAAACTTTTAAGCGAACAGGCGATGCAGTATGTTCCTAAACTGCTTGCGGTTGCAGATGTAGTAGAAAATTCCGCATATTATAAATCGGATTTTCCTGCCGCCCGCGATTCAAACGGAGAATCTTATATTTCTTATGGAAGTTTTGATTATCTTAAAGTTACAAAATCCGTTTCGCTTAGCCTGCTTGCCGCCGAATTGCGGATTGATGAAGATATTTTAAAGGAACTCAATCTTGCACTTATAAAAGGTGTAACACCGCCCGCCGCTGAATATTCAATACGCCTTCCAAGCGGCTTGGGAAAAACCGCAGAATATGTACTTCGCAGTTTAAATCCGTCATTATAAGCGGCGAGCAGGATAGACAAGGCTGCTTCTAGACAGCCTTGTTTTGCGACTCGAAGATTTGTACGCTATCTTACAACGTTTCCGTCATCGTCATAGTAAATTACGGGACAAATATAAGCCGCTTTGCGTATTGCCGGTGTTTCCGTTTTGGACTTAGCACTTTTTTCGCCGCCCCAAATACCGTCGGATTTGTACAAACTTACGGAATATGCATTATCCTTGTCGGATTGTGTGGATGTCCAAAAATATGCGTGTTTCGAGTAACCGAATTGCATACCTAAATACGTTTGTTCTTCTTGTGTGGATGTAGGCAATCCCGTTATCTTGCCGCCGCATATCGCATTATAGATAAGAAAGGCTTCTGCTTCCGAAGGCAAGCATGAATCGGCACTTATTGTTTTGCAATATTTTGCGGCATTGTCTGCGTCGGTATCGGAGTTGTATTTTAAAATGATTTTTGCGGTATTTTCTTTTCCGGCACCTACGGCATCCGATGTTATGACGTTTTCTGCCGATGAAGACCACTGACGTTTTTCGGAATTTTTTGCGGCAGATACATCAACAGCGATATATCGCCAGTCAGTGCCTGTTACGGAATATTCTTTATATTTGTCTTTGCAATATATTTTGTCTTTCACACCGCGCCGAACATAAATAACGGTTTTACCGTCAATTTCATCGCCCATTCCGTATTTTGAAAGAGCAGGATAAAGCGTCATATCAGCGGTCGGATTTATTTTTTGACCGAAGTCATAGTCTTTCGTGCTTCCGTCCTCTTTTTTGCTCCATCCTTTAATTTGTTTACCGTCTTTGTGTTTTACGTATTCTACTTTCCAGAGTTTTGTAGAATCGCCGGCTTTGCTTTTAGAACCGTCTTTTACAAGTTCGATTTCTTCGCCTTCCTTTACCCATTGCTCTGCCGGTTCCCAATAAGAAGCATACGCAAAATCCGCATACTCACAATTGATTAAATTGTATGTAATCTTAAAAGACTGTTTATACGTGTTGTTTTCCGACTCTTGTTGAGGGGCGCTGCAGCCTGTTCCCATGCTTGTTATGCCGATGAGCAATACAAGCATTCCAATCATTGAAACCAATTTTCTCTGTTTCATGGTCATTTCTCCTTTTTACGGTGAGTTCTTCACCGCAAGATTTCGCTCTTTTTGCCGCAAATTCGAGTTTTACGAGAATTTGCGGCAAAAGGCATTTTTCAATGCCTTTTGCCAGTGTACACTGGCAAAATTTTTGGAGAAAAATTCAGAAAATCCGGGATTCCATTTGAACAGTGCTTATCCGATGAAAAAAAAAGATTTTCGCTCCATGAGCGGTACCTGCACACCAAAGTTGTATAAACTTCTTAGGCTCAATTTCGAGTTTTTATAAAACTCAGAAATTTTCCAACTAGAATGAAAAATTTTGAAATAAGCACCGTTTGTACGCGTGCGAGGCTCCGTCTGCGTGCCGTTTCGAGCGAAAAGCTCGACTGCGGCTGGCGAGTTTGCATTGCAAACTCGGTAGTGAGCGCAGCGAACGAAGTTCTCATCGAAAGCACAGTGTGATTTAACTGCTATTTTAAAACTCAACATTCGATCTAAATAATTTTTTTACATATTTGCCTTTTTTGAAAAACCTCAGCTATATATATTGTAACGGCTCCGTTTCGGAGTCTGCTTTTTTTCGGTACCGATAAAAGCAATAAAATAAATTAGAGACAAGATAAAAATCTGAAATAAAATTTTATCTTAAAGTTTGCGTCGCAAACTCTCTGACAAATTGCCGTTCGTATTTGATAACGGCTGATAAAATTCTTTCTGTTATTTAAATTTTCTGCATAAGTTTTAGGAGATAATTATGAATCAATTAAATTCTTTGATTATTGAAGGGAATGTCGTCCGCACCCCTGAACTTAAAGAACCCAAAGACGGTTTTAAAGTCTGCACAATTCCTCTTGCAGTAAACCGTTTCTATAGAAATGCTAAAGGAGACGGTGTAAATGAAGTATCTTTTTTTGATGTTGAAACATTCGGAAAAATGGCAGAGATATGTTATAAAAAATGCGGCAAAGGGCGCGGACTGAGAGTCGTAGGCAGATTAAGACAAGCCCGATGGGTAAAATCGGACGGGCATAATACCAGCAAAATTTCTATAATCGCCGAACATATAGAATTTAAAAAGAAAGTAATAAAACAGGAGCCTTCGGAAGAAATGCAAGGTATCGCGGATGCAACACGAGCGGCGGCATCTCAGGATGTAAACATTGAAAATATTGAATATAACGGAGAAACCCCTGTATTTTAATAAATGCAAAAGCTCGATGTCGCCGGGAAACCAAGCGTTTTTTCGGCGGCTCCGCTCTTTTTCGGCTATTTGACTTCGTGAGCATAAGTTATTGCGGCATGGCGGAAACAAAATGCTTATGCTAGAATGCGGCTCATGTTACAACAATCAAAACTGAAAACCGCAGTAACTGTAATTTCTGCCGCAATTATAATTTTTATCGCATTGCTTTTGACCGCTATTAGTGTCATAGGCAAAAAGCCTAATGCCGCATTCTATGGACTTTCCGAACGCAATAGGGATTCAATAATCCAAATTCTTCAAAAAACGCATATTCGCAAAAACGGGCGTTCAAAACCGTTTAATATAATTGTTTTGGACGATACGCGATCTCTTGAAAATGCGTTAAAAAAATCGCCCAAACCGGATATTCTTTTTATATACAACGGATTAAACGCAGATTATGCTGTTGCGGCTGCAAAAAAACGCGGAATACGTGCTTCACAGTTCGAATCCTTCGTTGTAAGCGCAATATCGAATTCAAAACGGAGATAAAGAGTTTTAATTCCGCTTAAAAATTGCGCCGTCGATTATCTTGTGTAGACGGGGACGGTACTGAAATGCAATATTTTTCCCGGTCGCCTAAGTTTTGTGTTAAAACATTCCGATTATAAACAGAGGCGGGATGAAATTGAAAAGAAACATTGTTATTTTTTTTACCGTATTATTTTTTACGGCGCAAATATTAAGTGCGCTCGATTTAAATTCTGCGCTTGAATCGAAAAGCTCCGTTGATTGGACGAAAAACGATTTTTATTCTTCAATATCGTTGGATGCGAGAAAACAGAATTTAAATTCTCCTTCCGGTAAAAATGCTGCGGAAGCACTTATAAAACTTAAAATGCCGTCGTTGGTAAAAGACCCGCTGCTTACGCTGTTCGTGGATAATTCAAATTATCTGGGGGATGTTGTTGCAAGCGGCAGCATAAATCTTGAGCAGATTACGGAAATTATTGAGAACGGAAAAAGAAATTCTCCCGTATTTTCGTCCGACGGCAAAACTCTCAACACTACGAACATAATCAAAATTACGAATTTGAGCCGTATTTTAGTTCGGCATCAATATCCGTACACTGCGCAAGAACCGCTTGACGACGTTTCCTCTCGCGCTTATACGGGAATAATAATAGATGCGCGCGGAGCTGTTCCCGTACACGGCGAGTATATTGAAAGCGAAGTCTATCCGTGTTTTTTCCCTCAGATTTGGGACGAGAATATGAATCTCATATACGAAAAAAATATGATTGACAGAAACATTGCCGGCACGCGTGGAATTGTCCGTTACGATTATTCCGATGATGACCGCCGCTACGAAGATGTAACGGGGAGTGATCCGCTTTACATAAAGGCTTATAAAGTTTACGGAAGAAACCGCACGGATCCTATTTTGCGGCGCAGAGATGCTTTAAAAATTCTTACCGTGCCGGAAAATCTTGAATTGCTCAAAAGCGGAAAGGTTGCAATTCTTCTTGATAAGAAGAATTTGATATACGCTGTAGGTGCACCGGAAAAAGATTCTTCTTATTATGCAGCGTATAGAAGTCTGAAAAGATATATATATGAAAATAAGGTTCCGGATATTGATGTGAGCGATTCCATAAACGGAATTTTATTTTCTGTGGACTTGAAATTTTTCCCGGATTCTCCCGAACTTTTGCCGGAAGAGCGTTCCCGTATTTCAAGAATTGCGGAAATGCTCGAAGAAATCATAAAAAACAATGAATTTACGATTCTTGTTGAAGGACATACCGCCGATGTAGGTAAACCCGTCGGTCAGATGAATTTGTCTATCGAAAGGACTCGTACCGTTATGAATGCTCTTATTGCGGAAGGGCTGCCGAAAAATCTGTTTACATATAAAGGTTACGGTGCAACGCAGCCCGTCGCGGATAACGCTACGGAAGAAGGAAGAAAACAGAATCGCCGTGTAGATATAACCGCCCGTCCGCGAGCTTCGTATATTCGGAGAAATTGATAGGTCGAATGTCGAGTTTTGACAATAGCGGTAAAACAAGTTGTGCCTTCAGCGAGAACTTCGTTCGCTCTGCTCACTACCGAGTTTGCATCGCAAACTCGCACTATATGCCGCAGTCGAGCTTTTATATGGCATAAATGCTCGAAACGGCACGCTGCCGGAACCTCGCCTACGCACAATGGTGTCTATTTCAAAACTCTCAGTTTCATTGGTACGGGCAACAGATGAAAAATGTCGAGTTTTTCCAAAAGCTCGACATTTAACCTGATAGAAAATACGTACAACTGTTTTTATCGGAGGAAAATACATGACGGCAGTGGAAACTTGGTATGAAAAAATCGGCGCACAGGTTGTAAAAGCTCTGAATTCGAACTTTTTTGAAGCATATTATTGTTCCAATAAAAAAGATGCTAAAGAAAAAGTTCTGTCACTTATTCCGGAAAATGACACGATAAGTTGGGGCGGATGTAAGACGATGGAAGAAATAGGCGTGATAGAAGAGATGAAAAGCGGAAAATATAATGTAATCGACCGCGATACTGCAAAAACACCGGAAGAGAAGGCTTCTATAATGCAGCAGGCTCTTCTTTGCGGAACATATTTGAGCGGGACTAACGCCGTTACCGAAAACGGACAACTTTTAAACATAGATAACAACGGAAACCGCACGGCAGCCATCATTTACGGACCGAAAAACGTTATCATTGCGTGCGGCATGAACAAAATAGTAAAAGACACGGCAGATGCGCTTTCCCGCGCACGCAATATTGCGGCACCCGTAAACGCTCAGAGATTCGATATAAAAACGCCGTGCAAAATAAACGGGAAATGTGCGGATTGTAACAGTCCCGATTGTATATGCAACGTATTTGTAACGACCCGTCATTCAAAACCTCAAGGGAGAATCAAGGTCGTCCTTATCGGTGAAAATCTCGGCTTCTAAATCCCGTTTCGGCATGGGAATAATACGGTTTTCCGCATTTTACGCGGAGGGCAGGGGAATTAAGAATTACGTAGCCGGATAAAAAATCGACTGTCTTTTTGAGACAGCCGATTTTTCTTTTATAATGCGGTGATTTTTTACCGCGTTGCCGTTTGCGATTTTATTTTTTGTTAAACGTTAAACTTAAAGAATAAGACGTCTCCGTCTTGAACGATATAATCTTTACCTTCAACGCGGTATTTACCGGCTTCGCGTATTTTTGCTTCCGAACCGTATTTGCGCAAATCTTCAATAGTGTATGCTTCCGCTTTGATAAAACCTTTTTCAAAATCGGTGTGAATGACACCTGCGGCTTTCGGAGCCGTGTCGCCTGCGTGAATCGTCCACGCCCGGCATTCGTCGCTTCCGCCCGTAAAAAACGTTCTAAGTCCCATCATTTGGTATGCTTTGCGCGCAAGAACCGCTAAACCGGATTCCGTTAATCCTGCAGCTTCCATAAAATCTTTACGCTCCGCATCATCGCTTATTTCGGACAGATCCGCTTCAAATTTACCGCAAATAACTACAACTTCAGAGTTCTCCGCCGCCGCGATTTTCTTTACCGTTTCGACATAAGAGTTCGTTCCTTCTTCAATCGAATCTTCGTCGATGTTCGCAACATAAAAAAGCGGCTTCATCGTCAAAAGAAACATATCACGTACGGCAATTTTTTCATCATCGGAAAGATCCGCTTGCAAAGCGCGCTTTCCGTCTTCAAGCAAAGGCTTTATTTTTGCAACTGCGCTTGTCCATGCCGCAAGTTTTTTTTCTTCGTCTTTGCCCAGCGCGCGTATCGACTTTGTAACTTTTTCCTGCCGCTTGCGGATTGTTTCAAGGTCGGCAAGCGCAAGCTCCATATTTATCGTAAGAATATCGCTTTCGGGGTCGATTGCGGCTTCGGTGTTTGCGTTTTCGCGCACGTGCATGATGTCGGGATTGTCAAAACAGCGTACGACGTGCGCGATACAGGCTGTTTCGCGGATATTTGCAAGAAATTGATTTCCCAATCCTTCCCCGTTAGAGGCTCCTTTTATAAGCCCCGCAATATCTACAAACTTAACTGACGCCGGAGTCTTTTTTTTAGGTTGATTTACTTCGCATAAAAAATCGAGCCGCTCGTCCGGCAAATCGACAATCCCGATATTCGGGTCAATCGTACAAAAAGGAAAGTTCTCTGCTGCTGCAGGAGCCGCCGTGAGCGCAGAAAAAATAGTGGATTTTCCGACATTCGGAAGTCCTACGATACCGCAATCCAAAGACATAAAACCTCACAAGCTCAAAATAAAAAGCGGCGGTTTTCCGTTACTTTTTATCGTATTCTCTTAAAATAATATTCGGCGAGTATAACCGCTTCACGGTAAAAAGGCAAACGGCGAGCGGAAATCGATAAGGAAATCAGGTTTTATCCGAAACCACCGATGCTCAAATGCCCGCGAACTCCTGAAAGAAATAAAATCGATAATCGAAAATTATCTTGCAGAATAAAAGCCACATCTCGTACAAGCAAATTTTCTTAATGCCGTGAGTTCGTCCGTTCTTCTTGATTTTATGGCTGTCTTCGTGATATATTCCGTCTCGGGAAAGCACCGTGCGTTTTAGGCGGTGCTTTTAAACTTTATATCAAAAATGTTTTGGAACAGCTCGGAGGAATAATTGAAAGTCGCAATATTTTTCGGTTCAAAATCGGATACGGAGACGATGAGCAAAGCCGCTAAAGTTCTCAAAGACTTTGGAATTGAATACAAGGCATTCGTAATTTCAGCGCACAGAGCAGGTGAACTTTTACGCCGCACCGTCAAACAGGTGGAATCCGACGGATTTGAAGTGATTATTGCCGGAGCGGGACTGGCAGCCGCTTTACCTGGCGTTATTGCAGGAATCACCGTTCTTCCGGTCATTGGAGTTCCAATCGAATGTATTTCCGGCTCTTCAAACGGACTTGGCGGATTGGATGCGCTTCTTTCTATTGTACAAATGCCGCCGCAGATTCCTGTTGCAACGGTCGGTATCGGAAATGCGGCAAATGCGGCTTATCTTGCGGCGTCCGTTCTTTCCGTAAAATACCCGGACTTAAAGACAAAACTTCTTGAATTCAGAAAAAAACTTTCCGATTCTGCCGAGTTGTCTTGTTCCGTCGAATTATAAAATGAGTTTCAGATTTTGACTTTGGAAGATTGCCATGTCCGATTATGAAAAGTGTATTACAGATGATGATAAATTCCACGATGAATGCGGTGTTGTCGGAGTATATTTAAATCGTTCCGACAACAAAGACCCTACTTCGGAAAATCTGCCGAATGCGGCATCTCTTGCGTACTACGGACTTCATACTTTGCAGCATAGAGGACAAGAGAGCGCGGGAATTGCGGTATCCGACGGAAAAAACGTAAAAATTCACAAAATGCTTGGTCTTGTTTCCGATGTTTTTAAGCTGGAAAATCTTACCGAGCTCAAAGGTCATGTTTCGGTAGGTCATGTGCGCTATGCTACCGCAGGCGGCAAGGGAATTGAAAATGCTCAGCCGATGCTTAATAAATTCAAACTGGGAACGATTGCAGTTGCGCATAACGGTCAGCTTGTAAATTACGAGCAGCTGCGGGAAATGCTTGAAGAAGCCGGTTCCACATTCAATTCGTCGAGCGATACCGAAGTCATCGTAAAACTTATCGGCAAAAGCTATAAAAAGGGACTTGAGCGCGCTCTAACAGATACGATTCAGATGATAAAAGGCTCTTTTGCCCTTTGCGTTATGACGGAAGATTGTCTTATAGGCGCGCGCGACCCGAACGGAATCCGCCCCTTATGTCTAGGTGAAGTTGAAAACGGCTGGGTTCTTGCAAGCGAAAGCTGTGCAATAGATGCCATGAACGGAACTTTTATACGCGACATTCACCCCGGCGAAATCGTAATAATAAACAAAGACGGCGTACTTTCTTTTGAATTCGGTGAAAAAACTTCCAAGCGTTCCTGCGTTTTTGAATACGTTTACTTTGCGCGCCCCGATTCCGTGATAGACGGAATTGCCGTGCAGGAAGCAAGACTTCTTATGGGCGCACAGCTTGCAAAAGAAAGTCCTGTTGATGCCGACGTGGTTATAGGCGTTCCCGACAGCGGTTTAGGTGCTGCAATGGGATATTCGCGCGAATCCGGCATTCCGTATGCAATGGGAATCGTAAAAAATAAATATATCGGACGCACATTTATTGCGCCCACGCAAAAAGAGCGCGAAAATATGGTATTCGTAAAACTGAACGCACTTAAAAGCGATGTCAGCGGCAGGCGGGTAATAGTTATAGACGATTCTATTGTGCGCGGAACAACAAGCCGCCGCCTTGTTCAAATTATACGCAGAGCAGGCGCAAAAGAAGTTCATTTCCGCGTTTCAAGTCCGCCTGTAAAATTCCCTTGTTACTTTGGAATTGATACACCTAGCCGCGCAGAGCTTATATCGTCGGCGCACGATGTTGAACAGATACGCAAAGAAATCGGCGCAGATTCTCTTGCATTTATTTCCGTAGAAGGAATGTTTGAAGCTCTGCGTTCGTGCAATCCCGAACAGTACGGTTATTGCAAAGGATGTTTTACAGGAGAATATCCTATGTCCGTCCCCGGTGAAATAAACGGGATTCGGTGTTGACTAAAAAAATTACGGTTTTTGAGATATGTTTTTAGAGCGCGGTTACGGCTGCTTAAAATCGAAAGACTTTTTATCCAGAACCGCCCGACGGAGAGATTTTATATTTTTATTTTACAAGTTAGCTGTATGCGAGGAGGTTTTACAATATGCTGACTTATAAAGATTCCGGTGTCGATGTTGAAGAAGGTTACCGCGCAGTCGATAAATACAAAGAGTATGTTAAAAAGACAAGAGTACCGGGACTTCTTACCGATTTGGGAAGTTTCAATGGAATGTTTGCCGTACCTAAAGGGATTAAAGATCCTGTTATGGTCAGCGGCACGGACGGCGTAGGAACAAAACTCGACATTGCATTCAAAATGAAAAAATACGACACGGTAGGAATCGACTGTGTTGCTATGAGCGTAAACGATATTCTGTGTTCCGGTGTGCAGACTTTATTTTTCTTGGATTATATTGCCTGCGGAGGTTTGGATGCCGAAATCGCCGCCGAACTTGTAAAAGGTGTTGCGGAAGGCTGCGTTGACTGCGGCTGCGCATTATTGGGCGGAGAAACTGCCGAAATGCCGGGATTTTATGATGAAGGAAAATACGATTTAGCAGGCTTCGGTGTAGGAATAGGAAGCAAAAGAGAAATAATTACCGGTGAAAAAATAAAAGCGGGCGATGTTCTTATCGGACTTTCTTCTACAGGCGTTCATTCAAACGGATTTTCGCTTGTGCGTAAACTTGTCCAAAATTTTAATGAGCCGTTTAATGACAATGGAAACCCGACCGTAAAAACGATAGGCGAAGCATTGCTCGTTCCGACTCGCATTTACGTTCGTCCCGTTATGGAAGTTCTTTCAAAATTCAGAAGTTCCGCTCACGGAATGGTGCATATTACGGGAGGCGGATTCTATGAAAATATTCCGCGTATGTATCCGAAGGCGAAAGGAAATAAAAAGCAGCTTATATCGATTATTGACCGTTCCGGCTGGGATATTCCGCCTATATTCGGAGAATTAATTAAGCGCGGCGCAGATTTGGAAAATGTTTACAATACATTCAACATGGGAATAGGTTTTGTACTCGCCGTAAAGGCCGCCGATGCGGATTCCATCGTTGAAATGTTCAACAACAATGCACATAAATATTCAAAACCCGGAATTCCGGATATGAAGGCGTATAAAATCGGACGCGCCGCATATTCAAAGGCAGAGATAAAAGGTCAGCGCGATTGCGTCATATTTGAAGGATAAAAAAATTATGAAAATCGGTGTATTGGTTTCCGGCGGCGGCACGAATTTACAGGCTCTTATAGATTATGAAAATGCAACCGAAAATTGTCCCTACACGATTGCGGCTGTTTTTAGCGACCATAAGAACGCTTTCGCGCTGGAGCGGGCAAAAAATGCCGATGTTCCGACGGAAATAGTGAGTCCTTATGCGGTTATGGGCATGGAAAAAGCCGCCGCTGCCGCGGTTGAAGAAAAACGCCGCGCCGTTTCCGATAAAGTTCTTGAGCTTTGCAGAAAATACGAAATCGAACTGATTGTTCTTGCAGGCTGGCTTACGGTTTTGAGCAGCCGGATAATAAACGAATTTTCCGGACGAATTATAAATATTCATCCTGCACTTTTGCCTAAGTTCGGAGGAGTCGGAATGTACGGCTCACGCGTCCACGAAGCGGTTATTGCCGCAGGCGAAACGGAAAGCGGCTGTACGGTTCATCTTGTTGATTCAGGCTGCGATACGGGAAAGATTCTTGTGCAGAAGAAAGTACCTGTTCTAAAAGATGATACGCCTGAAACTTTATATGCCCGCATTGCACCTTCCGAGCACAAAGCGATAGTTGAAGCTGTCTGTCTTATGTGCGGCGACAAAAGTCGGAGGGACTGATGTACGAAATTCGAGTTAAGGCTGATTTTTGTGCAGCTCATTTTTTGCGCGATTATAACGGCAAATGTGAAAATCTGCACGGGCATAATTACAAAGTTTACGCACACGTATGCGGAAAAGAACTTGATAAAGGCGGAATGCTGCTTGATTTTACAAAGTTAAAATCGGCATTGCGGAAAGTATGCGGAAAGCTTGACCACAGTAATTTAAACGATATTGCTTTTTTTAATAATAATCCCAGCGCAGAACGGATCGCAGAATACATATATGCGGCTATTATCGAGATTTTGCAATCCGACGGAATAAATCTTAAGCGTTCGGAAAACGCAAACGGAACTTATCTATCCGCTATAGATGTATTTGAAACCGAATCTTGCCGTGCTCGCTACACGGAATCCGAAAATCCGAAGATACCGTAAAATCCGCCGGTAAACTTGCGCCCGTTCCGCAATAAAAACTCTTGCGGCAACGTTCTTGCAAGGCTGTCCGCAAAACATAACAGGGCGGTTTTTTTTACCTAAAGATGTTTACGAAATCACTTCCAACGCCTGCCGTTTTGCAAGCAACATTTCCGGCTGATAGGATTGTTTTGCGCGGCGCAAACCTTCTATGCCTAAGTCTTCTTCGCGGTTGATAAATCTAAAACCTTCGAGAGTTTTTGCAAACTCGTAAAAAATTGCCGTGTACGCGCCGTCTTTTTCGAACGGAGAACATGATTTTTCAAAATTTATATCGAATGCGTCGGAAGAAATCTTTGAGCCGATTGTCATTGCGGCAGGCTGTCCGTCGGCGTACAAAATTCCGCCTTTTAAATCCAGAGTCTTCATATTGAGAAGAGCGGTTTGAATCATCTCAAGTTCTATGATTTTGTCAAAGTCGAATTCTCCGTTGTTTTCGGAAAACCACCGGTCTTCGATTTTAAGCGCGTCGGCGATATTGCTTTCGTTTACGGCTTCAAAACGGACATCGGAATGCGTTTTCATAAAATGCGAAACGTGATTGCGCTTTTTTTGCAGTTTTTTTCCGGCAAGGCTCGCCATGCTTTGAGCATTGTAAATATAGTCGGAAAAATCGGGATTTTCGGTGAAAGTAAAGCGCGACGGAAAGGCTTTTTCCAAAAGCGATTTTTTATCGTCCGTTATCAAAATGAATTTAAATCGTCTCCGGTTTTCGTCGGCATCGTTTTTAAGTGCGGCAAGTGCGTCTTTGAAGCACTCTATATTTTCTGCGGAAGAATCCGAATAATCGATTCCGAGCGGCAGCGTGTAGTAAAAATCTCCCGGTCGAAGTTCGTAAAGTCTGAACATGAGTCCGTCGCGGAAGGAAATCATAATTCCGAATTTCTTGCGGTATAAAAAGATTGTGGAAAACGCTTCGTCGTTTATCAGCGAATGCGAGATTTCGGCGGCTTTTTGCGCCGCATCAAAATCGCGTAGAGCGGGAATATGCCAGTCCAACATCTAAAACCTCACCGGAATATTCTTTTCGGAGAGTGCGTGCTTTACGGACGAAACCGTGTATTCTCCTGAGTGAACCATTGTCGCAATCAATGCCGCATCCGCAAAGCCGCGTGTAAAAACGTCTGCAAGGTGTTCGGGCGTGCCCGCTCCTCCGGACGCAACGACCGGCACTTCGACCGAGTCGGCAATCATTTTGGTGAGCGCAATTTCATAACCGTTTTTCGTTCCGTCCGCATCTATCGAATTGAGAACGATTTCTCCGGCTCCGAGCGAAACCGCTTTTTGCGCCCACTCGCGCGCATCCAAATCGGTTTTTACTCGTCCTCCGTTGATAAAAATACGGTAGCCGCTCGGCATCGTCTTGTCGCGCGCCGCATCCATTCCGAGCACGATGCACTGATTGCCGAAAACGCGCGCACCTTCTTTTATCAGCTCGGGATTTTTTACAGCTTGCGAATTCAAGCTGATTTTTTCCGCGCCCGCGAGAATCGTCGATTTTATGTCTTCGAGCGTCGTAATGCCGCCGCCGACGCAAAACGGAATAAAAATCCTGTCCGCGACGCGTGCAATTAAATCCAAAATGGGGCGGCGTCCGTCCGCGCTTGCCATGATGTCATAAAATACAAGCTCGTCGACGCCCTGCCGATAATATTCTTCCGCCATTTCAACGGGATCTCCGATGTCGCGGTTGTTTTGGAATTTTACGCCTTTTGTGGTGCGTCCGTTTTTCACGTCGAGGCACACGATGATTCGTTTTTTCAGCATTTAAATGCTCCGTCAAAGCAAAAATTTTTGAGAATGCGAAGTCCGTTTTCGCCGGACTTTTCGGGGTGAAATTGGAATGCGGATATATTTCCGTATTCGATGACGGCAGGAACTTGAACGCCGTATGTTGCTGCGGCTTTTACGATTTCCACATTTTCGGGGCAGATGACGTAAGAGTGAACAAAATAAAAGTCGGAATTATCGCTTATTCCGTCAAGCAGCGGGCTTGAACCGTTCATAAATTCAATATTATTCCAACCTATATGCGGGATTTTCAATTTTTTTTCCGCTTGCGTAAAGTCTCTTTCTCGCTCGATTTCGAGATTGGTCTTACGCTCATTAAATAAAGTCGAAAAATGCCGTACCGAGCCTTTAAGTAG
Organism: uncultured Treponema sp.; assembly: GCA_963548875.1. Lineage (GTDB taxonomy): Bacteria > Spirochaetota > Spirochaetia > Treponematales > Treponemataceae > Treponema_D. The sequence continues at coordinate 700 of CAUUVZ010000032.1, read as the reverse complement.
CCCCAGACATTCCGTTTCGCCTTCTTCGGAATGCTCGAATATGATTTGCGAACCGAGACAAATGCCCATAAGCTTTTTGCCTGCAGCTGTCCAGTCTTTCAAAAATATGTCCAATCCGGACTTTTTAAGCCGGTTCATGGCAAACTTCGCTTCTCCTACACCCGGAAAAATCAATTTGTCGCAGCCGACTAAATCTTGAGTTCTATCGGAAATTATAAATTGTGCTTTAATTGCTTCCAATGCGCGACCGACGCTGCGGATATTGCCTGCCCGGTAGTCAACGATTCCTATCATGTATACAAAGATAGTTAAAGAACGGAGCGCATTCAAGTCATTTTTTGCGTTACGGCTGCCGATAAAATAGCATGAGCTTTGCAGAACTTTTACCGGTTTTAAAAAAGATTTTTACAAGTCCGATTGTTATCGGTACGGCGGTCGTCGTCGTGCTGTATATGAATTTCTGCGCATTTGTTGCAAATTACCGTAAAAAGCCTCCGCGCCCTAAAAAGAAGCGCACTCCGCCTCCTGCGCCTGCAAAGAAAGAACCGGAACAGCACGCGGAAGAACAGCACGAGACTCCTGAGGGCGCATAACCGAAAATTTGTTACGCTTTCGACATTTTTACGGCAAATCACGGAAATCAAATTTCCCAAAATCAGCCGATAGTCCGAATGTCGAGACTTTCTATTTTTATAAATAT
>CAUUVZ010000031.1:0-26814 GCA_963548875.1 uncultured Treponema sp. | reverse complement strand
GTTCGCTGTTCGCTGTTCGCTGTTCGCTGTTCGCTGTTCGCTGTTCGCTGTTCGCTGTAATTGTGAGAAGCGAGCCGTGCGCATGTCAAGTACTTTTACACATTCTTTCGGAGATTTATTATCATACTTGTAATCGGTAGATAGCGTCCTCATACACTTTTTATACCACACATAACGCATATCGGCAAGGGAGCGGCGGACGGACTGGCAGCGGTGAAAATCAGTTTTACAGCTTTTTATTCCTCTGCCGCTGCTCCGAGTTTTGCCGTCCGGCAAAACTCGCAAAGATGGGATTTACAGCTGCCCGTCTGATTAGAGTAAGCCGTTTTATGCAAGTTTGCCAACGGCAAACTTATAGCGGACGGTAAACCAAATTACGTCCGTCAGATCCGAATTCATCCCGTCCGCCGCCCCAAGTTTTCATCCGCTAAAAACTTGCAGCCCATTGCGCAAGGGCGGATTTATCCTGTCGTCCGTTCAATAATTTTCCTTCTACGATTGTTGCATTAGGAGCACTCGGCTGCAAATTTGAAACCGCCTTACCGAATCCGCTTCCGCCGGATGTCGCAAAAAGTACGATTTTTTTACCGGTAAAGTCATATTGCTCAAGAAAAGTATTGATAATTGTCGGCGCAATGTACCACCAAATCGGAAATCCGATAAAAATTATGTCATAGTCCGCTATATAAGCATCATCTTCCGTAATTGCAGGGCGGGACGATTTATCGTTCATTTCCATACTGCTGCGTGATTTTTTATTCATCCAATCCAAATCCGCAGTCGTATAAGGGACTGCAGGTTTTATTTCGTACAAATCCGCACCTGCAGCTTCCGAAAGTTCCTTTGCGGCTCTTGCCGTTACTCCCGACGCACTAAAGAACGCCACCAATTTCTTAGTCATTATTTTCTCCCATAAAAGATTTTAGCCGATCGCGTATTTCGCAACGAGCGCACACGTTATATAATCGAGTTTGCAGAATAGGCATACATTCTCTGCAAACATCCGTGCAAAGTCGAGATAAGAACGCTTGCGATTTCCGGCAGTGCGCAAAAATCGCGAGAGTCTTACTCAAATGTCTTACAATCGATAAAACGCTTCGGTGCTTTTTTGTATCCGGACTTTAACGGCGGCGATAGTTTAGACGTAATTTTTATAATGCCGCATGAACAGCTCTCAGGTGTAATATCCGTTTTTAGAAAAATACTGACGGAGGTTTCGCTTTGTTATATGCCGAATATACCGATTATGATACCTTTTAATTCAATATAAAAATATGGGGAACTAAATTCATTTAAAATCACCTTACGCCGTTATGTGCAGACTATAACCGTAAAATCATGCAATCGCCTCTTACTTTTTGTCCAGCATTACACAGCATTACATTCCGCTTGCAGCTGTCTTTTCAATATTTTATACTGCACGGAAAATCTACCTGCGTAGACTTAAGCGATACTCAGGAAAAATAAAAAATCAGGAGCATTATATGGCATATTTTTTTGACGAACCGTCGCACACATTCGATGAATATTTATTGATTCCGGGCTATACGTCCGCAGACTGCGTTCCCGCAAACGTTTCTCTGCGAACACCGATTGTGCGCTACAATAAAAAATCCGGCGAAAAATGCCCGCTCCGCATGAATATTCCGATGGTGTCTGCCGTAATGCAGTCGGTTTCAAACGACAAACTAGCAATCGCGCTTGCCAAAGAGGGCGGTATTTCGTTTATTTACGGCTCGCAGACTATTGCGGATCAATCCGCGATGATTGCACACGTCAAAATGTACAAAGCGGGCTTCGTTTCTTCGGACACAAACATAAAACCCGACCAGACACTTACGGAGCTTGTCGAAAAAATCAAAATTACGGGGCATTCAACCGTTGCAGTTACGGAAAACGGCGAGCACAACGGAAAACTTGTCGGAATCATCACCGAACGCGACTTTCGACTCGATCATTGTGCACCGGATGCAAAAGTAAAAGAATACATGACGGCTCTTCCCGACCTTGTTATGGCTCAATCGGGTGTAACTCTTGAAGAAGCCAACGACATTATATGGAAAAATAAAATAAATCAGCTTCCCGTCGTCGATAAAAACGGGAATTTGCAGTATTTGGTTTTCCGTAAAGACTATGCGACGCACGAAAAACATCCGCTTGAACTTTTGGACGGACAAAAACGCTACATTGTAGGAGCCGGAATCAACACGCGTGATTACATGGAGCGCGTCCCGATGCTTTTGAGCGCAGGCGCGGATATTTTCTGTCTGGATTCTTCAGAAGGCTTTACCGAGTGGCAATCGCGCGCTCTAAAAGACTTGCACAAAGCCTACCCGGAAATTAAAGTCGGAGCCGGAAATGTCGTCGATGCGGAAGGCTTCCGTTTTCTTGCCGAAGCGGGAGCGGATTTTGTAAAAATCGGAATCGGCGGCGGTTCGATTTGCATTACGCGCGAACAAAAAGGAATAGGACGCGGGCAGGCGACCGCCGTTATCGAAGTTGCCGCCGCGCGCGATAAATATTTTGAAGAAACCGGAATTTACGTGCCGATCTGCTCGGACGGCGGCATCGTTCACGACTATCACATTACGCTTGCGCTTGCGATGGGTGCGGATTTCGTTATGCTCGGCAGATATTTTGCCCGCTTCGACGAAAGTCCGACGAACAAACTCATCGTAAACGGAAACTATGTAAAAGAATATTGGGGAGAAGGTTCCAACCGCGCGCGTAACTGGCAGCGTTACGATCTCGGAGGCGACAAAAAAATGGCGTTTGAAGAGGGTGTTGACAGTTACGTTCCGTACGCGGGAAGTCTTCACGACAATGTTCAAATGACTACAAGCAAAGTGATTCACACTATGTGTAATTGCGGAGTTCTTTCCATCCCGGAACTTCAGCAAAAAGCTAAAATCACACTCGTGTCGCCTGCTTCGATACGCGAAGGCTCCGCTCACGACGTTATCGTAAAACACACATCCATACGCGCCGAATAAAATCGGCTCGCTCCGTTTGATTCAAACTAAACAAAAGCGATAGAGATAATTTCGAGTTTTCCGAAACTCGAAATTATCTCACAAATCGAAATTAAACCTAAAAGTCCACTTTTCCGCCTACGGACGCGCTGACGGATATGCGCGAAACGCCGCCGCTTACCGTAAAATATGCGCCGATAACCGAAGCGTTTACGGAAAGATATTTATGCAGTTTCAGGTCGACACGGTGCGACAATTCGTAGTTTCCGGTAAAAACGCTTCCGCGCCTTTCAATTCTCACATTAAAGCTGTCCGTCCGCGATAAAGCGGCGTCTGAGAACTTTTTTTTGCGGTCAAGCGTTTCCGCAATCGTTTTTAGAGGACTGATCTTTCCGGCGCGCTTCCATAAAAGCGTTTCCTCCGCCGACCAATTTTCATCGGATGAAATGCCGAACTCAGTACCAGATTTGAAAAAGTCCGCCGAATTGAAATAAAACCCCGCCTGCAAATAACTTGATAATGTATAAATAGCATTTTCCGGCGCAGATGTGGGAATACGCGCTTTTGCCGTCAAGGAAAATGTAAATTCATCGGTTTTATACCATTTGAATAACGAAAGTACGCTGTTTGAACCGAATACGTTTATAGCCGTGTTGACGGCATTCGCTTTAAGCTGGTAAATATCGTTTTTTTCAGCGGCGGCACGAATATCCCGCGATGCAGAAAACTCTGCTGCCGAAGGAATAAAAAAATCTTTTATGTCGGTGAAAAGTCCACGCCGCCACGTAAATGCATAATTTGTCGAATAATACAGACTGTCGGTATCGGCAGATTTTTTATTCTGCATTTTTGAAGGCAGTTTTCCGTCAAAAAAATCATAGAACGGTGCAGATAAAAAATAATAATCGCGCTCGGAAAGCGATGTTTTCAAGTTTTTCCAATCTTCCTCGTAGTTTCCGCCTTGAACTGCGCCTTTTACGCCTCCGCCTTCTTTTGTGTACTCAAACGAAAATGTATTTTTTTTCACCGCAAAAGGAATTGCAAATGTCATCCGCGCGGTATCCGAACGGCTTACAGTCGGAACAGCCTTATATTTTTCCTCCGCAATAAAGTTGTACGACGGCGCAATTGAAAAAAACGGCAACGTAAGCGCAAGACCCATATCCGTGTGTGCAAGACGCTCAGACGCATCGCTCCAACCTTTGGAAAAAGATGCCTCCGATGAATCCGTAAACGCCGTAAAATAATCCCGTTCTCTGATATGGTTCGCCGTGTATTTTTGCGCACCCTTTTTCTGCTCATTTTTTGCTGCCGCGTTGATTTTAATCTGCGTCCCGCCTACAGTAAAAATAGATGCCGCAGACGCACCTGCATTTTGCCGCGCCGCCCATGCGTTTTCCTGTTCTGTAACAGTTCCGCCGATGTTCAAGGGAATTTTAAGCGTGTTCATATCGAGAGCCGCCGAAGTTGTCTTAAAAACCGATGGAGAGCTGCGGTCGAATGAAAAATGCTCTTCAAACGAAAAGATTTTTCCAAGCGGCGCGGCAGTTTTTATGCGGTGTCCGCCCGAAACAAAATAATTTTTTTGCGCGGAAGAAAAATCCGCATCCGCGCTCAATGCAATTTTTGCAATCGTAATACCTGCTTCCGCCGCGCCTGAAAGCGTTCCGTTGCGCCGCATTTCTTTTTCTGACGGCAAAACAGCTTGTCCCGTCAAAGTTGATTTAAAAAGCGCGTCCTCGATGATTACAAAATCATTTGCTTTAAGAATCGTGCCCTTTTTGGAAAGCTCCGCACTCAATTTGTCTTGCAGTGAAAAATAAGGCGCGCTGCCGTCAAAATACAGCTCGTCGATATAAAACTCACCCGAATCGCTTATCGTAAACGAACTTGTCGTCGCATTCGCCGCCGTAAAACGGATTTTCATGCGCGACAGCGCATAATTCGTATTTATTTCGACTTCAGCATCAAGTTCTTCGCCGTCAATATACGCTTTGCCTTTCTGCAGGTTGACTGAAAAAGAATGCCATCCGCCTCCCTGCATTTTTTTCAAATGCTCCATTTTTACTAAAACTTTAACAGCTGTTTTTCCGTCGGCATGGAGAGACGGCGCATCCGAATCAAGGATGAATGTAAAAGCCTCGTCGTTATTTGAAGGCGCGCTGCCGAATGGATTTGAGCCTTGCGTTTCATACTTAAAATAGAAGTTTATCGTCTTGTATGAGGACATATCCGTTTCGGCAAAGTGCGACGCCGCCGTAACCGCCAAATCCGTAAATGCGGGCGATAAAGATTTTGTTTTCCACGAAATGCGCTGCACGTAATTAGCCGATGAATTGAAGTCCACGCGGTCGGGTGCCGAATTATCGATTCTCGATTCCGCCTGCACAAAAAGCTGCGCACTTGAAGCAGTTTGCATCGAATCGGAAATCACCTCATAAGGACCTGCGTATATTGTGCCTGTTGACGAAGCGGCGGCGCGCACGATGAGCCGGATACCTTTTGCGCCTTGAATTTTTACTCGGTCTTTTTCTTCAAGCAGAATTTTGACTTCCTGCCAGTCTTTTTGGGTGCCGTCGGTTATAAACCGCGTTTGACTTTGAGGCGGCGAGCTTGAAATCTTCCACGTAGGAATTTTTGCCGCGTATTCGTCTTCAATGCTGCCGTCCGCTTGAACGCCAATCTGAATGTAAACGTCGCCTGAAAAATTATCTGCCGTTTTTAGCGCAATATTAAATCCGCGTGCGGCAGACAAATCTTTTTCCGTCGGAATCGTTACTGCAGCCCACTCGTTTGTCGCGCTGCAATTCCACTTCAATGGTATTGCATAGCCTGAGATGCTTGCGTCCGTTTCCGCAGCGGCTTCTTGAGTTTTATTCTGAGCCGCGTTTAGTGCCTCCGACGTTGAATAGTCCCGCGAGTTTATTGCAGGCGCATAGCCGCTTTTAATATATTTTGCGCTGTATTTTCCCAAATACGCGGTTTTGGCAGGATTATTTTCCATAGAGAGTGCACGATATTTTCCGGCGGCGTTCCGCGTTTCCACAGAAGCTGCCGCCGCATTCGAAACATGCAAAAAATCGTCTTTTGCATAACGCAAACCTGCCACCAACGCCGCATAACCGTGCAGGTCTTTGCCGCTTTGCGCGTATTTTATGCGCGAGCCGACCGGCCAGCTTACCGACGCGGCTAAATCTCCGCGTAAATTCGGTAAAAAATTGTAAAGAAAGGCAGTTTCCGCAGAAAGTCTGCCCGTATCGGAATCCGCGCTTTCTTCATCCCAAGTGATGTAGATTTTGTCAAAACCTCCTGCCGACGGAACATTCACGGTGCCGCTTAATTTATCGTAGCTTGCGCCTGCGTCCTGCACTCCGTTTCGATAGACGCGCACGGAGTTTTCGGCGGCTTCCGTGCCGATGTCGTAGCGGCTCACAGGCGTGTACGTGCGCACAAGCAAAGCCGATTCGCATTCGGCATTGTGATTTAAATAAATTCCCGGATAAATTCCTGCAAGCGGATAGCGTAATTCAGGCGCACTGAAATCGGCGGCGGAGGAGCTGTCTACAGAATCGTTATAGACATCGGCATAGCCTTGTTTTTCGGAAAAAAAATCATTTGCAACAAAACCGTCGGTTTCTTCCGAACTAAGTGCAGTGAATCCCTGTAGTTGACTGCCCGTATTTTTGAGCGCGACCGTTACGTCCGCAGTTGATGCAAGACCTGTCTTGTAGCGGAATGCACATACGAACGGTGAAAAACCTTCCGCCGACTGAACCAAAATCATATTTTTTCCGTTTATCGTTATGTCCAAATTGTAAGAAAGTTTTTCCAAATCAATATTTGCGGCGGACTGTTTGAAGTAAGTCTGAATTCTTCCTAAAAATTTTAAAGGTTCTGCATAAGTTCCGAAATCGCTTGCAGAAATCGGCGCAGAGAATTCAAAAGCGACGGAAGGCAGTCTGCCGTTTTGCCGCTGTGCTCCGGCAGTTGATGAAAGCAATATCAATCGCCGCGCGGGCTCCGCTCTCCAGCTGTCCGCGTCGAGTTTTTTGTATTTACGCCCTTTTGTATCGATGTATGTTCCGTTTTTATCTTCGATATATATGCCGATAACGGAAGCTGTTTGCGCGGCGGTGTCGAGCGCATACATTCTTCCGCTAACGTAATCGGTAAGCTCTATATTTTTCTCCGAAACGGCGTTTTTCCCGTAAAATGTCGCACTCCGACTCTGCGTCATGTCGTAGCGGATTGCCGCATCCGCCCGCCATTTATTTGCAGGGTCTTGAAAATGTGCATATATGCCCGGTGCCTGATTTTTTCCACCGCCGATTCCCATATTAAATTCATCAATCGAATAAATATTCGGAAAAATTATTCCGCGATTTGCGATGCGCACATGACGCACGATTTCGTCTTCGCTTCCCTTATATCCTGCCGCAATCGTGTTTTTCGCAAAATTATCGGAAAACGCCGTCTCAAAGTACCATTTTTTATTCAATGTCAGCATGAAAAGCAAATCCGTTTCCTGCGTAAAAACCGGCGTAATCGGCGAAAAAACGGTTTGCGTTCCGCCTCCGAAACTTGCGTTAAATCCGCCGCTGAGCGCACCGAGCCAATAGCCGTTTGCAAGAAAATCGACTTCACTGCTGCCCATATTGTAATTAAAAAGACTTTCGGACTTTTCGACGGGCAGAGGTAAAAGCGCGGATTGTGAAGGATTTTTGATCGAGCCTGCTCCCGATTTTTGAGTTTCCGTTTCTTCGGCAAAAAGCTGTGCGCCGGAAAATGCAGACAACAATGCAAGAACTGCAAAAAGCACAAAAGATTTTAGATTTTTTGAAGGATTTATTAACCGCGCTTTTTTAATTTTTATTTCAGGATGTTTGGACTGCAATTTTAATATTGCATCTTCAACCGCCTGCTTTTTCTTTTCTCCGAAATCAAAAAGAGTTTCCTGTCCGCCGGCTTTTTCTTCGCTTTCAACGTTTTCTGCCGCAATTCCGAGCAGACGGATACCGCGCTTATAATCGTATTTTTTTTCAAAAAGCGTTTTTACGCGCAAAAACATATCATCAGCAGATGTAACAAAAGATTCTGCGGTTTCGCTGACAGAAACGGTGGAAAAATCTTCATAGCGGATTTTTACTGCAATGGTTCGGCTTCTTTCTTTTTTTTCAAGCAGGCGGAACATCAGAGTTTGACAAAGTTCCATAAGCGCGGTTTCCGCCGTGTATGTGTCTTCAAGATCGTAATCATACGTCGTTTCCGCGCTTACGGAATGAGTTTCCGGCGCAGTACGTTCCGTTTCAATCCCGCGAACGGTGTTATAAAGGAACAAGCCCATCGCATTACCGAACATTAGGCGTAAAAGCTCAAGCGGTTTTTCATGAACATCGCGCGGCGTATAAATTCCCGCAGAATTCAGCCTTGTAAGAGTTTTTACTCCGATTCCCCATATTTTTTTTAACGGAACGGAAAGCATAAAATCCTCTTCTTTGCCTAAAGGAATGCGATAAAATCCGTTCGGTTTGTCCATTTCGGATGCCATTTTTGCAAGGTAACGCGTAGAAGCAACTCCGGCAGAAACGGTTAAACCTGTTTCCGCCAATATCCGCTTTTTGATTTTTGCAGCTGTTTCTTCAGGCGTACCGAACAGAGCTTGAGTCCCTGTAATATCGATGCAGGCTTCATCGATTGAAATGCGGAAAACATCCGGCGAAAAGTCTTCAAGAATCTGCATAATTTTATGCGAGACTTCTGCATAACGCTTTATCCGCGTCCGAGTGTAAATACCTTGAGGACAAAGTTTAAACGCGCGCGCAACAGGCATTGCAGAATGCACTCCGAACGTGCGGGCTTCGTAAGATGCGGTCGAAACAACGCTTCGCCGGTCTTCCGGTAAACCTCCGACGATGACGGGTTTTCCTTTCCATTCGGGATGGTCGAGCTGTTCTACGGAAGCAAAAAACGCATCCATATCAAGATGAAGAAATATTTTTTCCGCAGAGCCGGAAGTCATTTTTTTCCGCCTGAAATCCGCGCAGGAATTTCTATGTTTTTATTATAAAAACGATAATGCCTTTTCCCCGTTTCTATAATGCTGTCATCAAAATAAAGTGCAGCTACCGTTATAACAGATTCTTTTTCCGGGTCGGCGATATAATTGAACGTCATATTTTCAGGCGGATACTGGGGCACCATAAAAGTGTCGATGCCCTTTATTTTATCTGAAAGATAAGAATTATCGGAGTAAAGAATCGAATTGCCGTCGGTTCCTTCTACAATTATTGAACATATTTCAGGAATTCCGCGCAGACGAACTTTTACGGTACGGGAAACTTCTCCGAAATAGTCGGAATCGACGTACAGAACTTCAAGCCGGTTGTCTAATCCTTTGGCAATTATTTTTACGGATTCTTTTTCTTTGCGGTTATTTAATTCTCTTGTTACAAAATTACCGGCGAATATCAAAAAGAGCATAAACAAAAAAGAAGCACTTCCTGCCGCAATAATTCCGTTTTTAAGCAGACGCTTTTTATTAATGCCTGCTTTTCGCCATTTTTTATTCAGACGCGTAAAAATTTTAAGCCAAATAAATTCAAAAGGCATAAAAGCGAATGTAATCAGCATATTTGCGCCGATATTTCCGCTTAAAAACTTATTTGCTGCGGCAGGTTCAAAATATTTTATAATTTGAAGTACATACGGAATAAACGGCAGTATAAGCAGAATAAATATTATTACAAGAGTTCTCGTTCGTCTTGCACGCCGCGAAGCGTAAATTATGATGTATTCTAAGGCAAAAATATAAAAAAGCGAAATATCCAATGCGCTGAACAAAAAAATATTTATTATTGAAGTAATTGTCAGCAAGTAGGAATACGCTTTTGATAAAAAAAGTCCTTGAATCTTCACGATGAATAAAAAAACAAATGAAATTATAAAAAAAGCCGCTGTAATTTTTAACGCCAATCGCAAAAATAAGTGAATATTAAAAATTTTGTAGAAAAGGTAAGACCAGCCCTGTCCTATGGAAAGGGAAAGAAGCGTTACCAAAGCTGTAAGCGGAATTAAATACCATATATTTTTTACATCACGCAGTACGGCTTTTTTTAGCGGTTCTGCAAAAAAAGAAAACTCGCACAGTGCAAAAAGACTTATAAATAAAAGCAATGTAAAAGCCGTAAGCGTAACTCTTTCGGATATGAAATAAGGCTTGCTGCATATTTTAAAAGCTATAAAATGCGAATCCCAATCATCGCTGCCGAAAGCCGTAAAATCGGTCATAAGAAGAGTAAAAAAATCCACAAACTTTGAATATTCACCGGAATTTATTTGCGTAGAATTTAAATTGATTCCGGCGGCGGGAATTCCCGCTTCCAAAAACATAGCCGTGCGGATATCGCTCCTCAAAATGTTTAATCGGTAGAGAGAATAAAGATTTCTGCCTTCCAGCCCGTATTTTAATTTCGATTTGTAAAAAGAATTTCCGCAAAGTCTTACAAGATTCATAGGCGAAGAAGTTTTTTCCGCGCAGGAAATAATCGAATTGGAACTTTCGGTAAATTTAACCGAAAAGCAGCAGTATCCGTCTTCGCCGCCGTGAGCGAGAATAAAATTCTGCGCACCTTTTAATTGCGCAAAAGAAGCAAAAGAAGAATAATCTCCGTAAGAAAAAACAATCCTGACATTGTAAGGAAGTTCGAGTGCGCCTGCAGTGCGTATTATGTCGGAAACGAGTTTTATATGCCTGATTGCATCTTCGGTAGAAAACACTATGCACAATTCTTTGATTTGCGCATTTTCCGAATCTTTATCGGGGTTTTCATTGCTTGCAGGGAAGTTTACTACGATATTATAAGGATAATTTTGATTATCATCCGTTACGAGCGGTTCTTTTTCCGCATATATGTTCATGTAAACCAATGAATCCGAAATAAACTTGCAGGAAGAATAACCGTTTACGGCTTGTGAAAAAACTGGACGGCAAAATATAAGCGTCTGCAAAAATAGTATAAAAGCCCAAAAAATACTGTTTTTCTTCACGAGAATAGATTATATTATTAAGTGTTTACAATGCAAGTGCTGTTGATTATAATGAATCGTATTTAAGTTATTGGAGAAAGATTAAAAGGCTTTAATTAAAAATATATGCCCAACGCTTTTCAGTTCAAAGTTTGCGTTGTAAACTTTTTATTTGGAGAAAATATTTAATGTGCGCTTCCTGTAAGAAATTTATGCTTGAACTTCCGTTAAAAGTCATACTAACGGAAAACGGATGTTCAAATTTTATAAGCCATAAAAAAAGCCTTATCCGTTTTAAGCTCGCCGATAACCTTGATGAATACGGTATTTCGCTCAACAAATTCTCTCCCCAGTCGATTCAAAGTATGCTGCTTTTGGATTACATTTCAAAAATAGAGATTTCGATGCCGGAATTCGTATCTTCACGGCAGGAAGTCATGGATTTGTCGAAAATAATCGTATATTCGCTTTTATACAAACAGTTCGACCGTGATATATATTCGGAAATAATAAAATGCGATTGCGTAAGAAAACATAACCGTGCAAATCCCGCCCATCTTATAGATGAAAAGACTACGATGAGCGAAAAACAATTGCGCGCAATTCTCGTAAATAAAGACGCAATCATAGGGCGTACCCGCAAAGAAATTCTTGAACCGATATGGCAGTCAATCCATGAGAATACCGATTATTCAATGGAAGAAAAGAATATTTATATGCTCATGTCGGAAAAATTTATGAACAGAATGAGCTTGATGAACTGGTACATAATAACGCTGTTCAGCAAAGATTCCGGTTTTACGGAAATGCTTTCCGCCATAAGAAATCTTATCGGGCAGTATATGGAAAAATCGAAAGTCGCCGAATATATTTCCGTTATGGTTATGGAACTTGCCCTAAACAGCGAAAATGCAAATATCCGCAAAGAAGCAAAAAGTATGTATCCTACGGCGGAAGATTTGAACTTGCTTATAATAGATCCGGATATACGCAAACGTATCGTAAAAGAGCTGCAAAAAAAACGCGTTCTCGTATCGGTTTCATGGAAGCTCGGCGGCGGGTCGACATCAATCGGTAAGCAGGGAAGACTTCAAATTACGCTGTTTAACAAGGACGATGAATTTCAGGAAGTAAAAGAAAATATTGAAACAAAAATGTCCGCCGATACTAAAAAGCGCACGCTAATCGATTTTTACAGAGAGCTTCCGGACGGACAGGAAGGTACGGATCTCGGGCTTTACTATCTTTCTTATCTCGACGATGCTTGCAAAAAAGTAAACGTCAAGTTCGAATCTCTTGTAAACCAATATGCGGCAAGCGACCTTACCGTTATTAACTTGATATTCAATTTCTAGTTATGGGGCGTTTTTTTTATATTAAGCCGTTATTTATTTTTGCGCTTGCTATTTTTCTTTCCTCGTGCTCGCATTCCGACGTAAAAGTCTCTTATGTAAAAGCGTTTACGGTTTTGGATTATCGTGAACCGGATAAGCCGCCGGAAATACGTCTTGCGGTTTTTGTAGAAACTTCAAACGGAGTGAACAGAGCCGAGTGCATAAAAATCCGTAGCATAGCGGCGGATTACGAATGGATTTCCAACAAACTTCTAAAGATTTCAAATTCGGATTCGCAATGGGCTTCTTGCGTAAATTTCGTGTGCCCCAATAATGCGATAATTCCCGAAGGAAGTTATGAACTCAACTTTATGGATGCGCAGAACAAAGAAGAAAAAACTTCTTTTTCAATCTTTTATCCGGAAAATATCGAATTAAAAAACGCTTCGGCACTGGAAGATTCCGTAAGCGGGAACTTTGTTGAATATACGGCGGGATATGATAAAAATGGGCTTATGCTGCGTTATGAAGGCGGACAAGATAGAAAAGATATGTCCGCTATTTTTTCGGAAACTCAAGATGTTTTATACTGCCGCCGCTGCCTTGAACTGACGCAGGGGACGGTATACTGCCTTATGCCGCCGGTAAACAGAAATAATTAAAAGGGAAATATGGACAGCAATTTTTCGGAAGAAAAAAACGGAAAAGCGGATACTCGAAATGATGAAAGTCAATGTTTTAATCCGTTTTACAGAGTTGTAAAGACTTATGTTTTGCGAGCAGGGAGAATGACGGCGGCACAGGAGCGGGATTATCAGGACTTGTCTCCGGTGTGGTGCATTCCGTTTACAAAATCAAAAATCAATTTTATCGACATTTTCGGAAATACGAATCCCGTGATTGTCGAAATAGGATTCGGAATGGGTGCGGCAACCGCCGAAATTGCCGCGTCGAATCCGGAGATAAATTACATCGGGATAGAAGTGCATCGTCCGGGGATAGGGAGGCTGCTCGGCGAAATACGGAAGAGAGATTTGAAAAATCTTTTTATAATCGAACACGATGCGCTCGAAGTTCTGGAAGATATGTTTGTAGATAATTCCGTAAACGGATTCCACATATTTTTTCCCGATCCTTGGCAGAAAAAACGGCACAACAAAAGGCGTCTTATTCAACGGCCGCACACGGATTTGCTGGTAAAAAAACTTGCAGCCGGCGGTTATCTTTATATGGTAACCGATTGGGAGCCCTATGCGGAAAGCGCACTTGCAGAGCTTTCGGAAACGCCCGGTCTTGTCAACAAATACGAAGGTTTTGCGGAAAAACAAGGCTGGCGACCGGAGACGAAATTTGAAAGGCGCGGCATAAAAGAAGAACGCACAATAAACGAATTATATTTTATAAAAAAATGAACACTCTTTTTGACGTAGATTCGGAAAAACAAAAGAATTCAACATTGCTCCGCATAAAAGAACTTGAAAAACTCATAGCACAATATCAAAAGTCGTACTACAACGGCGAAGCGGAAATAAAAGACGAAGATTTCGACCGCCTTTGGGATGAATTAAAATTGCTTGATGCGGACAATCCCTTGTTAAAAAAAATCGGGGCGGATTCAGGGGCATTTGAAAAAGCCCGCCATATTATGCCGATGGGAAGTCAGGAAAAAGCTGCGGATCCCGAGCAATTTTTAGCTTGGGCGGAACGGCATGAATATCCAGAGTATCTTGTTGAATTCAAACTTGACGGTGCATCGCTGGAGTTACAATACGCGCACGGAAAACTGATGCGGGCGGTTACGCGCGGAGACGGCAGCATCGGAGACGATATAACGGCAAATGCAAAAAAATTCTCCGGAGTGCTGCAAAGTCTTTCATCAAACGGAGAGGATATTGATTTTACGGGCGGAATACGCGGCGAAGTTATAATGACGCACTATGTTCACAAAACGAAATTCTCCGATAAAGCAAACTGCCGGAATGCCGCAAACGGTCTTATGAAACGAAAAGACGGAGAGGGAGCCGAAAATCTTACTTTAATTGTGTACGATGCGCTTGCTTCCGGCGAAAAAACTTTTTTTGCGGACGAACAAGAAAAACTTAAGTGGCTAAAACAAATAGGATTCAATACGGTGCCGCTTCATATATGCAAAAGTGCGGAAGAAGTCGTTGAATACCGCGCTCATATCATGGAAATACGCAATTCACTCGACTATGATATAGACGGACTCGTAGTAAAAGAGAGAAATATAAATCTTGAAGATTTGAGCCGCGCCCGTCCCGACAGACAGATTGCATTTAAATTCAGTTTGGAAGAAGCCGTTTCCGTTTTACGTTCCGTCGAATGGAGCAAAAGCGGATGCACATATACACCCGTAGCAATTTTTGATGAAGTCCCGCTAAACGGAACGATTGTTAAGCGCGCAAGTCTTTCAAATCCGTCGGTAATGCGGAAACTGGGTGTAAAAATCGGTTGCAAAGTCGTCGTAGTAAAACGCGGAGAAATTATTCCTAAAATCGAAAGCGCGTTCCATGAAAATGAAGCGGAGGAAAGCGAAATTGCGTTTCCCGAAAAATGCGAAACCTGCGGGGAAATGCTTGTTGATGACGGCACAAGACTTTTCTGCCCGAACAAGACTTGCCCCAAACGTGTTTTACACCGACTGTTAAAATGGGTTCAAACCGCCGACATACGAGATTTGGGAGAGACGCTTGTAATTTCCTTGTTCAATTCCGGAAAGGTAAAATGCATATCCGATTTTTACAAACTCACTGAATCCGAGCTTACGCCGTTTTTCTTAAATGAAGAAAGTATGGCGCAGGAAAAAAAATCTCTCGGGGCGGAAAAAGTAATAAAATCGATAGACTCAAGGCGAAACATGACTCTTGCGGCTTTCGTCGCGGGTTTTGACATTGAAGGAATAGGTGAAACAAGCGTTGAAAAACTTGTTGAAGCGGGATTCGATTCTCTTGAAAAACTGCTATCGATGAAAACGGAAGAAGCCGCCTCCGTCTACGGGTTTGCGGATATTACGGCAAAAATTGCGGTTCAGGGGCTTTCCGAAAATGCACGTGAGATGCGTATTTTGGCGGCGGATTTTATTACGCTGCAGGAAACATCTTCGGGATTGCTTACGGGAAAATCCTTTTGCTTTACGGGAGAACTTAATACGATAAAACGTTCGGAAGCTCAATCTTTGGTAAAATCTCTCGGAGGAATCTGCCGCACTTCCGTTACAAAAGATTTAACTTATCTTGTAACCAACGACACTGCTTCCGGCTCTTCAAAAAATCAAAAGGCGGCAAAACTCGGCGTTAAAGTCATAAATGAAAAAGAGTTTCTTACGATGGCAGGTAAATGAAAGAAAAAAAATACGCATTTACATTTATACTTTTTAATGCAGCTTTTTCGTTTTTTATAATTTTTTTTATTGTAAATGCAATTCGGTTTGCCGGATGTTTTTCAGCCGCCGAAAATGTTCTGCAAACGGATAGTCAGATAATGCGCATAAAACTTTACAATTCCGGAGACGAGTCCGTAAGTGCGGTTGTTTCCATCTTGGATACGGACGGCTCGGATTGCGCCGTTATAGAACGCTCGTGGCACGGAACTTTTCTTGCCGCCGATTTTATGTGCGCTTCGTTTTCCGGTAAGAATTTCTATTTTCCCAAACAGATTTACGGACTTTCAAACATTTCCGCTGCAAATTCAACGAGGCTTACAGGCGGCAGCCGCGGAACATATCTTTTTCCGTACTACAATGAAAATTCTCTCTGCCTTTTAGCCGGAAAATCACGTCCCGCCTCCGAAAAGGCGTTGTACAAAATCTCATCGTTTGCGTTCAGTCCTGCTGCGGCTGTTGCAGCGGGATTCGTAAGCAAAATAAGCGTGAATTTGGCGGGTCTTGAAAACGGAAAATACTACGGAATCTTCACGGAAAACGGAAATCTTGTACTCAGAGAAGAATAACGGGACAAAATTCGATTTTAAAATCAAAATTAAGCCCCGATATCAGAGATTTTGAATTCTATTCTCCTTGCGTTTGAAAAAGAAAATCTTTTGTAAAAAATTCGGGATTAACCGCGCCCATGTTAAGACGCACTTCCCAATGCAAATGCGGTCCCGTTGCAAGTCCTGTTGCGCCGGAAAGTCCCAATTTTTCACCCTGTTTAACGTATTGACCTTCTTTCACATTTAAAGAATCAAGATGATAATAAAGACTGTAAAGACCCGGCAAATGCTCGATCACGACCGACCAGCCGGTTGAAATGCGGTTTTCAGCCATAACGACTTTTCCTTCGGCGCAGGACTGCACAAGCGTTCCCGTAGGAACTCCGTAATCGATTCCGTAATGCAGCGAAGTGCTTGTTTTTTTATCGGTATATTCAAATATGCGCCGGTCTCCGAAGCCGGATGTTATGCGTTTGGACGTAACCGGAAGCGTAAACGGTTTTAACGAGTAAACATCCTGCGGCATTACGGTTTCGAGAATCGTATTAAGTTTTTCGATTTGAGAAAGGCGTTCCGCACCCATATTTTTTTTAATTCCGGTATTTTTAGAATCAAGCGGAATGAGCTCCGACGGAAATTCCTTTTTTAATATTGAAAACGGGAGAATAAGCTCTTTATCCGGCATACCCGCTGCGGAAACCGTTACTTTCAGCGAATATTCATCGGAGTCGGAATACCATGTAGAAAGAGGAATCCCTGCAGCCATATCGAAACTTGCCGCTTTACGGTTTTTAGGATTTGTTAAGAAAAATCTTGTAGAATCGATTTTCTTTTCACCTTTGAAAAGCTGCATTACGGCGGCTGTGTCCTGCGGATTTTTTTTAGCGGTGCTGCGGGCGATTTTTATTGAAAGCTTTGCAAACACGGCATCACCCGGAAAGGCTTTATCGTTATATATTATTGAGCCGCTAAAACCCTGCTCACGAAAATTAACGGTTTCCGCCGCACAAACGTCGACAGCGGCAAGCATTAAAACCGCTGAAATGCAAAAAAATATTTTTTTCATATTCATCTCCCATAAAAATTTTTGCAGACTGCAAGACCCCGTGTCTCGTTCCGCAAATAAATTGAACGGCACCATTTTAGACGTTCAATTTATCCTCTCGCGGAGTTTTAGCAAACAGCCGCGCAAATTTATAAAACTTATTTTACGGCTCATAACGCGCCCTTTCGCCGCCAATCAATTTCGGGCGGCACCATGCGCCTTGTACAAAAGCCTTCCCTATTTTATTTTGCGAAAATTTAAACGGAACCGCAACGGATTTTAAATGCATACCGATAAGCGTTCCGCCTATATCAATTCCAGCATCGGCGCGGACAGTTTCCGCAAGGACGGGCGATTTCATTCCGCGGTATGCGGCAGCTGCAAAAGCTCCGCCGCCGTGAATCCACGGAACCGCGCTTACAATTTCCAATCCGTACAGCAAGGCGCATTCTTTTTCTACGACAAGTGCTCTGTTCAGGTGTTCACAGCATTGCGCGGCAAGATAGATTCCGTTCTTATACAATAATTTATATGCCGCAGAAAAAACAGCTTTGCCGTAATCCTCAATGGAGTCTTTTCCGATTATTCCTCCATGTATTGCGCTTGTCGAACAGCCGATGACGAATATTTTTCTTTTTTCCAAAGGATGAGATTCAAGCAGCTCGTTTATTACAGCAACAGTTTCCTGTTCGATTATTTTTAATTCATTCAACATGGTTTCTATCCCCTCACTTCTCTATAATCAAGACTTTTTGACATAAAACTTGCCTCTAAAATCGATTTCTCCACAGTTTCATGTCGGTATATAAAAATTTTCTATTCTTCTTGTTTATGCGAAAGCCATTTTCCGGAATTATAATAAATAATGAATGCAAGAGAAGTCACTCCCCATGTTACGGGGTAGCACGACATAACCATAACAACCGAACGGTGGATGGGAACCGCCGTAAAAAGCCATAAGATACGGAGAAAGCAAACCCCCAACATCGTAATTATCATAGGGCGGAACGCATCCCCTGCTCCGTGAATTGTCCCCGAAAAAACTTCTATAGGAACATACAAAACAAAAAATAACGAAAGATAGCGAAGCATCGACATTCCTTCTTTTATAACCGATTCGTCTGCATTAAACAAAGTATAAAGGCTAGGCACTGTAAGATTTAAAATCACTTCAAATTAAATTGCCGTACAAAACATAAGCACAAGACTTTTGAAATTCCCGCGTTTAATTCTTTCTATATTGCCCGCCCCAAAGTTTTGACCGGAAAAAGTGGTCAATGCCTGCCCAAAAGAATTTGCCGTCATCCAGAAAAAACCGTCAATTCTGCCGTAAGCCGCCCACGCTGCAATAACATCCGTTCCGAACGAATTGATATTCGATTGTATAAGCAAGTTTGAAACAGTATAAAGCGAAGATTGAATTCCCGCCGGAAGCCCTAATCGTATCATTTTGTACATAATGTGCGGTGTCGTTCTGATATTTTTAACGCGAAATAAAAAATTTTTATCCCGCCTCATGCGCACTAAAATCATAATTGAACATATCAGCTGACAGATTACAGTTGCACCCGCCGCTCCGCGTACACCCAACGACAAAACGTAAACGAAAACCAAATCAAGGACGACATTTATTGCGGCACCGATTATAAGTATTACCAGCGGACTTTTTGAATCTCCCGTTGCGCGAAGAATACCGGCACCCATATTGTAAATGAACATAGGAATAATTCCCGAAAAATAGATGCGAAGATAGGCGTCGCTGTCATGAAAAATAGAATCCGGGGTACCGATAATTTTGAGCGCAAACGGTGCGGAAAGTATTCCGGCGGCTGTCATAAACGCACCCATAACGAGCGAAATCCATATTGCAGTGTGAACGGCGTTATCAAGGTCTTTTTTACGTCCCGCCCCGTAAAAATGCGATATGATTATTGCAGAACCGGAAGCAAGTCCCGTAAAGAAGCCTACCAAAAGATTTACATAAACCGCAGTACCGCCTCCCGCCGCCGCCAAAGCCTCTTTTCCTACAAAACGCCCGACAACAATCGCATCAACGGTATTGTAAATCTGCTGAAAGAATGTACCAAGCATGATGGGGATAAAAAAACGCAGGATTCCGCGCAAAATCGGTCCGCGTGTAAGATCTACATTCTCTGCGAAAGTCATGGATTTGTTATAGCATTTAATAACGGAAATGGCAAATATACCGATAATTTTAATTCCGGTAAAATTTAACGGCGGGACTGATTTAAAAGGTGCTAAAATTCTTTTTTGATATCGGGAAGCTGTTTTATCCAAATGTCCGACATATATTTATAGCCGTCTTTGTTGGGATGAATACCGTCCATGCACATAACGGAAAGAAAATCCGGATGCTCAAGCATTGCAAGGCGCATATCGACGATTTGAACATTTTTTTTGCGGCTGATAAGCGGGACTGTGCCGGTTTGCGACTTAAAACACTGACAGGCAACAGGACAATCTATCCGCTTGTATTATAAAAAATCTTCCAATAAATTTTCTCTCCCAAAAATTTTCGCTGCGCGGAAACGTGTTCAGTGTACACTGAACATAGGATTGAAGAAATCCTATGTTGCGAAACTTCGCTTACGCTCGTTTCGCAACAGAAATGATGATATAGAAGGAGGATAAACTATGGCACAGTACAGCGTAAAATGGACTCCGGTCCGCAACGGAAAGGAAGTTCCCGGTACTACAACGACAATTGTCGAAGCATCTTCAGAGTATGATGCGGAAGAGAAGATTCGGCAGAACCATGACGAAGTCGTCATAAAATCTGTTGAGCTGCGGTAAAACAAGCGGTATCACGGACTGCCCGTATTATTTTCAACGAGCAGTCTGTGTGTATCGGCAAATTGCAATTCTTGTGATTCGGGACATCGTAAAACCGTGTTGAAGAAAAAGTACTGGCAGAATGTGCCTATATATTTCTTCAACTAAAAATAACTTAACAGGGGATTAAAATGACAGATATTGATTTGGGAAAGATTTTTGAAGAGGCTCGTGAAAAAGTTGAAAAAGCAACGGGACGCATAAATATTCTTATTGCAGGAAAGACGAAATGGCTTCCAATGTGTTGACAGCAATTAAATATCAGGTGCCGGAAGATGATGATTTTCAAGTAGAATATGAAATACTGCCAGCATTTGAAAAAGATAAATTAGACCCAAGAATAACTGAAATTGCACAAAAAATTGCTGAAATTGATTCACAATCTGCAGAGCTTAATTCAAAAATAGATAACCTAAATATTGAAATTGAACGTTTAACAAATCATGCAGATATATTAGATTATCTTGTAGCAGTTGTATCAGGAATAATTGCTGGCATGGTAGATAGTTTTTTTGTTGGTGAAACAGAAATTGATAAAGAAAAAATCCAAAAAACACTCGAAAAAAAATATCATACGGCAAATGACAACGGATTTACGCATAAAACAAAAAATGGTAGTCAGGTTGATAGTCCAATGTTTCATCGACTTGATGATTTAGCACATCATCCTACACTTCTAGGTTTAGTAGCATCAATTTTAGCAAGATACTTACATCTTGTTATATTTATAGATGGCTCAGATGGTAAACCACACATTTTTTTCTCAGATACAAGTAGTGGTGACACAAAAAAAAGAGAAATCAAAGATTTAATGAAAGCCTGGGTTGGAGCAATTATTGGTGGTATCTGTTTATGGTTAGTCCATGTTGCAGAAAAAAAATATGAAGAAATAAATGACGAGGAAATGCCTAAACCTCTAAAGAAAATAGTAAGAATCATTGGTGCTATGCCAATGATAATTGAAATATTAAAAGCAGTTGATGTTTGGGTTGGACATATGATGAGTGATGTTTCTACATCACAAGGCATTCCAGGTATTTTTTTATCATTACTAAAAGAACTCTCTGTGTTACCAATTTTAAGAAATACCAATCTCCCAGTACATGTGGATAGTCTTTATAGAAAGGGTGAAAAGATTTTAAATGAATGGGGAGGCGTTGTTTTTACAGCTGCAAAGAAACAAGCGATTCCTGTCTTAATCAATGAAACTATTACAAGAAGTTTTTATTTTATTCGCCATCTTGTTGAAGAATATAAACTGCGTAATGAGTGGAAATCTGTAAATTGGGAAAATGTTATTCCTTTTAGAAATAGAACTATTGTTCGGATGCTGACTATTTCTTCAGGCACTTTTACAGCTGTTGATTTGGCAGATGCGGCTATTCGGTCTGCAATAGAAGCCGGACCACCAACAACACCTGCATTCTGGAGTAAGTTTGTGTTAAAAGTGAACTTCGTCGGTATCGGCAGATTTGCGATTGCAGTCGGCACTGATGTGGGGATGGGTATAAAGAGACAAAAACTTCTAAAAGAACGAATGCTGTACAGAAGTGAAGACGGGATGCTTCAAGTTGCAAAACTTTTCTATATGCAGGAAGGAATGTGGATTGAAGCGGCTGATACGGAAAAAGCAATTGATGATATGTGTGAAACTGCTCAAAAATCTATTCTTTATTTTGTAGAGTCATGTAACGAGATTTCTGAAAGTATAGAAAATATTGGATATCATGCGCAGGATGCAGAAAAAAATAATCCCGGCTTAATTGACGAAATAAAAGATATTCTTACTTGGGGGTAAAAAATATGAATGAAAATGAAATGATTGAAGTTGAAACAGCGAGCGGAATTGTATCTGTGAATATCGAAACCATTCCTGATATTGTCGCTGGAAGAATAGAAGATATTTCTGCACTCGAAAATGAAGTAAAACAGTCAGAAGAAAGTGCAAAAGATGCAATGCAATTTGTCAGCACGCAAATGGCACACTATCAAGAAAAAGGAGTCTGGATATTTCGTCATCGTGCTGGAAATACAAAGGATATTGTTGAAGATACTCAAGTATCCGTTGAAAAGCTCGCCGCAGCTCAACAGGTAAGCGTTAGTGCAATGAAAAAATCTTTTGAGTTTCAAAAGAAACTAGCTGAAACTTCAAAATATCTATTTGAACTTGGTTGTGCCAATATTACAGTGAATCGAATTGCTGTCAGCGCAATTGAAGCAAAATTAAATGGTGCGAGTAAAGAAGAAATATCAGAACTCGCAAGACAAGAAATGATGGCTGTTGTTCGTCAATTAAAAGAGCAGGAAGATATTCTAAAAAAGCAAGAATTCCTTTCTTCGAAAGTCAAAGAAAATAGTTCTCGATTAAATGAGAAGGAACTGCTGGACAAAGAACAAAGCGAAAAAATCATTTCATTAAGTAATGAGAATAAGGAACAAAACAAAAAATTATCAGAAATTCATTTCTCGCTTTCTGAAAAGGAAAAAATAGATGAAGAGCAATCACAGAGGTTGGAAGAACTTGAAACATTACTAAGCAACAAAGATTTAGTTGACCAAAAACAGGAAGAAGCAATTACAAAAAATTCCGATGCTATAAACGTTTTGTTTGAATATACTAAACAGAAAGATATTCTTGATAAAGAACAATCTGAAGAAATAGAAAGAATAAAAAAGTTTTCTTCAAAAAAACTGTGTATTGCAGCAATTATAATTTCTGTTTGCGCTTTGGTTTGCAGCGTAGCAAGCATTGTATTGCAATTTATAATGTAAGAAATGACTGCTTAACAACATCTTAAACGGCAACGGTATTAAGTGTCCGCCTGCAGAGCAGGTCTTGCAGCTTAAAATTCCTTTTTCACCGCGGGCAGTTCACGTATCCACACATCTGCCATAAAGCGGTAGCCGTTACGGTTAGGATGAATGCCGTCCATACACATAATCGAAAGAAAATCGGAGTGTTCCAGCATTGCAAGGCGCATATCGACGATTTGAACATTTTTTTTAAGGCAAAGTTCAGTAAGGTGCGCATTGTAAAGTTCATGATTGCGGTACAGTTTAGAATAATCTCCGCCTAAAAATTGCAGAATATTTTCCTTGTCTGCGTTGCGGCTGATGTGATTAAACCATCTTTCTGCGGCGAGCGGAGGCATTGTCATAACAAGCGGAGTGATTTTATTTACACGGCAAGTATCAATCATTTCACACATTATGCGCATAAAATCCTGCAAAGGGGTACGCATTTCATGCGGAGCTGTCGGAGCGGCATTCACAATGCTCCAATCATAATCGCAATCGTTGCCGCCGCTTTCGATTATTGCAATATCGGCGCACAAACCTTTATTCAGATCACGGTTCAGTCTTTTTTGCGTTTTAAAAGCGGTGCTTCCAAACACACTTTGATTATTTAATTCAAAACATAATTTTTTTGCCGCGAGCGCAAGGCTGTTTTCTGCAATAATTTCAAAAAGCTGACCTGAATCGGTACCCGTTATTGCGCCTTTTAAGATAGAATCACCGTAAACGGCAACAGTATTTATTCCGTTTTCCATATTCTGCTGTGCTCTTATACAATTACGCCTTTTGTAGAAGGAATTGACGAGCCGCGCCGCACATCCATTTCAACTGCGCTGCGGATTGCGCGTGAGGCAGCCTTAAACAATGCTTCCATTTTGTGATGGTCGCTTCGTCCGCGCAGAGTATCAAGATGAAGATTGCACGCCGCACCGTTTACAAACGCCTGCCAAAAATCTTCAAAGCAATCTGTCTGGAAACTTGCTTCAACACCGTTTGCATTTATTGAAACAAGCGGGACACCTGTTAAATCCGCATTGCAGACCAGAAACGGTCTCCCGCCAAAATCGACTGCCGCCCGTGCAAGCGTTTCGTCCATCGGAAAAAGGCAGCTTCCATTCCGGAATATTCCTGCACAATCTCCGAGTGCGCGCGCAAAGCATAGCCCAAGCACGATTCCGGTATCTTCTATAAGATGATGCTGGTCAACGTTTAAGTCGCCTTGTATTGAACCGCGCAAATCAAACAGTCCGTGCTTGCAAAATGCGGTCAGCATATGCTCAAAAAATCCGATCGGATTTGCGACCTCGCACAGCCCGCTTCCGTCAAGATTAAGTTCAAGCGATATTTCCGTCTCTTTTGTCTTTCGCTCTATTTTTGCAATTCTGTTCATGCAGTCCCCCGTTTTGATTTTTATAACTTCAGATTCTCTTTGCCGCATCCATATTTCGCAATGCAGCCACTGCTGAATAAATTTGTTTAAGATACGCTTTAAAATATTCGTTTTTCGCGGCATCGAAATTGGAATGGATAACTGTTCCGTCGTTCGCAAGCAAAACCGACTCCGCAGTCATGCAGTCTTCAAAGCAAATATCGCTATCGGTATAAGTAATCATAATTCCGTCTTTTTCGCAAAATTCTTTCCGGCTCATCAGGCACCTCCGCAACATTCTGAATTCGGCATTATGCGCTATAAAACCTTGCGCAAATCATATTCCAGAATATCCGTTGCGCCGAGCGACTGCAATTTGGGAAGCAGCGTAGGGACTTCACACTTTTTAACGGCGATTTTTACTGCGTAACCGCTGTCTCCGAAAAGCGGACTTACTGTAGGGCTGCGCATAGATGGAAGACCGTTCACCAAAGCATCGAATTTGTCTTTTGCAACGTTCATTTCAAGCATAACGCGGTTCCGCGCATTGAGAACCGCTTGAAAGAGCATTTTAAGCTCCATGATTTTTTTATTTTTTTCGGGATTCGCCATCGCTTCTTTTGAAGCGTACATACGTGTCGAAGATTCCATGAGCGTATCGACAATTTTCAGTTTATTTGCGTGCAGGGAAGAGCCGGTGCTTGTATTGTCGATTAAAATCTGCGCCAGTGCATCATCACTGTCCTGCACAAAACCTTCGCTTGTTCCCCATGTCCTAAAAATCGTACCGCCAATCGAATTCGCTTTAAGCCATTTTGTACTGAGATTGCAATATTCGGTTGCGATTGTAACTCGGTCTTTGATAAGCGCATTAAAATCGACGGAATCGGGTACAGCTGCAACAATACGCACGGGATCAAAACCCAAGTCGATTATTTCAACTACATCGTTTTCCGCATTATTTTCGAACACCCAATCTTTGCCGGAAAATCCTACATCTGCACGATTGTTTGCAATCAGTGTGCTGACAATTTGCGGTTTTACCACCTGAAACGCCAAGTCTTTTTGATTTGTTGAAGGGAAATATGTGCGCTCAGGAAGGTGAATGGAAATGCCGACATCGTCAAGAACTTTATAAACGGACTCGTAAATTCTGCCCTTTGCCAAAAGAATCTTTAATTTTTCCATAATCAACTCCGGTGAAATGACGTGTATCGATAAACAATTTCGGCTATATTATAAAAGAAGCCATAAAAATTCAACCGAGTGGAGGTTTTCGTTCAATACCCGTATTTCTTTTTGTTCCCTGCAAGGAAACAAAGCGTTGTAATAACAGCCATAAGTTCCGCACCGACAATCGAAATCCAGATTCCGTCAACGCCCCAAAAAGCGGGAGCAGCAAAACGGCAGCGGCTTGGAATACGACGGTACGCAAAAACGAAATTGCAGCGGAAACGCCTCCGTTGTTCAATGCCGTAAAAAACGACGAGCCGAAAATCGCATATCCCGAAAAAAGAAAACGAAAAACACCGAAAGCATGAACGGTCATCGCAAAAAGCCCGGCATCATATCCTACAAATATCGAAGCAAGAGTCCGCGATAGCGCAAGAGATGAAGCGAACATACAAAGCGCAAAAATCCCTATCAATATGCCGCTCCTTTTCAAAAGACTTTTTAACTCTTTATGATTTTGCGCGCCGTAATGATAGCCGATAATCGGTGCCGTCCCGACCGAATATCCTATAAAAAGTGCTTGAAAAATAAAACCGACATACATCAAAACACCGTAGGCTGCAACCCCGTCCGCACCCGCATAGCGCAATAATTGCACATTGTAAAGCATACTCACAAGCGACATTGAAATCTGACTGAGCAATTCCGAAAAACCGTTAGAGCAGATTTTTACAAGCGACTTGCCGTCAAAAGACGTTTTACCGAGCCGCAAAAAACTATCGTTGCGGCGGGCAAAGTACAGAATCGGCACCCCGCCTCCCACACATTGACTTATAACCGTAGCGGCGGCAGCTCCTTCAAGTCCCCACGAAAAGACTGCGACGAACAGCGCATCCAATACGATATTGGTTAATCCTGCGGCAATCGTTATGTAAAGTCCCACTTTAGGTTTTCCCGCAGTCGAAAATAAACTTTGAAATTCAAACTGAAGAATAAACGCCGGAAGCGAAAATATTAGGTCGAATGTCGAGTTTTGAAAGTATGCATGAATAAAGCTATGCTTTGGGCGAGAACTTCGTTCGCTCTGCTCACTACCGAGTTTGCATCGCAAACTCGCACTATATGCCGCAGTCGAGCCTTTAGAGTAGGCTTCCGCAAGCCTAACGCTCGAAACGGCACGCAGCCGGAACCTCGCCTACGCACACTTTTATCCGTTTTCAAAACTCCCCGTTCCGGCGTTACGCGAAACTGATGGAAAATTTCGAGTTTTAGAAAACTCGAAATTGAACCTTTTAT
>CAUUVZ010000030.1:0-27320 GCA_963548875.1 uncultured Treponema sp. | reverse complement strand
AACAGCTCCATTTTGCTCGTCTCTCATTTTATATTTATGCATAAAAACCTCTTTCTTAAAAAAACGCTTCTAAAGAGAAGAAAGGAAATCCGACGTTATAGGTGAAACCGTTTTTCCCTTGCTTTTTAGATAATCGATATTTTCGCTTATAATGGATTTTACAAGAGCGTCCAACGGCATCGAAAGTTTTTGTAAAATATATGTTTCCGTTGAGTGCTCCCGTCCCGGCTCTATTTTATCCGCAGCAAAAAGAATTTTTGCAAGTTTTGAACAGCCTCTTTTGCCGAAAGTATGGTTTGCAACCGCTTCAAGAACATCTTTATCCGTAACTCCGAATTTTTCTTTAAGTACGATAGCGGCTGCGCGTCCGTGCAAAAGAGAAGGGTGCTCCGCTTCGAGCACGGAAATAGGATTGCCGTCGCGCATGGAATATCTGATAAGTTGCTCGTCATCCGTTTCCTTGCAAATATCGTGTGCTATTCCTGCAAGATAACCGAGCCGCGCGTCCGCAATTCCGTAAATGCCGCACATCTTTTCCGATAATTCTGCAACGCGTACGGAATGCTTGTAACGTTGAACCGACAATACGGTTCCGGCATATCGGCGGATATTTTTAATTTGCTGTTCAATAGTATTCTTTTCCGCCGATCTTGATTTAGCTTTAGCCGGTACACCTGTAAGATTCATGGCGATAATATATATGAAAAAGCAGGCGGAAACAAGTAAAGCACTAAAGTCCTTTTTTTTCGAGTGCATGATTTTTTTAGAAATGGCTTTAAGACGGTAGTTACGTATTAAGTCAGCTGGTCAAGAGAATGACTTATAAGATTCATAAATTGCTGTTTCAACATACCGTCCTGTCTTGAATGAGAATCAAAAGAAAGTTCCGCAGTTTCCATATACGAGAGCATATTTTCTTTTTGAAGCGGAAGTTTTGTCCCGAGCATTCTGTTTTCCAGTTCCAAGCAGCGAAAACTGATTTCTCCCCCCAGAGCAATTCCTATATTTGTAATTACGCTTTTTTCCGTTCCTGCAAGAAACGCAAAAGATGCCGAATCTTCCTTTATGTATATTCCGTGTCCAAGTCTATTGAATATGCTTATGTCCCAATCGTTTACAGGAATTCGTATCTTTGTTAAAACATATTTTTCAGGAATTGTTATAAAATTTTGGAGCGGAATAATTTTTGTTTCAGCCTGACTTTGGAATTCCAATGCGCTGTCCAGAGCCATCAGCGGAGCGTACAAAGTGTGTTTTATTCCGTCTGCAAGAATGTTTCCTCCGATTGTCGCGATATTGCGTACAAACGGATTTGCAGTTGCTTTGAGCGCGTGATACAAAACCTTCGGAAGATGATGCTCTCCTAATTCTTCCGCTTCTGCGAGTGTTGTTCCGGAACCAAGTTCAAGGTACCGTTCATGCCGGGTTATTTGGCGTAAATCCGGAATAAGCAAAGATGATATTGATTTTTCCGGCAGCTTGCCTATATCCGTGCAGCCGCCGACAATTTGAAGCCCTGTAATTGTTTTTGTATGATAAAAAAGTTCCTGTATGTTCCGCGCATAAAAAATTTTATGTTCCGTTTTTTTCATTTTTATACGTCCTTCTTCCGACTGTTGAACTCAAACGCATAAAGAATTCCGTTTATAAGTGTATCCAAATCCGTGCAGCAAGGGGCAAGATGCCGTATTTTTTCCGCAACTGCGGCACGGCTCGGACGGACATTTGCACATATTACGGAATGCGCTGCAAAAATCTTTCCGGAATTGCAGAAACCGCATAATTCTATTCCGGCTTTTTCAAATCCCTTCATAATTGCTGTATATTCTCCCGATTTGGAAAAAACTTCCAGCGTTTCGATCTTTTGATTGATAGCAAGAGCTACAGGAAGTCTGCATGACGGAACGGGTTTTTCATTTAAAAGTACAGTGCATGAACCGCATCTGCCTTTTGCACAAGCAGTTTTAACGGAAAGACATCCGTTTCTGCGCAGTACAGAGGAAAGCTTTTCCTCCGAATCCGCCTGAAAGAAAATTTTTTCTCCATTCAATATTACCGGTATGTTCATTTATACACGCTCCGTTTTCGCTTGTGCTTGCAAATCTTCCGCTTTTGCACCTGTCGTTTGTGCACCTGTCGCCGTCTTGTGCTCATTCAGCAGATTGAAAAACGTCTCTTTTGAGCAGGGAAGTTTTGTAAGCGGCTTGCCTAATGCCTGCGACATAGCGTTGGTAAAAGCTGCCGGAATTAGGTTGTGAACTATTCTGTCAATTCTGCACGGCGGATTATTGGATTGTATAAAAGATATTGAAATGCTTTTGCATTCTACCGTTTCGTTTTCCATAAGCCGCTCAAGCTCCTGTCTGACTGCAAGCCTGACTTCATTTTCTGCGGCTTTTACCGAAAATATTTCACCGCAGTCTAAAGCAATCCAAATTCCTTTTACGGTTTCTTCGTACGTAGCCGCATCCAATTCAAGTTCCAGTATTGCCGTTCCGAATGCTGTTGTATGGAACGGCGAGCCTGAAAATGTCTCTCGGTTCCACTGTTTTTTCATTGCAGGAGTTACGGCTTTTTTTGCCGTTATGGGAAGCGGACTGTGAAAACGCTTTTTTTGAATTTCCGTGCAGCAACGTTTTATAAGCATCGTTAAGATCGAAACATTATTGTAAAAGTTTTCAGGAATACCTGCCTCCATTTGGCTGCCCGTATCATCGGTTATTTTTATCGATTCGATAGGAATCTCTAAAAGTTCGGAGGCAATTTTCTTCCACACGAGTCCGACAGAAGTTGACGGTGCCATTGTGTGAATCAAAAGCGTTCCGTCGCTTAAAAGAGTAACTTCCAGCGTTCTGTCATAAGAATTAAACATTGAGCCGAAAAAACACGAGCCTGTGTAAGCGCATGAAAGTCCGATTCCTCTTCGTGGAAGATTTTTAAACGCGCTGTTTTTATCGTCCGCATTTTTGGAAGATGTTTCCAGCAGTCTTAAAGAAGAATATTTTCGTTTAAAACTGCTTTGAGCCATTATTGCTTGAATTGCAACTTCCGCTTTAGGGAATTTAAATTCGAACGGAGATTTTTGCTCGCTTTCCGTTTTGATTATGTTTATTTGGCGGATTTCATCGGGCAGTAAACCCGTACGTTCCGCAATCCGTTGTATATGATTTTCAAGTGCAAAAAAAACTTGAGAATCAACCAGTTCAGGATAGATTGAAGACGGCGGCATATTTGACGTGTGAATGCGCGCACAAATATAAATATTTTCGATGTTGTAAAAACTTATTGCCGCGACGGCAAGTCTGTTCGCAATATCTTCGGCAAACGGATTTTTGCACCCTGAATCGGCATCGATATTTACTCGTAAAGCATTTATTTTGCCGTCTTTGTCGACGGCACTTTTATAAGATATTGTGCTCCGTAATCCTTTCGGCATAAAGTCGGATTGTTCTTTTCGTGAAAGAATGAGTTTTACAGGTTTGCCGCAAAGATATGAAGCCAGTGCCGCCTGTGCTGCAATCGTTGTGCAACGCCATAGTCCGCTCATTACAGGCGGCTGCGATAATGTTTTTTTTACGATAATACGTTCTTCATCTATGTTTAGCACATCGGCAATGGACGAACGTAAATGCTCCGGCCACTGAGTCGTTGTCATTACAGTAAGTTTTTGACCTTTAGTAAAACAAAACGCACCGCTTGTTTCCGTCCATTCAAAATCGAATTCCTGCATTGAACTGTCTGTAGAAACTTCAAAATCGGATTGGCTGTAAAATTCTTCAGACTTTTTTAATGCAGAAAGAGTTTGTTTCGAAGTTTGAAATATTCCAGTCCGTACAATACGTTCTGCAATAACATGGGATTGAGAATGATAGGCGATCGGTTTTTCATATAAAATTGTATTTCTTATAGAGTTTATATCCGAAAGATTTTCTTCTATGCTTATTTTTTCAGCTTTTGTTTGTGATATTCTAACATTGAATTTTAAGTTTGCTTTTCCTTCGTTCTGCAAATCTCCCGGCAGCTTAATAAACGGACGATTGTAATTTTTATTAAGCTCTCTTACGGCACTTTTAATCGTGCTTATATCAAACGTAATACGGATTTCGGCGGCTAATTTTCTTGCAGTTTTTAATTCCGGTCCTACGATGATTCCAATCGGTTCTCCGATATAGCTGACTTCATCCGTGCAGAAAATTTTTGTACTTGTATTGAATGTGCGTATTTCATTTTTACCGGGAATATCGTGCGCCGTAAAAAGACTGTAACCTTCCGGCAAGTCTATTATTATGTTCATGATTTTGCCGTATGCGTACGGACTGCGTACAATTACACCGTAAAGCATTCCTTCGGCAAAACAATCGGAATAATATTTATCGGCAATATAAGATTCCGCATTGTCTTTTGTGCTTGTGCTTTTCCGTGTTCTGCGTTTTTTTACGGATTCAGACATGATATTTTATTCCTATTTCTTTTACCGAAGCGATTACAAGATTTACGTCGTTTTCCGTCATATCCGGCCATAAAGGAATCGATATTGTCGTTTGATAATTTTTTTCCGCATTGGGAAAATTTTCTTTTGTAAAATCGTTATAAAGTTTTTTCCAGTATGTAAAGTGAAACAGCGGAATAAAGTGAACGGAAATACCTATTCCGTCTTTCTGAAGAAGTTTAGCAAATTCATCGCGGTTGATTGTCAGCTTTTCAAGATTTAAACGCATAAGATATAAATGCCAAGCGTTTCCTTTTCCGTCAGGCGGAAGTTTTATGAAATCGAGATTTGAAAATGCCTCGTTATACATTTTTACAATCTTTTTGCGCTTTTGCAGAAAATCTTCCGCCTTTTTAAGCTGACACACGCCGATTGCCGCAAGTATGTCCGGCAGATTGAATTTATATCCTGAATCGATTATGTCGTATTCCCATGATGCGCGCGGAGATGTGTAACGATCCCATGTTGTTCTGTCCATTCCGTGCATACGCATAGTTGTCATGCGGGAGGCAAGAGCTTTGTCGCGCGTACAAACCATGCCGCCTTCACCGGTTGTGATTGATTTTGTTACATAAAACGAAAATACGCCTATATCTCCGATCGTACCGGCAAATCCTAAATCTGTGCGGCTTGGAAATGAGTGCGCCGCATCTTCAATTATTTTAACGCCGTATTTTTTTCCGATTGAACAAAGTTTTTGCATATTGCAGATATTTCCGGCGATATGCACGGGAACTACAGCTTTTATTTTGTGTTGAACATCGGATTTCAACAGTTCTTCAACTTTATCCGCGTCTATGCTGTAGGAATCTTTTTCCGTATCGGCAAATATTACGTCGGCACCTAAGTGTCTTGCAGAAGTCGCAGTTGAAACAAATGTATATGGTGTAGTTATTACCGCGCTTCCGTTTTTTACGCCGCAGGCTTCCATTGCAAGAATCATCCCGCTCGTATTTGAATTGACTGCAAGACTTTGCACTTTATCCGTATTTAATCCCGCTGTTTTTCTTGTTTCAAAAATTTTTCCGTTTTCATCGCGGTTCATAAAATCGCAAAAATCCGATTCAAATTTCGCCGCGTATTTTCCGGTTGTAAGCCAGCCTGAGCGCAGCACTTCGAGCACCGCTTTTTCTTCTTCGCCGGAAATTGAAGGTACGAAAAATTTTACTTTAAGAGAATCCGCATCGCTCATATTCAGCTCCACATATCGTTTATTTCATAAAATTCTTTCAGCGAGGGAAATTCTCCGCATAAAATTTTAATCATACGTTCTTTATTTCTGAATACCGATAAATCGGGTTTCTGTCCGTAAGCGCAAATGCAGATAGGTTCAAGTTTTTCGAGCAGCTTACTCAGTCGATCGTGTGTAAAATCCTGATTTTTAAGGCGAAGAATTTTTGTATATTCGGTCTTTTTAGGTTCTTCTTCATCGAGCCATAAAGGTTCCGTTTCGCGTTCGCCTTTGCGTTTGCCTACAATTTTTATTGCAATGTCTTTGTGAGGTTCAAGTCCGCTGAATCTTATAATCTGTTCGGCAAGTTCGATAATTTTTATTCTTTCGCCCATATCAAGAAGATATGATTCTCCGTTTTTGCCGACTCCGCCGGTTTGTAACACGAGCGAGCAGGCTTCGGGAATTGTCATAAAATAGCGTTCCATTTCAGGGGAAGTAACGGTTACGGGACCGCCGTTTTTAATTTGTTCCATAAACAGCGGAAGAATCGAACCTCTGGAACCCAATACGTTTCCGAATCTTACGAACATAAAATTTCCGGCGGCGGAAGAAGTTTTTGCCGCATCCAGAACAAGCTTTTCCGATAAAAGTTTGCTTACACCGTAAACGCTTACCGGATTTACCGCTTTGTCGGTAGAAATCAGAACGAATCTTTTTACTCCGTGAGCGGCTGCCGCATCGAGCAAATTTTTTGTTCCGAATACATTATTTGCAATAGCTGCAACCGGATTTTCTTCCATCATGGGAACGTGCTTATAAGCGGCGCAGTGAAAGATTACATCGCATCTTGTTTGACCGATTATATAGTCGGTATATGCTTTGTCTTTCATATCGCCGATTATCGGTACGAGCGTCGCTTTTTCTCCGACACCTTCTGCCTGTAGAAGTCTAAGTTCTCTGTCAATTTGGTATATGGAATTTTCGCCGTGTCCGAAAAGATAAAGCCGTTCAGCTCCTCCCGATAAAAGTTGTCGAGAAAGCTCGGAACCGATTGAACCGCCTGCGCCCGTTATCAAAACGCGCTTTCCTCGAAGGTATGAAAGACTTTCTTTAAGTGAGATTGTTACAGGCGTTCTTCCTAAAATATCTAGCGGGTCGATTTCGCGTATTTGTACAAGTTTTGCAGTACCGTTTACGACCTGAGAGATACCGGGAAGAATCTTTATCTTTAAAAAACCGCTTTTTTTTAGTGAAGAATAAATTTCTCTTATGCGTTCTACGGGCGCACTGGGAATTGCAATAATTGCTTCATCGGTTTCTGTCGGTCGGAATATTGAAGTAAGATTATCAATTGTTCCGAGTACAGGAATCCCGTCGATTTTTGTACCTATAAGATTTTTATCGTCGTCAAGGAACGCTGCAACCGTTCCAAAAATATTTTTCCTTTTGATGTCGGCGGCAATAGTTTGCCCCGCAAATCCCGCTCCGATAATATACAGCCGCTTTCCGTTACGTTCCGCCATGCAGGAAATATATCATAATTTATAAAGATTCTTCAATGATTGTAAAAAATCCGACCTTCACGGAAAGTCAGCTTGCGTAAAATTTTGTGCCGCATCAAAAAGAGAAGGAGAGAATGTAATGAGCGTGATTATTTACTTGTTTACGTTAAGGAGAATTTTTCGGCTAAAAAATGTCTGTATACTTGTTATTATGTATTATATTTTATACATTTATTTATAAAATAATTACCTTTA
Organism: uncultured Treponema sp.; assembly: GCA_963548875.1. GTDB lineage: Bacteria > Spirochaetota > Spirochaetia > Treponematales > Treponemataceae > Treponema_D. The sequence continues at coordinate 19,900 of CAUUVZ010000030.1, read as the reverse complement.
TAAGATATGAGCGAGGCTTTGTATGATGAAATCCGAATACTTTGACGATAAATCCGCCGATTGGGATGACGATAAAAAATACCGCCGGGCAAAAAAAGTTTATTCGCGTATAAATCATTTTATTAAATCAAGCCGTATCGATTCAAAAGAAAAATTGCTCGATTTCGGGTGCGGAACCGGGTTGTTGGGTTTTAATTTTATAAATGATTTTTATGAAATTCATTTTGCAGACGTATCCGGCGGTATGCTGGATAAAGTAAAAAGCAAAGCCGATAGCGGAAATATTCTGAATTATAAAATATTCAAAATCGCGGAGGATTTTTGCGGATTCGATATTTTTCCGACTTATATAGCGATCGTAACATTACTTGCTTTTCATCACATAAACGATATTGAACGTACGCTAAAACTGCTTTACGAGCATATCGCACCCGGAGGTTTTCTCGCCGTTTCGGATTTGGATATCGAAGACGGCAGTTTTCACGCGCCGATGAAGGTTCCGCATAACGGGATCGATAGAAATTCGATTCTCAATTTTATGAAGAAATACGAATTTGAAATTCTTTGCAATGAAACTGTCCTGATTGAAGAAAAATTTGTCGGAGATGAAAAAAAAGAATATCCGATATTTTTGATACTCGGTAAAAAACTTTGATATTCTTTCAGTCTATTTCATTAAAAACAAGCTCAGCGCGTTGTATATGAAATGCGCCGCAGTATTTGTCCACAGGGAAGAAGATTTTATATAGCAAATTCTAAAAAATATGTGCGCAAAAGCGGCATTTAATACTGCGGGAAATCCCAAATACCGGTGAGAAAATGCAAATATCAGGCATATTAAAATCTCCAATGTATATGAAATAAAAGGCGGCAGCTTTCCGCATTCTATTGTTTTGGAAAAATTGACAATACCGGCTGCAATTTTTTTTGAATTTTCAGGTAAAAAACTTCTAAAAATAACTTCTTCATAAAAAGCCGAACACGCAAAACTTATCATGCAGAATACAAGCGAAATCGGACTGTCGGGAAAAATCGAATCTTGTACGGGATTTTTATATTTAAGAAGAATTGCGCTAAGTTGAATAAGTGCCGCCGTTATGCAGATTGCTCCTAGCGCAATCCACATATTTGCGGAATCTTTAATAAAATTTATAAGCCGGTATCGCGACTTATTCGCTTTGTTTCCTAAATATAAAACACCTGCCGCAATTGCATATACGATACCGGCGTATGGAAAATTCCATGAAAAATCGTGCGGAGATTTAACGAATAACGGCGGTAATACGAATAAAGTCAAAACCGATGAAAAAATTATTATTTCAATTAAAAAAGAATGTGTTTTCATGTGTTATATGATATTATTACAAGACCGTTGAGATTTGAAAAATCCTATGCTCGGCGGGACTCTTAATATTATATAAACGCGGGGCTTTTTTGCATATATGTATATTGCATCGGCAGTTCTTATTTTGATACTCATAACAGGCATAATAATAAAATTTAGTCCTTATTTAAAGAAAGTAATCGTTTTTTTTACAGGAGGACTTGATCAGCGTTTCATCTTATCGGAACTTTTTATGTTATGGAAAGTTGCCCGTATCTGTGAACTGGAGGAACCTGCGGCGATATATTGGTCGGTTCCGGTTTTGTTGAAATGCATTTCTACGATAAAATCCAAATCGGACTCATCGGCTTGTCCCGATCCCGAAGAATATCGCCATCTATTGACTGCACTTTATACGTTCCGGACAAAGCTTGAAAAACTTAAAGACGATAAAAAAGGATTGGACTCCACAAGAGCTTTATCCGAAAAGCAGTCGTTACGCGTGATTCTTCCCGGAATGGGAGTATTTTCTTCCGAAATCGTTAATAATGCCCGCGAGTTGATTATTAAAATGCCCATGCAGAAAAATTGCATAACCGTTGAAGGTAAACATTGGGTCGGAAAAAACATAAGTGTCTTTTTATGGCGTCAACACGACGCAATGTATAGTTTTGACACTGTCGTACAAAAAAGCGGTATGTTTCTCGGTAAACCTGTTCTTTTTATCGAACATTCGTCAAACTTGATACGCTCGCAAAAACGTAATGCCATACGGGCACAATGTAAGATTTACGGAGACTTATATATTCTAAAGGATAAAGTAATAGACTATAATGCGGTAGAATCCGTACCCGGATACAGATGTCTGATTGAAGATATTTCGGAAAACGGTGCGCTGATAAAAATCGGCGGAAAAGGAATGCCGAATGTGCGTATCCGGCTGCAATTCAAACTTGACGATAAATTGATTGATATGTTCGGCATTGTGCATAATGTAGAATTCGACGAGGAATCAAATCAATCCAAATTACATTTTGAATGCATACACACCGAACCCGAAATGAGGAATATTATTTTAGCTTATGTTTATAACATTCTTACGGAATCCGAAAAAGAGATTTTTGATGCGCTCAGTCTTACGGAATCCGATGGAGAGGTGTACGATGAGGTTGAAGCCGAATCCGAAAAATTGCCGGTACATGAATTCAATTCATTTGACGAATCGGAGGAGCCGGAAGTTCATGAACTTTAATATGAAAAATAAAGCACCAATCGTTTTTTTTATATTTATTTTTATATGTAATTATTATTCTTTTTCCGATGTGTCGCAAAATAAAAAGAATTTCATACGCGGAAACATATCCGATAAAACTTCCGCAGTTTTAAAAGCTTCCGGCACCGATAAGCCCGAACTTGCAATTGCCGCTATAGATTTTGCCGTAACATACAAATCCGTTTTGGGGGAAGATAAAGATTTATCCGCCCTTGCGGTTGCAGGAATTCTTTCTCTCCCGTCCGATTACGTGGAAAAATCCGATTCGGCGGAAAGAGAAAAAATCTCGGAATATTTTATGAAAATATATAATCTTTATAACGATGACACCGTAAAGATTGCCGTTTTGGACAGACTTTCAAAGCTGAATATTTCCAATACGGAACTTGCGGCAATGTTAAACGATTATATTAAATCATCGGCAGCACTATCTAAAACGGCACTTACGAAATCGGTAATTGCAACGCTCGGAGCGATAGGCGATAAAGATTCTTTTAACATTCTTTTGTCTTATTCGTCTTCTTCCGACTGGAAAAATTTTTCCGATGAATTGAATTCCGCGCTTGCAGCTCTTGCGGAAAGCTCTTTATCCGATGTCATTGCAAAAATCCGGAGCGGCAATATACAAGAATGTAGGAAAATTTTTGATTTAACCGTAAAAAACGATAAAAATTCACGGATTTATAAGGCGGAGATTGCCGAAAACATACTCTCCCGCGCTATATATATTGCAGAGAATACCGCCTCTGCGGATAAATCACTTGCGGATTTGCAGCTTGATGCATTCAATGTTCTTGCGGAAAGAAAATGGACGCGCGGAGCAAATACGGCTATGACTTTTTTTGAAACGGCAAAAAGAGAATACGAGTCGAAATTGCTCGATGATGCGGGCTTTATTTCAGTCGTAAAAGGAATGTCGGAAGTCGCTCCGATTCAAAGCGCTTCGGTTCTTTCCGCGTATTTGCAGAAGATGAGTCAAGATATGGAAAAAGCAAAAAACATATCTACGGAGCCGGTTGTTCTCGCAATCATAAATACGCTCGGAGCAATAGGCGATAAATCCGCGTTCGATCCGCTGCTTGCGGTTATAAACAACTATAATTATTCGGAAAACGTCGTTGCCGCCGCGCGAAATGCACTGGCGAAACTTAAATGGTAGGTTTAAAACTAAAAAAGAATTTCAAATACGTTTTTTTATACAATCCCGTAATAGGCGCGGCTGTAATATTTTCTTTTCTCGCCTATACTGGAATTTTACAGCCGCCTGCAAAAGATAAATTCAAATGTCTTTTACCGGTTTTAAAAATTTCTTGTATTTCCGGAACGATTTGTTCAAATGCAACAAAAAGCAGTTCAAGTCCCGTTTATTTTGCACAATTTTTGCCGGAATACGCGGAATGCTCGAACGGTGCGGTTTCAAATTGTTCCGGGAAAGTGAAAATTATTCTTCCTGCCGCTTTTGTAGAATCGTATTTTCCGGGCAAACTTTATTCTTCTGCAAAAGAGGGAAATCATCTTATATGCGAAAACGGTGCAAAACTTGAACTTAAAGGTTCTTTTTCAAAAGACGGCTCCGCATTTTTTGTAAAAAGCGCAAAACAGCTTGATTGGGGGAAAGGTTTTTCGGCAGAAATAAAAATGTTTCGGGCTGCCTGCAGAATGCAATTTCGGCGTATGCTTTATGCGTGGGGAGATGCAGGCGGTTTGCTTTCGGCTTTGATTTCCGGCATGAGAGAATATGCCGACCCCGAATTAAGTGCAGGATTTAGAAACGCCGGTATTTCGCATATTCTTGCGCTTTCAGGTATGCATCTTTCGCTTTTTTCGGGAGCGGCATTATTTGCAGGAAAAAAGATTTTCGGAAGGCGTTCAGCAATCTTTTTGCAGCTTTTTGCAATTTGCGTATTTACATGGTTTGCCGGTATTTCTCCGTCGCTTTTCAGAGCCTTATTGTGTTCATTCATAGTAATTTTTGCTAAAGCTGCGGGAATCGGTTCGATAAGTCTGCTAAGAAATCTTTCGTTTGCATTTTTGATTCATGTTTTAATTTTTCCGAATCATGTTTTGGAGCCGGCATTTATACTCTCTTACGGCGCGCTTGTAGGAATTTTGCTTTTCGGAAAAATATTTTTCTTTATTTTTACAAATATAATCCCGCCCGTTATTGCGGAACCTTTAGGTGTAAGCACCGGTGCTCAGCTCATTACGGCTCCGGTAACTGCTTGTATTTTTAAAACATTCGCGCCTATCGGTATCGTTTCATCCGTAATTGTCTCTCCCGTTGTCGTAATTTTTGTATATTCCGGCTTATTTTGTATTGCATTATGTATTTTATTTCCTGCGCTGCTTCCGTATAGTTCCTTATTTATGAAAATTCAATACAATATAATCAAACGGCTCGTATTAATATTTGCAGGATTTCCTTGCGCAAATATTTGAGAAAAAATCGGGAACGGAAAATTATTATGGATAAAAGAGAAATTGATTATAATTCACCTGCCGCATTGAAAAAATTTATGGAAGAGCACGGCATGGCGATGCAAAAAAAATTCGGACAGAATTTTTTGGTGAATGCCGATGCACGTAAAAGTCTTGCCGACGCGCTTGCAATAAGTCCCGGTATGAAAGTATGGGAGATAGGTCCAGGACTCGGAGCAATGACATCGGAAATTCTTTTGCGCGGCGCAAAACTTACCGTATTTGAAATAGACAGGGGGTTTGCCCGCATTTTGAAAGAATTGTTTTCAAGTTACGGAGATAATTTTAAAATTATTGAAGGCGACGTTATAAAGACTTGGAAAAACGAATTGCAGAGCGGCGGAATGCCTGAGCGCATATTCGGAAATCTTCCGTACAATATTGCCGCCGCAATCATTGCCGATACGATTGAATCCGGTGTTCGGTTTGAAAAAGCGGTTTTTACCGTTCAAAAAGAAGTGGCGGATAGAATGTGCGCAAAAGAAGACTGCGGCGATTATTCGTCGTTTTCGATTTTGTGCAGATGGGCGTATAACGTAAAACCCTTACTTGAACTTGCCGGAGGAAATTTCTGGCCGCGCCCGAATGTCGCTTCAAAATCCGTCCAGATGGATAAAAATCCCGATTTTCCGGACTGTGTAAATCCGAATCATTTTATAAAAATGCAGCGAGCTTTATTCGTATCGAGGCGGAAGACCGTATACAACAATCTTTTGCGTTTTGTCCCGGAGGCGGATAAAGCACTTTCCGCGCTGAAAAAGTCCGATATTGACCCGATGGATAGGGCGGAGCGGCTTTCCGTAAAAAAACTGCTGGAGTTGTCGGATAATTTGAATACCGGTATACTTTGATTATGTCCACTTGCATTACGGAAAATCTTAAAAATGTTTTAAACGGAATCAGAAAGGCTGAAAAAGATGCCGGCCGCAAAGAGAATTCCGTAAACTTGCTTGCCGTCAGTAAATTTCATTCGGTAGAAGAAGTATTGGAAGCGGCAGAATACGGTATTACTTCGTTCGGAGAAAACCGCGTAAGAGAAGCCGCTCTGAAATTTACCGAAGTTAAAAAAATATTTCCCGATGTAAAATTGCATTTGATAGGGCATATCCAGACAAATAAAGTAAAAAAAGCCGTAGAAATTGCCGACTGCATTGAATCCGTCGACAGTCTTGCGCTTATTACGGAAATTGAAAAAGCGGCGGCGAAAATCGGTAAAAACATAAATATTCTGCTTGAATTGCATACGGGAGAAGATTCGAAATCCGGTTTTCCCTCCTTTACCGACCTTGAAGACGCTTTAAAATACATCGCAGAAGGTTCTGCGCCTCATGTAATTCCGTGCGGTTTTATGACGATGGCACCTTTTACGGAAGATGAAAAACTTATCCGAAAATCTTTCGTTTCTTTGCGGGATGCGAAAAATACGCTTTCTCAAATGTTCGATTTATTTAAATTCGATACGCTTTCTATGGGAATGTCCGGAGATTACAATATTGCGATTCAAGAAGGTTCCACCGAAGTAAGAATCGGAACTGCAATTTTCGGTGAACGTAATTATAAAACCGGAGACTCTGCATGAAAAATCGCCTTTTATTTGCGTTTTCCGCATTTTTTTTGTCATTCTCCATGCTTTTTGCACAAACACAGTCTCCTGAACCGTATAGTAAGGATGAATTTCACCCGGTTTTAAAAGATTTGCGGCGTGCCGAAATAATTACGCTCGGCGCGATTCCTTTTGTTACATTCAACGTTACTTTGGGATATTCTTTCGGTAAATATGCCTCGCATAATTTCGATTCAAACTATTTTCCGAATCCTTTTGCAAAGTCTTCCGATGCCAATGCTTATACGACTGAAGAGCAAATCGGCATAATATTAACTTCCGTCGGAATAAGCGCGGGGATAGGATTGACGGATTTTATTGTTCACGAAATAAAGCGCAGCCGCGCACGTAAGCGTCTTAAAGCCCTGCAAAACGGACCGATAAAGATTTCTCCCATAGAAGAAGATCCGGAAGCCGTAAAAATTGAAATTCTTCCTCAAGATAAAAATGATGATTCGGATTTGAAAAAAAGCGAACAAATCTTTTCGGATAATGATTACGAATTTAATTCTATCGGCAGCGGGAATGAGAAAAACTGATGCCGTCGATTTGTCTAAGAGTTCCCGAAGATTTCTGCGGCGGGATGAGACTTGATCAATATGTCGCATCCGTTCCTAACGGAATGAACCGCTCGCACTTAAAGACGGCGGCTCAAGAAATTCTTCTTAACGGTAAAAATGCAAAACTTTCGTCGAAAATAGACGGCGGAGATATAATCGATATCCTTTGGGAAGACGATGTTCCCGAAAATATAGAGCCTGAAGATATTCCTCTTTCCGTCGTTTTTGAAGATGAAAATGTAACTGTTGTAAATAAACGGCAAGGAATGGTAACGCATCCCGCTGCCGGAAATTGGCACGGTACTTTGGTTAATGCGCTTTTATACCGATGGGGCCGCTCCGAAGTTCCGCAAATAAAAGAGGGCGGGGCGAACGAAATACTGCAAAAACGACGTCCCGGAATCGTTCATCGCTTGGATAAAGATACTTCCGGCTTGATTATATGCGCGAAAAATCGTGAAACGGAAGAATGGCTTTGCAGTCAGTTTAAAAGTCGTTTGATTCAAAAAGAATATATTTGTATCGTTCGCGGAAGACCTCCTGCTTCCGCCGGAGATGTTCGCACGCAGATTGTTCGCGATATGAAAAACAGGAAGCGTTTTAAAGCGGTAACGGCTACCGAAGAGGGAAAATTTGCAAGGACGCTGTATCATTGCATTGCCTGTTACGGAAAATATTCCGTAATGCGTGTAAGAATTAAAACCGGAAGAACGCACCAAATTCGCGTCCACATGAGATATTTGGGCTGTCCGATTTTGGGCGATAAAATATACGGAAAGCCCGACGAACTTTTTCCCGATTCCACACTTATGCTGCACTCAAGACAAATGATTGTAAGGCTTAATCCGAATGTCAAATACAGGCGTTTCCGTGCAGCCATTCCGCAGAGATTTTATGATACTTTGAAACGTCTTAAAGAAAATTATTCGCGGGAAGTTATGCCTAAGGTTCACCCAAAATGCAAAAAGTAAAAATAGTAAGAGAACCGTCGGCGGATTTTCCGTTTGCCGTTATTTATAAACCTCAAGGATTACCGTCAGCGCCTCTAAAAGGGCGCACGGGCTCGGATGCTTTTTCTCTTATCGCCGATATTTTTCCCGAATTGAAAAACGTAATCGGTAAAAATCAAATAGAATGCGGGCTTCTTCATAGAATCGATACGGATACTCAAGGTTTACTGATGGCTGCGGCAACACAAGAGTCTTATGATTTTCTGTGTTCCGCACAAAAAGAGGGAAGATTTGTAAAAACTTATAGGGCGTATTGTATTTTTAAGCCCGAGAACGCAAATATTTTAGGAGGATTTCCGCCTGCTTTTGATTATTTAAAAAATTGCAAGTCCGCCAAAGAGTTCGATGTAAATTCTTTTTTCAGGAATTACGGACAAGGACAAAAAGAAGTTCGTCCCGTAACGGAGCATTCCGCCGGAGCCGCATTAAAAAAAATCGGTACAAAAAAAATGTATACGACTCATTTTTCGCTTATTTCAAGGGAGGCGGACTATGCGGATTTTTCATGCAGGATTACGCAAGGCTACAGACATCAAGTAAGGTGCCACTGTGCATGGTGCGGTTTTCCGATTGTAGGAGACGTAATTTACAATGCGGCGGACAGATTTTCGGAAAAAAATATGCGTTTTTTTGCGGTAAAGCTGGAATTCCCCAATCCCGTTACAGGAATTACGGAGATTGTAGAATTGCCCGACTTCGTATAAAAGTTTCGCTTTTAGCCAAGAATCTCTAAAATTATTCATAAATTTTTCCGAACATCTATATATGAAACTATTTTCTAAAATTTTTGCAGCCGCCGTATTGCTGAATCTTTCCGTATATATCGGTGCTGAAGAAGTAAAACAAAACGAAAAAGATTTGTATGAGTACAACAATATAGTTTCACAACTGGCAAAAGCCGGCGAGCCGCAAGTAAGCGGAGAGTATGCCGTATTTACATATCCGTCCGGTCCGCGTTTTGTAGGAATTGCTTTCGATTTTGAAGACTACAAGATAATTCATCCGTATCAATTTCACATAACACGCAGTATTGAAGGAAAAATAACTAATTCCATTTTGTTTTATATATTGGAACGCCCCAAAGATTTTTCACAAATATCATACAGAATAATAATAGACGGTCTGTGGACTACGGATCCGAATAATCCCCAAAAAGAATATGACGGAGAAAACGGGATAACGGTTTCCAAATTGAATTTGGGCGGAACTCTTCCCGAAGTAACGTATAAAAAGTCCGATGCAGGTGTTAAATTTATCTACAACGGTGCAAGCGGTGAAAAAGTCCGACTTGCAGGCACCTTTACAAATTGGGATTCGTGGATTTATGAATTGCAGGAAACAAAACCCGGTTTTTACGAGCTTACTCTGCCGCTTCCTCGCGGGAAATATTATTACAATTACTATCTCGGAATGACTGCTATCGTCGATAAAACAAATCCGAACAGAGTCTACACACAAGATGGAAGAGCCGCTTCCGTTATCGAAGTCCAATAATGTGAGAATTATATGCAAAATCGAAAGTTTTCCTTCGTTTCCGACTATATGGAAGGCGCACACCAGAAAATTTTAGAGCGGTTATGCGAAACAAATTTTTTGCAGACAGCCGGCTACGGACTCGATGAATTTTCGGAAAGTGCGCGCAAGAAAATCCGCAAAGCATGCGGTCTTCCTAATGCTGAAATTCATTTTTTGAGCGGCGGAACGCAGACTAACGCGATTGTTATCGGTTCTTTGCTTAAATCCTATCAAGGTGTTATAGCTGCAAAAACCGGACATATCAGCGTCCATGAAGCTGGTGCGATAGAAGCGGGCGGGCATAAAGTGTTCGAGCTTGAGCATGAAAACGGAAAACTCAAGGCGGATAGTGTTAGAGCTTTTATTGAAACGTTTTACGAAGATGCGAACCGTGAACACATGGTTATGCCCGGAGCGGTTTATATTTCTCAACCTACCGAGTGCGGCGCGCTCTATACATGCAAAGAGATGGAAGCACTGAAATGTGTTTGCAAAGATTATAAAATTCCGCTTTATGCGGACGGCGCCCGCCTTGCATACGCTCTGGCAGCACCGGAAAACGACGTATCGATTCGTGATATTGCAAAATTTTGCGATGTATTTTATATCGGCGGAACAAAATGCGGTGCACTGTTCGGAGAATGCGTTGTAATCCCCGACAGCCGGTTGATTCCGCATTTTTTTACGATTGTAAAGCAGCACGGCGCACTTCTTGCAAAGGGGAGAATACTGGGATTGCAGTTCGACACGCTTTTTACGGATAATCTGTATTTTGAAATCGGAAAAAACGCGATTGATAGTGCAAATTTACTTAAAGAAGGATTTAAAGAAAAAGGATTTGAATTTTATTCGGATTCTCCGACAAATCAGATTTTTATTGTTATTGAAAACACAAAATTAAAAGAACTTTCAAAAATTGCGGAGTTCGGTTTTTGGGAAAAATACGACGATAAAAATACTGTCGTCCGCTTTGCAACAAGCTGGGCTACAAAAACGGACGATGTAAAAAATTTTCTTGCCGCAATTTAAGATGCGCCGATAACGTGGAACCGTCCAAAAAGTTCGATTTTGTCGATTTTCCTTCTACATTCCGCCGAATTGTCTTGCAAGCGATTCCATGTCCATGCCGCCGCCCAGTTGATTCAAAAGTTGAGCCTGCATTCCTTTGTTACGGCTGATTTTTTTCATCGCAAGTTTGGTTTTCTCAAATTGTTTAATCAATTTATTTACATCGGCAACGCTCGTGCCGGAGCCTTTTGCAATTCGTTTTCTGCGGCTCGGACCTATAATCAAATGATTTGCACGTTCTTTTTTCGTCATTGATTGAATTATCGCTTCATTTTTTTTCATACCTGCGGCGTCTACACCGCGACCGCCAAGCTGGGCTGCAGCTCCGGGGAGCATTTCAACAAGCGATTGTATGGAACCCATATTTTTTACCTGTTGAAATTGTATGAGCATATCGTCAAGCGTGAACTCATTTCGAGCCATACGCTTTTGCAATCGTTCCGCTTCTTTTTGATTGACCGTTTCCTGCGCTTTTTCAACCAGAGAAACCACATCTCCCATGCCTAAAATGCGGCTTGCAATGCGCTCCGGATAAAACGGCTCAAGATCGTCGGTCTTTTCACCTGTTCCGATGAATAAAATCGGTTTACCCGTAATGGAGCGGAGCGAAAGAGCTGCTCCTCCGCGTGCATCGGAATCGAATTTGGTAAGAATGACACCGGAAAGACCCAGCTTTTCATCAAAAGTTTGCGCAATATCGACGGCATTTTGTCCCGTCATTGCGTCTGCGACGAGAATCGTTTCAACCGGCGAAAGCGCTTTTTTTATCTTTACAAGCTCTTGCACCATGTCGTCATCTATTTGCAGACGCCCCGCCGTATCCACAATTACGGTGTCGAATTGATTTTTACGCGCATAGATAAGAGCTTCTTCCGCATTACGGACGGCGTTTTTTAAATCCTCTTTAAAGACCGGAACACCGATTTTTTCTCCCAGCACGGAAAGTTGTTCAACGGCAGCCGGGCGTACAAGATCGCAAGCGGCAAGAAGAACTTTTCTTCCTTCTTTTTGCAGACGTGCAGCAAGTTTGTGCGCGGCGGTCGTCTTTCCCGCTCCTTGAAGACCGAGCAAAAGAATAACGGATTGTGTGTCCGTGCCTTTCAGGTGAAGCGATTGCTTTTCGTCTCCGAGCATCGCTGCAATTTTATCGTGAATGATTTTTACGAATTGTTGACCGGGGTCAACAGCGCGCAAAACTTTTTCACCTTTTGCTTCTTCTATCGTAGAATTGACAAAACGCCGCACAACGCGCAGGTTTACATCCGCTTCAAGCAAGGCGATTTTTATACGTTCGACCGTTTCTTCTATATTTTTTTCGGTGATTGTAGATTTTCCGCCGATTGTGCGGACTATATCCGTAAATGTTCCGGTTATTTTTTCAAGCATGCATATTACCTTTTATTAAAAGTTCGCTTAAAAAATCAAGCGGACGTATTTCTTTATTTAAAATTCTGTATAAACCGTCACAAATTGTCAGTTTGATATTCTTTCTTTCTGCAATTTCATGAATGTATTTGCAAGCGACCGCGCCTTCCGGCAGATAACCGATTTTTGCGATATTTGCGATTAAGTCATCAATATCGGTGAACTTGGAAAGAATATCGTTTTTAATCATATCCTGACCAAATTTCCGGTTACGTCCGTATTTACTCTTACACGTAACGTCAAGGTCTCCTACGCCTGCGATTGACGTAAATGTTTCAGAGTGCGTTGCGCCCATCGCCATTCCAAGAGTTTGAATCTCGTTCAATCCCGCTGCAAGCAATAAAGATTCCGCATCATCTCCGAAAACCTCCGAATGCTCCGAGACGGCATCAAGTGCGCCGTACACTACCGCAATAACGTTTTTTGCTGCAGCACAAATCTGTACGCCTACGACATCAAAACTCGAATATACCATAAGGCAAGGGACTTTAAGCATTTCTCTAACGCGGATGGATTGTTTAGGGTTTTCACTTGCGGCAATTAAGCCCGTAAGTTTGCCCATCGCAACTTCTTCCGCATGGCTTGGACCCGATACGTATACGGTATTTCCTTTATATATGCCGGGCAACACGTTTTCAATCGTCTCGAGAATGAGTTTGGGACCGTCCGGCGAAGGAACGAATCCTTTCGTAAGGGCAAGTATAATCGTTGAACCGTCGGCAATATTCGGAACACCGGTGATTTTTTTGATTGTACTTGCGAGATACAGAGACGGAGAAGCAATAACCAAGAGTTCTTTATCGGTTGCAACTTCAATTATGTCGTTTGATACCGTGAGATTCGGGGAAAGTTTTATTTTCGGAAGATAGCGTTTGTTTTCATGTTCGGAATTTACGCTTTCTTTAACTTCCGGCTCAAGTGCCCATATTTGTACTTTGTATCCGCCGCGTGCTAATGCCTGTGCAAACGCGGTTCCCCATGCTCCTCCGCCGAGAACTCCAATAGCTTTAGATTCCATCAATGCACCTTCTTTTTATAAAATGACGGATAGGAAATAATGTCCCGTCCCGATTGTCAGATTAAATTCAATAATATACGGAAGAATTGTCTTCCCAGTCGAAAATTTCCGATTCGTTGAAAAACAGTTTGATTTCGCGCTCGGCGCTTTCAGGACTGTCGGACGCATGAATTATATTGTGCTGCGTATGCAAGCAAAAATCACCGCGTATCGTTCCGGGTTGAGCTTCAAGAGGATTTGTCGCTCCGACGAGTTTACGTATGACGGAAATACAATCGTCTCCCTGCCATACCATTGCAACTACCGGTCCTGAAGTAATATAAGACACAAGGGCATCGTAAAAAGATTTTTCCTTATGTTCCAAATAATGATTCGACGCAAGCTCGGGATTTATGTGAATCATTTTAAGAGCGACAAGCTTGAGTCCTTTTTTTTCCAGCCGGCTGATAACTTCGCCTACGAGGCGGCGGTTCAATACGCCGGGTTTAAGCATAGCAAAACTACGTGTCATACTTCGGTATTATACATGACCGTATCGGAATTTTCAACATTGTAGGAAAACAAGACTAAATGCTAGATGAGTTTATTCTTATCAAGGGAAGACTGTGGACAGTTGAATTGCTTTTACGGACTTAACTTATTTTCCGTCCGTTTCATGTTCTGACTTTATAAGTTTTTTTGCAATGAGAATGAGCTTTTCGCGGGTGTTTTGTTGAGGATCGTCGAGTACCGTATTAAAAAGTTCTCCGAGTATAAATCCTACTTTTTTGCCTTTGGGAATGCCGAGCGAAATAATGTCGTTTCCGTTTATTGCAAGCTCTTTCAGATTCAATACGTTTTTTTCACATTCACACTTTTTAATGCGCTCTTTGAATTCCAAAAGCAAGGCAACTGCAGGACTGTCATGCAGTCTCACCGGAACATTATGCATTCCGTACATATCAGCAATGCGCAAATCAAACAAATCTTCAACATTTTCAGGTTTTACCCGCACAAGAAAACGCCGCACTGCGGAATCTTTCCAATCCGGTTCGTAATGAAACATGTGGTTCAAAATCAAATGGCATACGTTGTCGATTACGGAATTAGGAAATTTTAAGCGGGTCAAAATTGTGCGCGCAATTTCAGCCGAATATTTTTCGTGATTGTAAAAATGAATTATATTTTCGCCGCCGCTTATTTCTACGGTTTTTGAAGCGGGCTTACCTATATCGTGAAACAGCGCGGCTAAACGCACATTCAATTTATCTTTCGGTGCGCCGTCTGTTGAATAGAACAGGTGATCCGCTACATCAAAGTCATGATTGCCGCGCGCATCTTTTTGGATACATCCTCGGCATTCCGATAATTCCGGTATAAAAATTGAAAGAATTCCGCTTGCCTCAAGAAGTTTCAGCGCATCGGACGGTTTTTCCGAGTCTAACATTTTTACAAATTCGTCGCGGAATCGTTCTGCGGAAACTTTTTTTGTAACTGCAAGAATTTCGGGCTCGGATACGGCGTTTAGCGTATCTTTGTCGATTTTAAAATTCAAACGAGAAGCAAACCGTATTGCGCGCACCGGACGAAGTCCGTCTTCGGAAAAACGTTCTTCGGGATTGCCGACGGTTCTGATAAGTTTTGCTTTTATGTCTTTTTCACCTCCGAACGGATCGACAATTCCGTTTCCGTCAAGCGAGACGGCAATTGCATTCATAGTAAAATCCCTACGTGATAAATCTTCTTCGATTGTCGAGGCAAAACTTATCGAATCGGGATGTCTGCCGTCGGAATAAGAGCTTTCCGCGCGGAACGTAGTAACTTCAACTTCATGATTTTGAAACAAAACTGTAACCGTACCGTGAGAAATTCCCGTCGGAATCACTCTGCGGAACAGGCGCATTACATCTTCCGGTTTTGCATCGGTCGCAAGGTCAAAGTCCGAGGGTGTTTTTTTCATAAGCATATCGCGCACCGCGCCGCCTACAAGATAAGCTTTAAAACCTGAGCTTTTGAAAATGCCGTTCATCGAGGAAAGAAAATCGGGAATTTTTATTTTATTCATGATACTATGCGTCCGTGTGCAATAATAACGATAGAGACCATTCAAGTCAAAATGCCGACAATTCCGATTCGGGGGATTTTTGTTCCGGCGCTTTTAAGGCGGTGATTTTTACGGGCGGACTTTATGCTCCGCCGCAAAATACGAAAAATTACTGGGCTAGTGTAGGGCAGCCGGATTTTGTCGTTGCCGCCGATTCGGGGCTTGAAATATGTGATTCGTACAATTCTTTTTATAAAAAAGAATATGATTTTTCTCCCGACATCATCACCGGAGACTTTGACAGTTTAAGATTCCCTTTGCTGCTTGAAAAATACAAAGTAAAGCCTGATGTGTTTCCCCGCGATAAAGATTTTACCGATACTGAACTTGCCGTCGATTCCGTGTATAAAGCGGCGCAAAAACGTGGGATTAAAAATCCTCATATAACGCTTGTAGGCGGGGACGGCGGCAGAATCGACCATCTTTTAAATATTTACGATTCTTTTGCCTGTGAAGAACACGTTTCCGTATGGCTTGGAAAAGAGCAAGGTGTTTATCTGTTGAAAGACGGATTTTGCTGCTCTATTTCCGCGCTCAGCATGGAAGATATTGTTTCCGTTGCAAGAACTTCTTCTTCAAGGACAAGAGGTTCTTTGCACTCGAAAGGACTTGTGTGGGAATCGAATTGTTTTAGGAATGCCGGTATGCCGAGTCTAAGCAATAGAATTTCTCCCGAATTTTATAATTTATCAAAACCGGTTAATCTTTTTGCGGTCGGCGCGGACTTCCTTACGATTGTACCGCTTTCCGCAGTCGTTACCGTATACCGTGAGAAATAATTTCGATTGTTCTTAAAAATGCCGCCGCTGTAAAACCCAGTGCGGATGAAAATAGCATTAAAAATGAGGTTATCAGATAACGTGTCCGTCTTTTTATAAAGAAAAAAATTGCGGAACAGAAAATATTAAAAAAACTTGATACGCAAAGCAGCGTTGAAGAAACCGTTGCAATTTTTATGATAAAAGCTTGATTTTTATCGGTAAAGTGCCTGTAATTTCCCATAATGAATAAAATAAACATCATCATGGAAAACAAAAACAGGAAAAGCACCGTTCTGCTCGTTATGACAAATGCCCTGTAGAGTATAATTTTTTTGCTGCTGTAAAATCTTGAAGTATTCATAATCCGCCGCTATACTAGGCAGGATTTTTATTGAAGTCAACACGACTGTTTTACGGGGTTCTATGGCTAAAGCTATTAAAAAATTTATCACCTGTGTTTTAATAATTTTTGCATTTGCGCTAACTCTTTTTTTTATAGGATGGACTCAATTTAAAGTAAAAACCGGATGCGTCGGAGTTGTAGTATCTAAAACAAGCGGAGTTTCGGAAAATCCGGTAGTTCCCGGCAAATTTTCATGGCATTGGGAATTTCTTATTCCGACTAACGCTGAATTGAAAATCTTTTCCGTAAAACCGTATAACTTTTCTAAAAATATTGAAGGAGAATTGCCTTCGGCAGAAATTTTAAAAAAAGCTTTTAAAGATTCTCCCGACTTTTCTTATAAATTCGATTTTGAAATAACGGCAACCGTTGTGCAGGAGTTCTTACCGGAGCTTTTGCGCTCTTCGATTGTTTTCGATCAAGAGTCTCTTGAAAAATATATCGAATCCGCCGTTCGGGAAGCATCCGCTTCCGCTGCGTCGTATTTGCTTACAGATGAAGACGGAATTTCCGCCGTAAAACCTGAAACGGTGTCTTCCGAAAAACTTTTATCCGAATTTAAAGCCGCTAAAAAATATCCCGCCGTTTCTTTTACATCGTTTTACGTTGTGTCGTCCGTTGTCCCGGACTACAAACTTTATCTGCGCGCGCGCGGACTGTACACTTCCGCTTTGAACGAAACGCTTTACGGAAATCCGGATTCCGAAGAACGGAAAGGAAAAGAGCCTTTAAGCGCGGACGATAAAAACTCTGCCTCCCTTTCCGAAGAAGACTTGCGTCAGCTTAAAAAGCTGCTGGATTCGCTAAGATAAAGGATATTTTTATGAAAAAACTTTTTGCATTACGCGCCGCAGCTTGTGCGCAGAATACGGCGGATTCCATAACAGAAAGCACATTGAAGATGTGTTCGGAACTTTTTTTGAAAAACAATCTCTCTACGGAAGATTTCGTTTCATTGCAATTTTCAATTACAAACGATCTTGACGAACAAAATCCGTGCGCCGCGCTTAGGAAAAAATATTCCGGTAATATAGATATTTCCGCCGTGCCGCTGTTTTGTACACAGGAAGCATTTGTAAAAGGCGCGTTACCGCGTGTAATAAGGCTTATTGCATACGTCTACATGGATGAAAAATATCATCCCATTCATATATATACTAAAGGGGCGGAAGTTCTTCGTCCGGATTTGTCAAATGCTTCTTCAAGCCGATAGGTAAAGGGACTTAAGCCCTTTCTTTTGCCTGTTAAATGAGACTTAATACTTACAAGCGGTTTGTGAATTAAGATTTAAGGTAGATTAAAATGAAATTTTGGACTGTAACAATGGAATGCGCAGGTCTCGCCGAAGCCGGCGGGGTAAAAAGCGTTGCCTATTCCATTGCGAGCGAACTTGCGCTTGCAGGCAATGATGTAACGCTTTTTATTCCGGTATATGCGTGCAGTTCATTTGACTGTGTGTCGGATTTAATCGACGGAATCGCAGCGGCTGAAATCGACTTATGCGGCAAAAAAGAAAAAATTGAGTTTTCTTCCGGAAGATTTACAAATACGCCGGTAAAAATAATTTTTATACGTCATCCGTCATTTGCGGAAAAGCGCGCAGTATATGTTTACACGGAAGAAGAAGAACGGGAAAATCCCGAAAACATACGCGGAAGAGGGCACCGCGATATGCTTTTTTTGGATGCGCTGCTATCCAAAGCCGTTGCGGAATATGCAAAAATATGTTCATCTTCGCAAAAGCCCGACATAATTCATTGCCATGATGCCGCAACCGCAATTCTCCCGTCTTATATCGCTTCAGGCTTACAGGAATCTTACGCCGTAAAATGTGTCGTAACCGTTCATAATGCGGGTCCCGCCTATCATCATGAATTTAAAGATATTGGAGAAGCCGTTTATTATACGGGACTTCCCCAAGAAAAACTTGCAAAAGCCATGAACGGCGGTAGGGTAGAACCGTTTTTGCTTGCAGGAGCGGATGCAAGTCTTACAACGGTTTCAACTTTTTATGCGGAAGAATTGACAGATCCGGCTTTTTCAAAAGATACGGACGGACTTTCCGCATTGTTCCATGCGCAGCAGATACAAATTACAGGCATCACAAACGGAATCGAAATCGATAGATACGACCCGGAAAATACGAAATCTTCTTTGCTGCCTTATCCGTTTAATCCTCAAGAAAAGCAGCTTTCCGGTAAGTACGATAATCGAAGATTTATTTTGGATTTAATAAATTACGGCAGTAAAACCGAAGATATTGAATTTTTGTCTTTTCTTGAAGAACTTGAACTTTTCGGTACTCTCGAATATACGCAGCAAATCGATCAAAACACCGTATATTTTGCTTATCAGGGAAGAATCGTTCAGCAAAAAGGGATAGATGTTCTTATTCCTGCAATAAAACAGCTTTTGAAAAACGATGCAAATATCCGTTTTATGATAGTCGGACAAGGTGTTCCCGAACTCGAACGGCAGCTTGTCTTGCTTGCACGGGAATTTACGGGTAAAGTCGTATATTTTAAGGGATATAACAAGAAAACCTCGCGTCTTGCAGTTGCTTCAGCGGATTTTATTTTGTTACCAAGTAATTTTGAACCTTGCGGACTTGAAGATTTTATTGCGCAGCTTTACGGAACGCTGCCTGTTGCTCATTCTACAGGCGGACTGAAAAAAATTAAAAACGGCAAAAACGGTTTTTTGTATGTCCCGAATACGGTAGAAGCACTTTGTGATGCCGTTGAAAAAGTCGCAAACATAAAAAGAAAAAACGAAAATAGGATTCGGGACATGATTGTATTCGCTGCAGAATATGTTAAAAAAGAATATTCGTGGAATTCCGTTGTGCAAAAGAAATATCTTCGTTTTTTCAAAAAACTTCTTTCCTCCGATTGACAGTTTTTTATATATCTTATAGTATTCGCTCATTCCTTACGGATGTGCTGCCTTAGCTCAGTTGGTAGAGCACGTGATTTGTAATCTCGGGGTCGTGGGTTCAAATCCTACAGGCAGCTCGTAACGGGGAGTTTCCCGAGTGGTCAAAGGGGACAGACTGTAAATCTGCTGGCTCCGCCTTCGTAGGTTCGAATCCTTCACTCCCCATATTCAATAGAGCCGGAAAACATCTCCGGCTCTATTTTTTTTATTATGAATAATTTTTTTGAAAACGGATTAAATTTTTCATGCAGAAGATGTTCCGTATGCTGCCGCCGAGAGCCGGGCTATGTATATCTTTCTGAATACGACTTATCAAAGCTCTGTCTGAAATTCAAAATGAGCAAATTGGAATTTATTGAAAAATATTGTCGGCGTGTTCCTTATCATAACGGAACGGAAGTTTTGTGCCTTTTGGAAAAAGATAATTTTGACTGCATTTTAT
>CAUUVZ010000029.1:0-28372 GCA_963548875.1 uncultured Treponema sp. | reverse complement strand
GAACCGGTTGTGTCTTTCATATTACGTTCCACCGTCCGCCGCCCTTTGGAATCCCGGATTATTCGTATATTCTAATTTTTTAGGTGAGTTAATATCCGATATTTATAAAAATAGAAAGTCTCGACATTCGGACTATCGGCTGATTTTGGGAAAATTGATTTCCGTGGACATTAAGTATATTTATTCAATTTTATATTACGATATGTTATATTTCCCGCTATGAATATACTTTCCGTAAGCGGACTTTCAAAAATCGGGCGCGAAGAACCTCTTTTTACCGATGTTTCGTTCGGCATGAATGAAGGAGACAAAGCGGCTCTCATAGGCAGAAACGGAACCGGAAAATCTACGCTTCTTAAAACAATTGCGGGACTGCTTTTACCCGATACGGGGCGAATAACGGTTTCAAATTCTGCAGAAATTTCTTATCTTCCGCAGAATCACGAGTTTTGCTCCGAGGATACGATACGCGCACACATATTTAAAAGCCGCTCTCCCAAGCTCGAAATAATCCGCGAATATCTTGAATTGTGTTCCGTTATCGGTAGTAAATCGTTTAATCAAAAGCGATATGATGAATTGCTTGAGCTTATGGATAGACTTGATTTATGGAATTACGAAGCGCAAGTGTCATCAATACTCAATTCTCTGGGGATTACGGATATGTCTCGCAAAATGGGGACTTTGAGCGGAGGAATGATAAAAAAAGTCGCGCTTGCGCAAGTTCTTGTAGAAGATACGAAACTCCTGCTTTTGGATGAGCCTACAAATCATCTTGATATTCCTACGATTGCATGGCTCGAAGATGTCTTAAAGACTACGAAACGTACGGTTTTAATGGTTACGCATGACAGATATTTTCTTGATGCCGTATGCTCGGATATTTTTGAAATTTCGGAACATCGACTTCATTCTTATCATGGAAATTATTCGGCATTTCTCGAAAAGCGGCAGACCGAAACGGAAATCCGGAAAAATGCGGAACGCCGCCTCGAATCCGTGCTACGTGCCGAGCGCGAGTGGCTTATGCGCGGACCTTGCGCACGAGGTACAAAAGCAAAAGCCCGCATTAAAAGAGACGAAAAACTTATAAATTCCGAAAAATTCCGCGAAGAAAAAGGGTTTTCGTTTAATGTAAACGGACGGCGGCTCGGAGGAAAAGTTCTCATACTGGACGGAATATCAAAGTCCTATCCTAAAGGTTATGTCTCAAGCGCGGAAGAAGATTTTATTCCGGTGATAAAAGATTTTTCGTATACGTTTACAAAAGGGCAAAAAATCGGAGTTTTCGGAGGAAACGGCAGCGGAAAGTCTACATTATTGGGAATTGTAAGCGCTTCATTGAAAAGCGATACGGGTACGGTGAGCGCTGGAGACAATACCGTGTTCGGTTATTATATGCAGAATCCCGTTTTTTCCGATAACGACATAAGCGTACTTGATTATGTAAAAGAAAGCGCGGAATTTATTGAAAGAAAAGACGGAAAAACGGTAAGCGCGGAGTTATTCCTTGAAGAATTCGGGTTTAGCGGAAAAATTCAACATTCTCCGGTAAGTACGCTGAGCGGAGGTGAAAAGAAAAAACTTTTTTTAGTCCGCCTACTTTTATCCAATCCGAATTTTCTTGTTCTTGACGAGCCTACAAATGATTTTGATATTTTTACAATGAACATACTGGAAGATTTTCTTATTCATTATGAGGGCTGCCTTTTGTTGGTTACCCATGACCGTTATTTTATGGATAAAGTTACGGACAGCCTTTTTATCCTCGAAGATGACGGAAGCATCTGCGGCTTTGCCGGAAAATGCAGCGAATACATGGATTTTTGCGCGGAAAAAAGAAAAAAGGCTTCGGAAGAAGCAAAAGAAATCCGGCAGCAAAGCCCAAGAGAATCTTCATCGGAGTCTTTGCGGCAGAATAAAAAAGCAAAGCGAAGCTTTAAAGAACAAAAAGAATTTGAAGCACTTGAAAAAGATATTGCCGATATGGAAAAACGTAAAAGCGAGCTTGAAGATAAAATGTCCGGTACGAATACCGATTTTTCTTCCATAGAAAAAATTTCAAAGGAATACGGAACGCTTTTAAGCGAGCTTGAAACAAAATACGGACGATGGGAAGAACTTGCGGATTTGGAAGATGCTTAAACTGAAGCGGGGAAAGCGATTCGGCATTTCATTTGCCGGCGGCAAACGAGTTTTACCGTAAATAAAACAGCGGCTGCCGCCTTTAGCGTAAAGTGTATATTCGCTACGAATATGCCGCTACGAACCTACGAACAACTGCCGCATCCACCGCCGCAGCCGCTACAGCCTTCTCCGCAGCCGCCGCTTCCGCAATCGCAACTTTCGCCGGAACAAGCGGATGAAAGCTCCGTATCGGACGCTTTGCGGACGGAAACAACTTCCACATCGAATGTAAGCCGTTTTCCGGCAAGTTCGTGATTTCCGTCTACGGTGATAATGTCATCGTTTATTCCTATAACGTGCACAAGCACGGAAGAACCGTCCGTAGTCCCCGCTTGAAAAGCCATTCCGATTTCAATAGGCATATCCGTTTCAAATTGAGAACGCGGAATTTCTACGATAAGATTTTTATTGAATTCCCCGTATGCTTCGGAAGGTTCAATTACGGCTTTAAATTTTGCGCCGGCTTCTTTTCCTTCAAGCATAGCCTCCAATCCTGAAATCAACATTCCTTTACCGTGAATGTATTCCAGCGGCGTTTTTCCTACGGATGAGTCCAGCTCAAGTCCGTCATCGTCGTATAACGTATAGTGAAGTTTTACAACGGAATCTTTAGCTATTTGCATTTTTTACCTCGGTAAATATATTTATTTAAATTCGGAGTTTTTCCGAATTCTATATTTTAATTTTCTTTAAGCGTCCGCAATATCATAGCAGCCGTATTTCGGTAAGAATATTTTTCATGAAACGCCGGTAAAGGCGCATTCTCATTCCATTCGGAATAGAGCTTTTCCGCCAAATCCGCCGTGTCTCCCGCTTTAAAAAACGTTACCGGATAGTCGGCATAAATTTCTTTGAATACGGGAATGTCCGAGACGAGCGCGCGTGTTCCCGCATACAATGCTTGCAGAGGAGGAATGCCGAAACCTTCGTAAAGCGAAGGTTGTACTAAAATGCGCGCTTGTGCCAATATGCGATGCAGCTCATCGTCGTCGACAAATCCTGTAAACGTAATGCCGTTTTCTTCCGCTTTGTCTTGCAGCGCAGTTAAATTTTTATCTTGCGTTCTGAAATTCTCTTTTGAGCCGACAATCAAAAGTTTTGCAGGCGTTTTGCCTTGTGTAAGAAGTTTCAGGCGGAATATCTTAAACGCCGGGACAAGTGTTTGCAGTCCCTTGTGGCGTTTTATATTTCCTATAAAAACGACCGTGCCGTTTTTTTCAAGCGGCGGAGTAAGCGGCTTTTCAAAATAAGCGGGAATTCCGTTGTAAACGACTTCAATCGGTATGCGGCACTTCAAATGCGCTTGTATGCGCGCCTTGCTGAAGAGCGATACGGTAAAAACGGTTTTTGATTTTTTTATTGCGCGCATATAAAAAAGCTTTCTGATAAAAGTTCCGGTTTTTCCCGCAAGTTCCGGCATATCCAGAAAAACTACGTCGTGAATCGTGCTGTAAACGGGAATGCGGATGCCGGACGGAATATTGCAATAAGGCGTAAAATACGCATCGCATTTATTGATTTTTTTTACAAGCGCGCGTGGAAATAAAAACGTTTCTTGAATCGAAAAAGGAGGAACCGCGCACGGCAAAAATTCCGCGTTTTTTGCGGAAAAGACCGACTGCGCTTCTTCGGAAGCCTTGTTGCGAGGATTGTAGCCGAACAATAAAAAATCATTGCCGCTTTGCAGCAGGAAGGGCAGTATGCTATCCAAAAACGTTCCGATTCCGCTCTGTCCGCTCATGCGGCAGTCTATTGCAATTTTCATATCGACTCCGTGATGCCGATTTTGTAAGCGTTTTCGATTTGGATTTTGGTGCGTTCAACTGCCGCCGTAAACTCCGCGATAAAGCGGCTTTCGGAAAATGTATGAGCGTGCCGGACAATTTCTTCCGGCTTAAATGCTCCTTCCGATTCGAGCTTTTCAAAGCGCGTTATTGCATCTTGCAAAGAGTGTACGGTTTGCTCGGCAAAAAATACGCCGGTTTTTCCGTCTATTACGGTTTCGCACGCTCCGCCGCGTCCGAAAGCAATCACCGGTCGTCCGCACGCTTGCGTTTCCACCGGCGTCAGTCCGAAATCTTCTTCCGCGCAAAAGATGAGCGCGCGGCAGTTTTGAAGATAATCTCTAACCGCAGCATCGCTTATTCTGCCTGTGAACGTAATGTTTTTGTCTCCTGCGGCAAGTTTTTTAAGCCGTTTCGATTCCGCACCGCTTCCTATAACAATCAACTTTTTGCCGCTTCCTTTAAGCGCGGATACGGCAAGGTCGACTCGTTTGTATTGTACAAGCCGCGAAAACGCAACGTAAAAGTCTCCCGTTCCGGGATGAGTACTTGTACCTTCGTCATTCTTCGGAAAAAATCTCTCCGTATTCACCGGAGAATAAATTACAATCGAATCTCTTGCCCAATATTTTTTAATGCGTCTTGCAATATATCGCGAGTTTGCGCAAATCGTGTCGATACGCTGAGATGAAATATAATCCCATTGTCGGATATCCGGCATCCAGCGTTCCATAAAAAAGCGGGTGAGCGCGCCGCTGCGTTTTTTATAGTCGAAAAACAAATCCCAAGCATAGCGCATAGGAGAATGAATGTATGCGATGTGCGGAATGTGCGGCGGAACTATTACGCCCTTTGCACAACTGGAAGAGCTTGAAATAACCAAGTCGTAGCCGGAAAAGTCAAACGCTTCAAATGCGCCGGGCATAAATTTCAGTAATTTGGTATAAATTTTTGAGGCAAACGGGAGATTTTGTATGCGCGACGTATAAATCTTATTGTTTTCAAAATGATTTTTAAGCTTTTTTTTATCGTAAACAAGCGTAAAAATATCCGCATCGGGATAAATTTTTAAAAGAAGTTCAACAAAGGTTTCCGCACCTCCGTAATTTGTAAGCCAGTCGTGTACAATCGCAACTTTCATTCATTCCTCTTAAACGTCGGCATAGCCGTAGAAATGTCCGAGCCTTGTAAACTCGGACATTCCGCACGGTTATTTTGCACCCAGTGCTGCCATGGTTATATAATTGTAAGGCTGATTAAAATGCGGCAAAAAGAAAATATCAAGTAGTTTTAACTTATCGATTGTTACTTTTTCCTGAATTGCAAGCGAGAATAAATGAATTCCCATAGACATATCGTATTCGGAAGCCATTTGCGCACCGACTATAACGCGCGTTTTTTTATCGTAAACAATGCGTATCTTTACTTTTGGATTTTCGGTTTCCATAAATGCCGCTTTTTGCAAATCTTCAAAATCCGTTACTTCCACATCCATTCCAAGTTTTTGAGCACGGCTTTGCGTAATTCCGGTTGAAACCATTTTCAGTTTGTAAATATTGATTCCGTTTGAGCCTTGAACGCCGATGCCTTCAAGTTCTATTCCCGAAGCATTGTGAGCGGCAACAATACCGCTGCGTACCGCATTTGTGGCAAGCGCAATATAGTTTTTATCGCCTATGGCATTATCGAATACGATTGCACAGTCTCCTACCGCATACACGTCTTTTATGCTCGTCTCTTGCTTTTTGTTTACGATATACGCGCCGTTTTTGAAAGTCTCAAGTTTTCCTTTACCGAGCTCCGTATTCGGTCGGAATCCTATGCAGACAACCGCCATATCGCAAGGATATTCTCCTTTGTCGGTAATAATGGATTCGACTTTGCCGTTACCTTTGATTTCTTTGACAGTCTGCCCGAATTCAAGCTGAATTCCGTGTGATTTAAGATTTTCGTCCATAAGCGCGGTAAAAGGCGGATCATAATAGCATGAAAGACTTGTCTGCATCGAATCAATCAAAATTACGTTTTTATTATGTCTTTTAAACGCTTCCGCAAGCTCAACTCCGATATAACCGGCTCCGACAACGGTAACATTTTTTATTGCAGGATTTTTAAGTTTTTCGATTACCTCTTGCGCATCCTGAAAAATTTTTACCCGCTGCACATTCTCAAGTTCCATTCCCTTGATAGGAGGCATAATCGGAAGAGAACCCGTAGCAAGAATAAGCTTATCGTAAGTTTCTTCAACTGCAGAGCCGTCTTTTAATTTTCCGTAAACGATTTTTTTATTGAAATCAATTTTATTTATCTCCGCCTCCATGTGGACTTTTGCGCCCTTTTCTTCAAGTTTTTCTTTGCTTGCATAGAAAAGACCGTCCGAGCCGCTTATCTGATTGCCGATCCATAAAGCCATTCCGCAGCCTAGAAAACTTATATTTGTATTACGATCAAACACCACAACCCGATTCTCTTTTGATAAAGAAGTCAGAAAATTTACGGCTGCCGTTCCTGCATGGTTCGCCCCGATTACAATAATTTTGTTCATATAAAACCTACCTAGTAAATAAGAATTGTAGTACCATTATAAATGATAACCGTTCTATTTCCAGAAAAAAATAATAGGTTTCAGTCTTGTTGCCGCAAATTATGCGTTAAGGCTCCTTGCGGATAGGATTTTTAGAGATTTTTCGGCATTTTATATTGGAAACCTCGAAAAATTTCCGTCTTTCGAGAAGTTTTTTTGCAGATTATTCGGAGAGTACGGCAAGCGTGTCATATTCCCCGCCTTTTTTTACACGATTGATGTCAACTCCGGTTACCGTAACATTTATTTCATCTCCGGGCTTAAAAGGAATTTGAGATTCAAGAAGTTCGCAGTGTAAAAAGTTTTCCGTTACTGCACGGTATATTTTCCTGTTGCTTTTGCCGACCATTACGGAAGGATTTTTTACGGTTTCCAATATCGCCCGGAAAGTTTTACCCTTGCATGATTCGATATATTTTGCTTTTTTTTCTGCAGCCATGAGATTGAGTTTTGCAGCGCGTTCGGCACTAACGGATTGCGGAATTTGTTTTTCCATTGAAAACGCTTGCGTACCCGGACGCGCACTAAACGGGAAGATATGCATCCACGCAAAACCGCAATCCTCACATAAATTTACGGTATCCGAAAAATCTTCATCCGATTCGGACGGAAAACCGGTTATTATGTCGGCGGAGATAAAAGGCAGCTCTTTTACCTGCCTTAGCTTTTTGCACACTTCAATTATAGTTTCCCGTCGGTATTTCCTTCCCATTAAATTAAGAATTTTGTCGCTGCCGCTTTGAACCGAAAGATGAAAGTGCGGTCTTACCCTTGAATTCCCGATAACTTCGCAAAATCTATCGTCTACGGTTTCGGGATAAAGACTTGATATTCTAAAATTGATTTTACTTGTCGATTCAAGGCATTTTTCCAAAAGTCCTGCAAAATCCAGGTAAGAGTCGCCGTAAGCACCTTTATATTGTCCGATATTTACCGCCGTAAATACGACTTCATTTTGTCCCGAACTTTCAAGCCGGTATATACGCTCAATGACTGAGTTTGCATCAAGAGAAACCGAGTGTCCGCGCGCGTTGCGGATAGTACAATATGTACATAATGAATTACATCCGTCTTGAATTTTTATAGATGAGCGCGAATGAATTAAAAACGAATCCGTAGAAAGTAAAAACGATTTTTCGCTGAATCCCGCTTTTTCGGCGGGAGGCGAACAGATATCGTTATTAAGTTTGCCGATAAAGTTTACGGGAGTAAAGCTGCGCTTACTATCTTTCTCGCAATCGATAAAAAGTTTAAGACTTTCCGCCACGCGCGTCAGTCTGCTTTTTATTTGCCCCGGAAGTACGGCAATCCTGGAATCGATTTTTGAAATTTCGTTTATTGAAAGTTGTGCATAACAGCCTGTTACCAGAACGACTGCGTTAGGGCATTTTTCAAGTAGAAGACGTATGATTCGTCTGTCTTTTTGTTCGGCTTTTTGGGTAACCGCGCATGTATTGACAATGCAAACGATAGTATCAATATCTTTTTTTGAAGACGAATTTAAAGGTTCCAGCGAAACGGAAAATCCCCGATCAAGAAAAAGTCTTGCTGCCGATTCCGTTTCGATCTGGTTCAATCGGCAGCCGATTGTTTCAAAACGTATCTGCAATTTACTGCAATAAAGCCGATATTCTTGAGCGACCACGTTCCGCATCTACGGAAGACGGATTAAGCCTGAGAGCTTCTTCATAGGCTTCAAGCGAGCCTGTGTAATTTTTTGCCATTTCCCGTGCATAACCCAGTCTCACCCACCAACGCTCCAGCAGCGGTTCTTTTTTTACGGCTGCCGAAAGAGATATATCGGCGTGTTGGTAACGCGCTTGTCTGACATAAATTTCGCCCATAAAATAAAATGCGGTACCCACTCGCGCGCCGTTTTCGGGAGCGTTTGCGATATAACGTTGAAACTGTTCCATAGCACTGTTATTCTTACCCAAATAATAACGCGCTTCTCCTAATATTTCGGTCAGACGCAAATCGTAAGGGCTTACTGCAAGTCCTTTCTCCGCTGTAAGTTCCGCTTCAGCATATTGTCTGCTGCGCACTAAAGCCCAGCACATAACAACATAAGAATCCACTCTGCCGGGATTTTGTTCAATTTCCTGCTGACAGATTTTTATCGCGTCTTCGTAACGCCCGTTATTATATAGAAGAAGAGCATCTTGTTTTACTTGTGCAAATAAAACAGTAGTCAATCCCATAAAAATCTGCATAAAAAAAATAAATATTTTCTTATTCATAGTAGATACCGCTATTTTTTTGTCATTATACATCGACCGGTAAAGGTGCTTCCGGGTTCAAGTACGACTTGTGCCGCCGAAATATCTCCGTCCAAAGAGCCGGATGCGGTTATAAAAACCAAATCCCCTGCGTTGACGTTTCCGCGGACATTGCCTTTAATAAGTACTCTAACCGCACTTATATCCGCATTTACTTTTGCGCAAGAATCTATTACAAGATCGCTTGTCGCGCTGATTGTACCGTTTACAGTCCCGCGTATCATAAAAGGCTTTACGAATTTTATGCTTCCCGAAAATTTAATTCCCGGCTCAATGACCGTATCAAACGATTCATCTTCAATGTCAAAAAAATCAGTCTCTTTTACGTCAAACATGAAAAGATTTTAACGGTTATCATATCGATTTTCAAGTAAACCCGTAAAAGTCTCACGAAAAGCAATTTTTTTGCAAAAGCAAAAAAACGGGTGCCGCTTATCATTTTTTCTAAAAAATTATCGATTTTTTTATAAATCTTTGCCTTTTTTGAGCATGTAGTGCTTATATATATACGGGCGGTGCAGAATGAATTTTGAATTTTCGTATTGCCTCAAAAATTTAATTGGGAGGACGCCTATTCATTCGCCTTAAATACGCTAAAAGACTTAAAAGCAGTCTTTTCTTTCTATCTGTAACGGGATTTTATAACAATATTGTGTTGTAAAATGTATTAACAACTCTAAGGAAATAAAATGAGAAAAATAAAGTTTACGTTCTTTTTGATTGCTGCAGCCTTATTTTTATTCGGATGCAACAATAATGTAAAAGAAATCTCCAGTCAAAACGATGTTCTTGAAACTGAAATATCTTCAATGATACCGGAAGAATATTGTAATATCGGAAAATCGCATAATAAAATTCTTAATGATTTTTATTTTAATAATGTACGGCGTTCTGCTGCTTCTCTCGAAATAGATTATAAAAATTTGTCGGTTGAAGATTATTTCGGAAAACTTGATACCGTATATTATATATGCGGCATTCCGCAGGAAAATGCCCGTAATGCATCTTCAACGAATGTTTCTGCGGCTGAATTTATGGAAAATAAAAGGCTTATTTCCGCAGAATCAAGTAAATATATCGCTTTGACCGAAAGCATAATTGCAAATCCGCTCGATTCTCCCGAAGAAACTCAGGCGGCAATCTCCAAGATCGAGTTATCCGCATTGAATGAAAAAAACGGCGGAGAGCTTTGCGAGTTTATCGGTTATGCGGAAACTGCAAAGGCTTCGCTTGCATTTTGGTATGAAAATATTGAAACGCTTGAAGCCGATGCCGGTAAAAGCGGCAAGAATGCCAGATGGATATTCAGGAGATTGTGGAACAAATACAAACACAAGATTGCTATGATGGCTGCTTCCGATGCAGCCGGTGCGGCGGCAGGAGCCGGAACAGGTTTTGCGATTGGCGGAGCGCACGGAGCTGCGGTAGGAGCAGCCGTTGCAGGGGCGGTATCTTCCGCACAAGGCTTCAGGAGCGATTCCGTTTGTGTTGTAGTTCCGATAGATAAAATTAAGAAGATGTTGTAGCCGTTATATATGTCCGTATCAAAATTAAAAGTTTTGATGCGGACTGTTATCGTTTTAGTTGCGATTGCTGCAAATAATGAAAAGTCAATAATATTTAGGAGTTAGTAAATGAAAAAATGTCTTACGATTTTAATAGTGCTTTTATCTTTTTTACCGTGTTTTGCACAGGAATATGAAATCGATGCTACGTTAGAAAAATCCGAATCGGATTTTAAGATATCTTTGCTGGATGAAAAACTGCTGATCCATCAGCCTCATTCCGGTATGTTTACCAAGTTTCAGAATCCGAGCGGAAAGATATTTTCAAGCAAAGAAGTAAAAGCAATGCTTTTGGAAGTTCCTGAAAACAAGCCTATTATGAAATCTTATAATATTTGGAAAGGTCTTCAATATTCTCTGATAGGTACAAGCATTGCTTCTCTTGCAGTCTGCACGGTTTATACCATAGCCGACTCTGCTCCCTATGCGGACGATATTGCGTATATTTCTGCTCTTACCGGAATATTATCGTTTTATATTGCATTGCCTGTTGTTACTACTGCAAATTTACGATATTTGGAAGCGGTGGATAATTACAATTTAAATCTTTTGAAGAAATAAGTTTCGAGAGTATGGATTTAATTATAAAAATCCGTCGGCAATAGGTTCTGTAAGCCGCATTCGACTAAATAATAAAATTGTCGGAATGCGGCTATATACAAGTGCTTTCCGCTGTGTATAAATAAGATAGTCAGTTCGGGGAAAAATTTTCTGCTACTGCAGTTTCGTCAGTGCTTTCGAAAATTGTTTCCGTTGCGGCGTATAGTTTAGCGGCTGTATGAGCCGTATAGCATTTTATTAACCTTAATTTATTGCTAGTCTCTGTGTTTACAGCCGCTTTCGACCTTAAAAAAATACTCAATTTGTTAATTTTATACAGAATATTCTTTATTTTTTGTTTTGCTGATGCCTTATACTAAGCCTAAAGGAATTGCGTTCGCATTTCCATTATTACGATAAGGAGCTACTAATGAAAAGATTAGTGAAAATTATGGCGGGTGTTTTTGCGCTCGGGATTGCTGCTGCAGGATTTTTTACAAGTTGCGGTAACAGCAATAAGGTTACGGTCGGCATTGTTCTTCCTACAAAAGACGAACCCAGATGGATTCAAGATGAAAAGCAGTTTACAAAGTTGCTTTCGCTAAAGAACATCGGAATGCAAGTTCTTTTTAGTCAGGGTGATTCGAATAAGGAAAAACAGAATGTTGAAGCTTTGCTCAACAAAGGCATTAAAGTTCTCGTAATATGCGCTCACGACGGAACTTCGGCTGCGGCAGCCGTTGAAGCTGCAAAAGATGCCGGAGTAACGGTAATTTGCTATGACCGCCTTATTACGGATACGAGTGCCGTAGATTACTATGTAACATTCGACAGCTTCTCCGTAGGAGTTGCACAAGGTCAATATCTTATCGACCGGCTTCCGCAGGGAAAGAAAGGCGCGCCGCTTTATCTTTACACCGGTGCTGCATCGGATAACAATTCCTTTATCTTTTTTGAAGGCGCATGGTCGGTTCTTCAGCCGAAAATTGCGGACGGAACTTTCGTAATTGAAAACTCCGATAAAGCCGTTGCCGTACAGGACAAAGAAAAACTTTCACGCGCCGAACTTTCCGCAATTCTTAATCAGGTTACTACAAACTGGGACTTTAACGTTGCAAAGAGCAAGGCTGCGGACAATCTTACGGCTGCAAAAGCATCTCAGAAAGGTGATGTATATGTTCTTGCGCCTAATGACGGAACTGCAAGAAGCATTGCGGATGAATTTGCAAAAGACCCGGATGTAAAATCTTACGTAATTACCGGACAAGATGCGGAAATCGCTTCAGCTCAATATATCATCGACGGAAAACAGTCGATGACGGTTTGGAAAAACACCATGACTCTTGCAGCCGATGCAATCAACATGGCTACCGACATCATCGACGGCAAAAAGCCCGTTACTACTTCAACTTACGATAACGGTAAAAAACAGGTTCTTGCAAAGCAGACCAGCGTTACGGTTATTACAAAAGACAATGTAAAGGAGCTTGAAAACTCCGGTTATATTGAACCCGGAACTCTCAAATTCTAAGTAATCCGGTCGGTTGCCGGGCTGTCTTAAAGCAAAATTTAGGACAGCCCTGTTTATTTTCTTGCAATAAGGTGAATAGCATGAAGAAAATAATTCTTGAAATGTCGCACATCACAAAAGAATTTCCCGGAGTAAGGGCTCTTGATGATGTAACATTTAAAGTGGAAGAGGGAGAAATTCACTTTTTGGTCGGTGAAAACGGCGCAGGTAAGTCAACATTGATGAAAGTTTTATCCGGCGTTCATCCTTACGGCTCTTATACTGGAAAGATTCTTATTGACGGAAAGGAGCAGCATTATAAGACAATCAAAGACAGCGAGAATGCGGGACTTGCAATTATTTATCAGGAACTGGCTTTGATTCCGGAATTGTCCGTGTATGAAAATATTTATATGGGACATGAAATTAAGAACAAGTACGGAATAATCGACTGGAACGAAACGATTCTCCATGCAAAAAAGCAGCTTAAAAAAGTCAGGCTTGACTGTGATCCGGGAATGCGCGTAAAGGATATGGGAACCGGTAAACAGCAGCTTGTCGAAATTGCAAAGGCTTTGAGCAAGAATATACGTATTCTTATCCTTGACGAACCTACATCTTCGCTTAACGAAGATGACAGCGCAAATCTTTTGGATTTGATTGTAGAGCTTAAAAAGCACGGTGTAACCAGCATTATGATTTCTCATAAGCTCAAAGAAGTTGTACAGATTGCAGACCATATAACCGTTTTGCGCGACGGGCGTACAATTTCCACTCTCTCGCGGGAAGAACTTAGCGAAGATGTGATCATAAAGAATATGGTCGGACGGGAAATTGCAAATATCTATCCTAAACGCAAAAATATCAACATAGGTGAAAAGACTCTTGAAGTCAAAAATTGGGGCGTTTACGACTATGCGGTATCGCGTCAGCTTTTGAAAAATGTAAATATGTATGTAAAACGCGGTGAAATTCTCGGTATTGCGGGGCTTATGGGGGCAGGGCGTACGGAATTTGCGCTTAGCGTTTTCGGAAATCCGCGCAAGTATAAAGTTGACGGACAGCTTTTCATACACGGAAAACAGGTGAATTTCAAAACACCTAAAGAAGCAATCGAAAATAAAGTTGCTTACGTTTCCGAAGACAGAAAGCGGGACGGACTTATTCTTGAACAGGATGTAAAACAGAATATTACGATTGCGTCTCTAAAGCAGCTTGTAAAAAACTTGGTTATCGACAGAAACAAAGAAATTACCGTAAGCGAAAAATATCGCAAAGAGCTTACGATAAAGACTTCTTCAATAGATACGGAAGTCAAAACTCTTTCCGGCGGTAATCAACAGAAAGTTTCGCTTGCAAAATGGCTTATGTCCAAACCCGATATTTTGATTCTTGATGAGCCTACACGCGGAATAGACGTGGGCGCAAAATACGAAATATATACGCTTATGAACAAGCTTGTGGAACAGGGAATGAGCATAATCATGATTTCTTCCGAATTGCCGGAAGTTCTCGGCATGAGCGACAGGGTTTATGTCGTTTCGGGCGGCGGAATTGCCGGTGAGCTTAGCGGAAAAGATGCGACGCAGGAAAATATAATGAGGTTTGCAACGGAAAACTGACGCTGCAAGTTATGTTTTATAATTTGAATTATTCAGGAGTAAGATAATGGACATTAAAATACTTAAAAAGAATGTACGTAATTACGGAATGTTTATTGCTCTTATGGCAGTATTTACATTCTTTACAATTGCTACCGGCGGAACTTTTATGACTCCGCGCAATTTAAGCAATTTGTTTGACCAGACAGGTTATGTTGCGGTTCTTGCCATCGGAATGACGTTGGTATTGATTATCAGGCAGATTGATCTTTCCGTAGGTTATGCTTGCGGTTTTATCGGCGCACTTGCCGCTCTGTTGATGAAAACCTTTCCGGGTATTCCCGTAATCGTTGTCGTTTTAGTCTCCATGATTGTAGGGCTTTTAATCGGCTTGTACCAAGGTATTTTGGTTTCAAAATTTACGATTCCGGCATTCGTTGTTACCCTTGCAGGTATGTTTATTTTCCGCGGCGCGCTTCTGCGCATAACGGAAGGAACGGGAACCGTAATAGTACAGAATAAAGTATTCAATGCGCTGGGAAACGGTTTTATCGGCGGTCCGACTTTGAACATCGGAAAATCCGAAGACGCATTAGGCTTTTTGAGCTACAAAGAGCATTTCCATGTAATCACATTGTTGTTTGCCGTTGCTTTAGTAATATTGATGATTATCAGTTCGATTCGCGAGCGCAGAAAACGCCGTGAATATAATCTTTCCGACCTTCCGCGCGATATGTTTATCGGAAAACTGGTTTTCTTTTCCGCACTGATTTTATTCTTCGGCATAGAGCTTTCAAGATTCCACGGACTTTCGTGGACGGTAATAATCGTTATGGGTGTTCTTGCGCTCTATCATTTTATGCTAAATAACACCGTACTCGGAAGACACATTTATGCCGTCGGAGGCAATCCCGAAGCTGCGGAATTAAGCGGAATAAGCGTTCAAAAAATCACGCTTTTCGTATTCTGTTCGATGGGCGCTCTTACGGGGCTTGCAGGAATATTATTTACCGCCCGTCTGCAATCGGCTTCTCCTGCAGCAGGTAACGCTTTTGAATTGGATGCAATCGCTTCAAGCTATATCGGAGGCGTTTCGGCAAGCGGCGGTGTCGGTAAAGTAACCGGAACGATAATCGGTGCGCTTGTTCTTACCGCTCTCCAAAACGGCATGAATCTTATGGGAGTAGGGCAGTCCTACCAATATGTTGTACGCGGAATCGTTCTTGTTCTTGCAGTATTGTTTGATGTCCGCGCCCATAGAATGAAGGTGTAATCGTAAGGTTTTCCTCCCAAACTTTTTCAATACTCTTTTTGTCCCTGCCTCAAAACGGCAGGGACTTTTTGCATCGTAATGATTGCCGTGCGCGTTCTGTTTTGACTCCGGAAAGGAATGCCTTTCCAAAGTACCGTCTTTCCGCCCGAATCAAACTCGGTTCAGAAGATTCCCAAATCTCCCTAAATAGACCGATTTATCCGAGTTTTGACTTTCGTCAAAACTCGAAGCGGACGGTCGGCGGCTGAGAACCGTATTTACGGACTCCAATCATTTCCCGCCGACTCCTGTTTCCCTTGCAGGAAAACAGGCACTACCGTCCTCCCGATTACTCGCAAAACCACTCTTCGTTTGCGCCCATCGTGCCTGCGCTGTTCGCGTATATTAGCAGCTGCCCCTTCGGAACCGTTATGCTGCCTTTCTTTAAGCTTGTGCAGTTCTTGAAAGCATCTTTGAAAGCAGGCTCTCCGTAACCATCTTTTGCAGGATTATAATTGCACTTAAGCACAATAGACGTGAGTTTTGTGCAGTTTCCAAAGCAGGATTGTATACACGAAACGCCTGCCGGTATCTCTGGTGCCTGTGTGAGGGTTGTGCAATTGAAAAAGCAGTGTCTCATATCCGTAACGCCTGCCGGTATTGCTGTAGCCTGCATAAGGCTTGAGCAGCGGAAAAAGCACCCGCTCATATCCGTAGCGGATTCCGATATTGTAGGTGCCTGCGTAAGGCTTGAGCAGCCGGCAAAGCAGCCGCTCATATACATAACGCTTGCCGGTATTGTAGGCGCCTGCGTAAGGTTTGTACAGCCGCGAAAGCAGAGGTTCATATTCCTGACGCCTGTAGGTATTGCCTGAACCTGTACAAGGCTTTCGCAGCCGTCAAAGCAGTAGCTCATATCTGTAAGCCCTGATATGTTCCCTCCGAACTTCAACGCAACCTTTTTTGTCCCGTCGGCTTTAAGGATTTTTCCGAGCGGACTTGCTTCAATGGTGTCTGTGCCGGAGTTATAGTCGCCTTTTAAGTCCGCCGCAGTAAGACCTGTTACTTCTATGTAGTTTACGTCCGTATCGGATGCCTTTGTTTTGATGTAGTTATCCAACTTTCCAAGGGGAAGTGCAATGTAGCTGCTGCTTCCGCCGCAGGCCTTTCCTCCCGTTGCTCCGCCGCTCGTGTTGCTAGCACACCCAACTGTAAATACCGCGGCAAGCAAAACAGCCGCTGCGACAAGGAAAGCCGGTGCTTTCCGCTTAAAGAGTGTTGTCTTCATAAGTTCCTCCTAATAAAGACTAATATTGTGGGAACTAACATTCCCAAATGACCAATTTTCATACATTTTGCTCTTGCAAAATGTGAAGCGGACTGGCGGCGGTAAAACGGGTCTTACAGTCTTTTGTTGCCCTCTCTCCGCCTCAAGTTTTCTTGCAGGCGGTTGCTATCTATGTTTGAATGACATAATTGCGTTTCCGCCTGCACAAGTTTTGCCTGATGGCAAAACTTGCATAAAACGGCTTGCAAGAATCGGACGGGCAGCTGTAAATCCCATCTTTACGAGTTTTGCCGTAAGGCAAAACTCGTGGCGGACATACGAAGCATTGTACAATGAGAGATGCGTTAAAATGTCCGCCCGCCTCTCCCTACGTCCCGTGTAAATCTTTACGGGCGGCAAGCCAAGCGCAAGCCGTAAAAGCGGTCATTGCGTTTTGGTGGAGCATGGCTCCGGCGAGCCCGCCCGGCATGATTCGGCTTGACGCTCCAGCCCCCTCCGCGCTCAATACGATAATTGCCAGAGGCAATCCCTAACGGATCCTGCCCGCCTACAGGGGTGGAAGAACCATACCAATCCCAACACCACTCTCGCGAATTCCCGCTCATATCGTATAGTCCGTATCCGTTCGGTTCTTTCAGTTTTACTTGGTGCGTTTTACCGTCGCTGTTGTCATAGAACCACGCATAGTCGTGAAGATCTTTCATTGAATCCGTTATCGACCATCGCTTCTCGGTGCCGCCTTTTGCAGCCCATTCCCATTCGGCTTCAGTCGGTAAGCGGAAGCCTTTTTTACTCATATTCATAAAAGGTAAGGTTTGTGCTTGCGCGTCGGCTTCCGTATATACTGCGGTATAAGATGAATTGCTGTAATATACACACTCATTCGTTCCCAATTCGTCTATCTTTTTAGTCAGCTCATTACAGAAAGCTATGCTGTCATACCAGCTTACTTGCTCTACAGGACGTTTTTCCTGCACTTCCGTTCCGTCAGGCAGATGATTGCTTCCCTGAAACCTGCTCGGATTACTTCCTGTTACAGCTTGCCACAACTCCTGCGTTACTTCCGTCTCTCCTATCCGGTACGCAGTCAAGCTTACAGTATGCGGCTGGTTATTGACTTGGTGGGGATGTCCAAGAGTCCCGTTCGTTACGGCGGCAATGTCGTTCATCCTAAAGCTAACGCTACCGACAGTGTAAGTCTTTCCGGCAGTAAGCGGCGTTCCCATTTCACTCTTAAAGCTCACTTTTACCGTTGCGTCCGCCGTAACCTTAACTTTTGCAGTCGTGCTGCCTTTCGTCCCTGTTCCGTCTACAAATGCGCTGCCGGTAACAGTCCATTTGTCGACTTTGTAATCAGTATTCGAAGCCGCTGTAAATTCAACGGTCTTTCCGTATTCTACCTCTCCGCCGCTAAAATTGTTGCCGGCGAGCTTTGCGCTAAGATTTCCGTTACCGCCGTCTACGCTAAAGTTTACAGCGTATTTCTTGAGCTTAAAGCGTACATTCACCTTTATCGCTTTTGAAACGGTATGATTGTAAGAAATGCTTGTGTTTCCGCTTACCTCAACATCATCGCAAGTCCACTTATCTACTTCGTATCCCGGTTTGGGCGTTGCCGTAAATTCAACGCTCTTTCCGTATGCGATACTATCTCCATTTCCGATTTCCATTCCGTCTACTGCTGCTTTAAGCGTACCGTTGCTGTCTAGCGGAGAGAACGTTACCGGAAATTCCTGCAACGTAAAACTCACGCTTACCTTTGTGTTTGCCGTAATTTTGACTTTTGCAGTTGAGCTTCCGTCCGTACCGGTACCGGATACAAGTTCTCCGCCCGTAATAACCCATTTGTCGGCTTTGTAACCGGTTTCAGGCATTGCGGTAAACGTTATCACCGTGTCTTTTGTAACTTTCCCGCCCGCAGGTATCGTAGGATTTGCGGATATGTTTCCGTTAACTCCGTGTGCCATCTCTACCGTAAAGTCTTCCGTGGGCGGTATTACCGTCTCCGCCTTAAAGCTCACGCTTACCTTTGTATCTGCGGTAACTCTGACTTTTGCAGTTGTACTGCCGTCCGTACCGGTACCGGATACAAGTTCTCCGCCCGTAACAACCCATTTGTCGACTTGGTAGCCGATTTCAGGCGTCGCAGTAAACGTTATCACCGTGTCTTTTGCAAGTGTTGCACCCGTGTTGATTTTCTTATCGCCTGCTTTGGCATCGATTCCGCCGTGTTCGCCTGCGTTAAACATTAAAGCGTAAGTCTCAAGCGCAGTGCCGCTGCTATTTACTTCCGTCTTACAACCGACTATGAATACTGCGGCAAGCAAAACTGCCGCAGAGCCTATAAAAGCCTGCGCTCTTCGATTCAAAATAGATGACATGGAAATCATCCTGCAAATTATTTTCTTAGGGAGAAAGGGAAACCCCGGCAGAACGCGTGCGGTTGCTATTGTTCGTTAACAGTTCAACTTATCTCCGCCCTTATCGAGTTTGACTTGCGTCACACTCGGTTCAGTTCAGAAGATTCCTCAATCTCCCTGATAGACCTAGTTATGCAAGTTTGCCTGCGGCAGACTTGTTGCAGACGTGCGGCG
The DNA here is from genome assembly GCA_963548875.1 of uncultured Treponema sp. Taxonomy (GTDB): domain Bacteria; phylum Spirochaetota; class Spirochaetia; order Treponematales; family Treponemataceae; genus Treponema_D. The sequence goes on along the minus strand of CAUUVZ010000029.1, from coordinate 9,188 downwards.
GTAAGAACGGGCTATACAGCTTTTGACTTTTCCATTTGTTCCTATACCGCCGACGCTCCCTATCCTAATAGGGAGATGTTCCCTATTCCAATAGGGAGATGTTCCCTATTCCAATAGGGAGGTGCTCCCTATCCTAATAGGGAGATGTTCCCTATTCTAATAGGGAGGTGTTCCCTATTCCAATAGGGAGGTGCTCCCTATCCTAATAGGGAGATGTTCCTTATTCCTATAGGGAACGTTTCCCTTCGGCATAGGAGTTCTAATCCGTTTACTTATGCTTTTTTTGCCGTACACGGATAGCCGTATACAACTTCCCGGAGTTCTTTTAACGGTAGTCCTCCGTGTGTATATTTTGTCAGCACTTTTATAGTAACTTTGCCTTCAGGCACATTCTTTGGGACGCGTGCCATGAGCTGACTGGGCTTGTTGATTGATAAACGCCGCTCTGTCTTGAACTCGCTGCCGTCTTCGGTGATAAAAAATACGCCTTGCTCAACGTCGTCTTCATTGATTTTCAGTTTTTCTCCTTCTATTATAATGTCGTCGCCTATGGTAATCGTGCCGTCTTTTAAGCCGGTTACCGTGTCCGTAACGGAGGCAATTTTAGCCGAGTCTTCTTTTGCACCTAGAACTTTGACTGTAATCTTATCGAAGATGTTGCGTAATTCCATTGTAGGAATCATGTCTGCTGTTCGCTTGTGGATTTTCTCATCGAACTGAGCGTTCTCAGTCTCCCAAACACCGGAAACTCTCGGACTTATCTGTGAAACGCCGTCCATAAAGCTTAAACCGTCTCTGATAAAGCCTAAAACGGCTTTGTCGCGCATATCCAATATGTTTAGAATCGTTTCCGGTCGGAACTCGGAACGCTCTTTAGTTATGAGCGCGGCAATATCCTCGTTGCGCTGTGTCGGCGTATGAGAATAAACCTCGGCGATACAATCGCGGTCGTTGTCCTTGGTAAGCGGGTTCGGGCGAAGATAAACTCCCCAAACGTACTTTTTCTTTGTCATACTTTTACTCCTTATCTTCTCTTAGGAAGATAGGAGAACTCCCGCACTGCAGAAAGTCTCCTATTTTCCTAAAACCGGTGATTTATAATATTTCCGAACAAAGTCAAAACTTACGCTTACTCTGTAAAAGCGGTATGTATGCTGTTTTGAACGGTAAAACCGTGTGCGCGGAATGTGCTTAAATATGTCTTCTGAAATTACGATAGGCGAGGATATGCTTGTCAAATGATTTTGCGCGGTTATCGCGGATTTATTAGCTACGGTTCCCCCTGCCGACTTTTCCATGCGCGTTTTATACCATATATGCTACCCATCTGCAAGTTAATGAAGTCAATTTCCAAAGCATTGACTTCATTGCACTCATAAGTCCCAATTACTTATTATCCTTAATTTCGAGTTTTATAAACTCAAAGCTTATACTTTTTATAAGGTAAGCCGTAAACCCGTTATTTCAAGTGAGGACGGCGGACGGAAAAAAACGGAATTGGAAGACATAACGAGTTCACCGTCCGCTTCAAGTTTCGAGTTCTCGAAACTTGCTTAATCTGTCGTAGCCAGCTGCTCTATCATTTGGGCACAATAAAGAATCCTTTATGCAATTTTGCCGTACGGCAAAATTGCAGCGGACGGGCGGCGGTAAAAACGGGTTTTACAAACTTTTACTTATTTCCCGCCGCCTCAAGTTTTCCCTCAGGAAAACTTGGATAGCAATGTCCATCCCAACATAGTCGGCGGGTGGGAAACCGGTTGTGTCTTTCACATTATGTTCCACCGCCCGCCGCCAGTTCACATCTTTTTTCTTGACAGATTGGAATACTGCATCTATAGTGTTCTTATAAGAACACTTAATGATTTATTTATGATTGAATAGGTCTTTAATGTGTGTAATCGGCTATTTAAGTTCAATATTTTTAGGAGGAGCTTGAATAATGAGTAAAATCGATGAGATTACACGGGAATCTTGGATTCTTGAAACGTTCCCGGAGTGGGGAACATGGCTCAATGAAGAGATTGAGGCTGAAAAGGTTTTGCCTAATTCCGTTGCGATGTGGTGGCTCGGCTGCGTAGGAATATGGTTTAAAACACCGGGCGGTTGCAATATTACTATGGACTTGTGGAGCGGTAACGGCAAACGCACTCACGGAGATAATAAGATGAAGCCGGGTCATCAGATGGCTAATATGGCAGGTGTGCGCGCAATGCAGCCGAATCTTAGAGCCGTTCCGTTTGTGATTGATCCGTTTGCGATAAAACATCTCGATGCGGTGTTGGCGACTCATTATCATCAGGATCACATGGATCCCAATCTTGCCGCTCACGTAGTAAAAAGCGGAATGAAAACCGTAGACGAACACGGAAAAGAGATTCCCGTTCCGTTTATCGGGCCTAAGAAGTCGGTAGAATATTGGCTTAAATGGGGCGTTCCTCCAGAGCAGTGTATTACGGTCAAGCCGGGCGACAAAATCAAAATTAAAGATGTGGAAATTATCGCTCTTGATTCGTTTGACAGAACTTGCCTTGTAACTACCGACGATACCAGCGAAAACCGTGAGGAACTGACCGGAAAGTGTCCTACCGATATGGATGACAAGGCTGTAAATTACTTGGTAAAAACGCCCGGCGGAAACATCTATCACTCCGGCGACTCTCACTATTCGATTTATTTTGCAAAGCACGGTAAAGACTATGACATCGATGTTGCTTTGGGTGCATTCGGTGAAAATCCGGTCGGAATTGCGGACAAGATGACTTCGATAGACATTTTGCGCATGGCTGAAGCTTTGCGTTGCAAAGTTGTTATTCCTGTTCACCATGATGTTTGGACGAACTTTATGGCTGATACGAATGAAATAAATGTTCTTTACGAAATGAAGAAGCCGCGCCTTGATTATAAATTCCATCCGTTTATCTGGGAGGTCGGCGGAAAGTACGTCTATCCTCAAGATAAGGACAGAAGAATGTATCACCATAGGCGCGGATTTGAAGATTGTTTTGAACATCCGCAGAATATTCCTTTCCGTTCGCTTTTATAGGGTAGGCTGATAATGAAGGCGCAAAAAAAGAAAATAGATACGCTTACGAAATGCTACGCGGTTTCTCCGCTTAATTATGGCGGTAAAAAGCTCATGCTTATTGCTGCGGAAAAGCAAGATGCTTGCAATCTTTATGATTTGGACGGTAAAAAGCTTTCCGTTATATGGGACGGACCCGGCGGTACTATGAGCATAGCACCTCTTGCTTCTCCGGACGGAGCTTTTCTTGCAACGCAGCGTTTTTATTCTCCCAATGATTCTGCGGATGCTAATATCGTTTATGTTGCGCCTGAAAATATCGCGCAAAACAAGTGGAAGGTTCTGAAGATACTTGATATGCCGTTTTTGCATCGCTTCGATATTATCGAGCGCAACGGCGTAAAGTATCTTTTTATGTGCACGATTAAATCCGCTCATCAGTATAAAGACGATTGGACTTCGCCGGGAAAGGTCTACGCGGGGATTTTGCCTGATAATCTTGATGCGGAAAATGTGTCTGCAGAGTCTTTTATGATAAAGGAAATTAAGAGCGGATTGACTAAAAATCACGGTTATACGAAAGACGTTTATAACGGCGTTGAAACTGCGATTGTTAGTGCGGAAAACGGTGTCTTCCGCTTTACACCGCCTGAAACTTCCGGCTTGGACTGGAAAATCGAAACGATTATAGATACGCCTGCTTCCGATGCGATTATGGCGGACTTGAACGGCGACGGTAAAAAAGAAATGCTGGTAATTTCTCCGTTTCACGGTGATAATATCTGCATATACGAGGATGTAAACGGTACTTACAAGAAAGTCTACGAGCATCCCGAGCCTGCCGAATTCTCTCATGCCATTACAAGCGGAAATGTTTTCGGTAAAGAATATGTTTTTATCGGACACAGAAAGGGTAAAAGGCGGCTTTTTGCCTTTTACTATGATGAAAAGAATAAATGCTATGCGTTCGATGTTCTTGATGAGGATGCAGGAGGGGCAAACGCCGCTTTGTTTGAAAAAGACGGCAAAGCGCTTCTTGCAGTAACGAACCGCGAAATCGATGAAATTGCATTGTACGAGTTGCTGCCGTAGATGTTCTTTGCGGTAGAAAAAGTGATTACCAGATAAAATCTATCTGTAATTATATTGCCGGATTCGTGTGTGCGGATTCGGCAGCAAAATGTTTGCGTCGCAAACTTTTTATTATGTTGGCGCGCTTAAGCGTGCGGTAAAAACTCAAGGGAACCGAAATCAACCTGCTTTGAGTTTTTATTAGGAGGTAATATGGGTGCAGTGATTGCCGTTTGGTCGTTTTTTCAGAACAATATTCTGACAAAACCGGCATTTTTCGTAGGTCTTATAGTCTTTTTGGGCTATTTGCTGCTCAGAAAGCCGATTTATGAGGCTCTCGCAGGTTTCATAAAAGCGACTGTAGGCTATATGATTTTGAATGTTGCTGCAGGAGGACTTGTAGGCAACTTCCGTCCGATTCTTGCAGGATTGAGCCAAAGGTTTAATTTGACTGCGGCTGTCATAGATCCGTATTTCGGTCAGGCGGCGGCGCAAGCGGCTGTCGAAAGCGTAGGGCGTTCATTTACAATGATGACGCAGGTTTTGCTTATAGCCTTTATCTGGAACTTGCTTTTAGTCATTGCGCGTAAACTTACAAAAGTGCGCACGGTATTTATTACCGGACACATTATGGTTCAGCAGTCTTCAACTGCGCTGTGGCTTGTTTTGTTCTGCTTCCCGCAGTTGAACGATCCTAAAATCGTTGCCATGCTCGGACTCTTCCTCGGAACATATTGGGCGGTCGCCTCCAAACTTACGGTCGGTCCTACACAGGAATTGACCGACGGCGGCGGATTTGCCGTAGGACATCAGCAGATGTTCGGCGTATGGCTTACCGATAAGATTGCCGCAAAAATGGGTTCAAAGAACGGAAAAAAACTTGAAGATATAAAGCTACCCGGATTCCTTTCGATTTTCAACGAGAATATTGTTGCGACCGCAGTTTTGATGTCGATATTCTTCGGCGGAATTATTGCAATCCTAGGGCAGGATCTTATGCACACCCTTGATAAAGGTTTCAGCAAATCCCAGAACTTCGGATTCTACATTGTTGAAAAATCATTTACTTTTGCGGTTTACCTCCAGATTCTTCAACTTGGTGTACGTCTTTTCGTCGGTGAACTTACAGAATCCTTCCAAGGTATTTCCGAAAAGCTCTTGCCCGGTTCCGTTCCGGCTATCGACTGCGCCGCAACATACGGTTTCGGTCATCCGAACGCCGTTACGCTCGGATTCCTCTTCGGTGCGCTCGGACAGTTCATCGCAATCATCGGACTTATCGTGTTCAAAAGCCCCGTTTTCATCATTACGGGATTCGTTCCTGTCTTCTTTGACAACGCCACATTTGCCGTTTTCGCAAATAAAAAAGGCGGAATCAAAGCCGTATTCCTTATGCCGTTTATCTCCGGTATTTTACAAGTCTTGGGCGGCGCATTTGCGGCGTTCTACTTCGGCTTGAGTAAGTTCGGCGGATGGCACGGAAACTTTGACTGGGATACGGTATGGCCTGTGTTCGGCGTACTTATGAAGAACTTGCATTATGTCGGAGTTGCCATTTGTATCATATTCCTTTTGGCGATTCCTCAGCTCCAGTATTTCTTCGGAAAATACAAGAAAGACAAGTACTTCAAAGTTGCGGAAGATTATGATTCGGTAAAGAATTTAGCTTAAAATAGGTCGCGGCTGCCGTAAATCAATATGCTTTGCTGCAGCCGGACAAGTTTAAATCAAGGGGGGGCTTCAAAAGTGTTTATTGCTTTTTTGCCGTCCCCGATTTAAACATAACGTATTCGGATTTTTTAGGTATGCGGCTTCGGCTGCAAATTGTTTTAACGGGATATATGATAAAAAGCGCGTCTGAGATGTAGCCGCCGCTAAAGTCTATAGGAGATGTTATGATAAAGATTGTTGTTGCCTGCGGTTCGGGCATGGGTTCAAGTCAGATAATTAAGATGAAAGTGTCTAAAGTTCTTAAAAAGATGAATTTAAAGGCGGATATTCATCACACGAACATAGGAGAAGCAAAGAGTACGGCTGAAAATTACAGCGCGGTCATTTGCCCCGAAAATCTCAGCAGTGCATTTGAATCGGCGGAAAAGAAAGGTGTTCGCATAATCGCGCTTAGAAATCTGCTTGATGAAAAAGAAATTGAAAGCAAACTTGTAGAAGCCGATCTTGCATCTATAAAATAAGGTTTTGTCATGATATTAAAAGATTTTATACTGAATAACGGTTCGTTTGCTCTCGGAACGGATGCTTCCGATTGGAAAGATGCCGTAAAAAAGGGTGTCGACTTGCTTGTAAAGGCGGGTGCTGCGGAAGAACACTATTATGACGGCATTTTGAAAATGGTTGAAGAACACGGTCCTTACTTTGTTATTTCTCCCGGAGTTGCAATGCCTCATGCCCGTCCGGAACTCGGCGGACTTAAAACGGGCTTTGCGCTTGTAACGCTTAAAAATCCCGTAAAGTTCGGGCATGAGTCGAATGATCCTGTGGATATTGTATTGTGTATCTGCGCAAAGGACGCATCCGACATGAACGAAGAAGTCATTCTGAATGCGGTTACACTCTTTGACGATGAGCACGCAGTGTGTGCTTTACGCAGAGCAAAGAATGCGGATGACCTTGCACTTATATTCGACGGTATAGAAGAATTGGAATAGCGCGTTGTATTCCATATATAAAAATGTATACGGAATATAACGTGAGATTAGGCGCATTGCTTATTATGAAAACAACTCTCCGCTAATTTTTGCGTAAGAGCATCAACGGATAGTTTGCATTGCAAATTATTTATAATACATACGTGCTATTTTAGCATATTAAAAATCGGTTTATCGATTTTTAGGAGGAAGTATGAAAGAGGCTGTCATAACGGTAAAAAATCCGACGGGTTTGCATACGCGGCCGGGAACGGAATTTGTTCAGCTTGCAAAGACATTTGAATCCGATATTACCGTAAAAAAAGGCGATAAGGACGGAAATGCAAAAAGTATCGTCAAAGTATTGAAAATCGGTATTTCCTGCGGTGATGAAATTACAATCACTGCTTCAGGTTCCGACGAAGATAAGGCGATTGAAGCATTGACTTCGTACATCGAAAATTTAAGTGAATAACGGAAACGTCATGAAGATATTAAAAGGTTTGGGCGCAGCTGAAGGAATCGCTTTTGCAAAGGCGTTTGTCCTGAAAACAAATAAATTTTCAGGGAACAGAACGTCGATAACGGAAGATAAGATTCCTTCCGAAATCGAAGCATTGAAAACTGCGCTTGCTAAGGCAAAAGATGAGGTAGCACTTCTTCAAAAAAAAGCGTATTCGGACGGTGCATCGGAGCAGGGAGATGTTTTCGGCGCGTATATGGAAATTCTTGACGACGAGGAGATGTTTAAAGACACCTCCGATTGTATAAAAGAAAAGCTAGTCGATATGAATACCGCGCTCATGGACGTTTGCGGCGGTTATGCGGCGGATATGGCTGCACTTGACGATCCGTATATGCAGGCGAGAGCCGACGACTTTCGGCAGATTTTCAGAATCGTTATGGACTGCCGTACGGGAGAATCCGGCAAGGCTTTGGAATTTAGCGAAGATTTTATTCTCGTTTCGACGGAAATAGGACCTGCCGACACGGCGCGTATAGACCGCACTTACCTCAAAGGCGTTGTCGTAGAAACCGGCAGCCGTACTTCCCACGCGGCGATTATCTGCCGCGCCGCAGGAATCCCGATGCTTTCAGGTATTTCGTATGAAAAATCCGGCATAAAAAACGGCGACCTTCTTATACTTGATGCTCAAAAAGGTGAGCTCATCGTAGAGCCTGAAGAAAGCGTAAAAGCCGATTACGAGCGGAAAATCAGCGCATTAACGGAGCAAAGAAAACGCCTCGCCGTTTTCCGCGATAAAAAAGGCGTAACGGCTGCGGGGACGCACATCGAATTGACGGCGAACGCCGGTACGGTTCCGGAAATCGATGCGGTTTTGGAGAATAACGCGGACGGAATCGGACTGTTTAGGACCGAATTCCTGTTTATGGAAAATCCCGAACGGCTCCCTACGGAAAACGAGCAATTCAATTCGTATAAAACCGTTCTCCTAAAGATGGGGAAAAAGCCCGTCGTATTCCGCACTCTTGACGCAGGCGGCGACAAAAACATTGCCGCGCTCGGTATTCCAAAAGAGGAAAATCCGTTTTTGGGATGGAGGGCGATCCGCTACTGCCTTAAAACGCCGGAAGTTTTCCGAATGCAGCTGCGCGCGCTCATCAAGGCAAGCGAATTCGGAAACTGCGAGATTATGATTCCGATGATCAGCGCGGAAGACGAAGTTATTTGCGCAAAAAAGATGCTTGATTCTGTCTACACCGAGCTTGAAGAAGCGGAACACAAGACGTACAAGCGCGTTCCTTTCGGCATTATGGTGGAAACACCGGCTGCGGCACTTACTGCGGAGACGCTTGCAAAGCACGTTGACTTTTTCAGTATAGGCTCGAACGATTTGACTCAGTATACGGTCGCAGTCGATCGCGGAAACGAATATGTTTCCGAGCTTTACAATGAGCTGCATCCGGCGGTGCTTTCGCTAATCGAAATGACGGTGCGTGCCGCAAACAAGGCGGGTATAAAAGTCCACGTGTGCGGCGAGATGGCAGGCGATGTGCGCTGCACGGAAGCTCTCCTAAAAGCGGGTGTGCGCGAATTGAGTATGTCTCCGAACCGCATTCCGTATATGAAAGAACATTTGCTGACGCTCAATATTTAGGCTTTTGCAGATGGGGCGGACAGGATAAACGCGGTTTTAGAGACTGAATGCGCTTTGCTGTCCGCTTATCGTTTTTACATCCGGAAAAACAATGCCGTGTGGACGCCCGCACGAGGCGTAATGGGAAAGGATACATGGATTACAAGATATTAAGAGAAGAACCGTTAAAAAGCGCGGTAAGGGAAGATTATTTTTCAAAATATAAATATACGCAAATCGGGAACATCGATTTTGTAATTGCAAAACATATCACTGAAAATCGTATAAAATCGCTTTTTGAAGAATTAGAAAATGATGATTTAAAATCAATTCTTTGGGCAGAAGCAA
>CAUUVZ010000028.1:0-28893 GCA_963548875.1 uncultured Treponema sp. | reverse complement strand
CAGCGGACGGTAAACCGGTTATACTGTTTATATCCCATTTACCCGTCCGCCGCCCTTTGGAATCCCGGATTATTCGTATATTTTAATTTTCTAGGTGAGCTAATATCCGATATTTATAAAAATAGAAAGTCTCGACATCCGGACTATCGGCTGATTTGGGGAAAATTGATTTCCGTGAATTAACGGACAAAATTTAAACATAACATTTGAAAAATATTACGAAGTCTCGGATGCCGCCGAAAATTTAAGATATTGCTAACGATTCGCGATTAAAACCTAAAGCGGACTGTTAAACCGATTTTGTAAAACGATTTAACAGTCCGCTGCTTTCTTGATAAAAAAGATTTTGGGACTTGCCTTTAATATTTGTCCGCGTTTATAAAACTCGAAATTTAAGCCCGTTGTTTTTCGGCAGCCCCGTTTAAAATTTATTTTTGCCGCGCATACACGGGCAAATAAAAACTTATTTCTTTTCTTGAACTTTATCTTTTTCTTTTTTTATCTTGTTGTCCAAAACATCCATCATAATATTCAAAGCTTCCGAAAAATCCCGTCCTTCGCCCGAAACATGAGCTTGAGCACCCCAGCGAAAGTTCACGGTTGCTTCAACTTTGTATTCTTTATCGTGTTTTACACTTATAATTAAATCGACGATTAAATCTTCCGCATAGGCAATTCTCTTCATCTTTGTTGCTATTAAATCGGATTGCTTCTGATCGAGAGTAAAATCAACGGCTTTAATTGAAGTTGTCATATTATCTCCTTAAAAATACGCTGGATTTCTGCATTAGCAGGCGCATTGATAATAATATACACCTTGAAACATCAAAACGCAAATCAAAAGGTCTAATTTCAAGTTTGCAAAACCCGAAGATTAGACCTTATTTTATAAACTGCGGCAAAAAGAGAATCAAATAGCTCAAAGCCTTTTTTACCGACTCAGACTTTAAACTTTTTCACTTCCGATGCAAGATTTTCTATGCTGCGTTTGTTTTGCTGAGCAAGACTGTTTACTTCCTGAACAGCATTATTTATTTGAGATACACCGTTAGACATATTATTCATGCTCTCTTTTATAGCTTCCGTAAGATTGTTAAGTTTACGCATCTCTTCGGCAACGCCCTTTCCGCCTTCAAGCATTTCCGCAGATCCGTCTTTAACTTCTCCGGTGATAGTGCTTATGTTTTTTATAGCTGCAAGAACTTCCCTGCTTCCGTTTTCCTGTTCATGCATTGCAGCATTTAATTCGGAACTCATTCCGCGCACATCTTCGGAAAGCTTAAAAATCACATTAAATTTTTCTTCAACTATCGTCGAAGATTTTGCAAGCCCGGCAATTTCATCGGTAAGATGTTTAAGCGTTTCGGTAATTGTTTTGCCCTGACTGCTGGATTCTTCTGCCAATTTGCGGATTTCGTCTGCAACTACGGCAATCCCTTGCCGGCTTCGCCTGCATGGGCAGCTTCGATGGCAGCATTCATTGCAAGCAAGTTTGTCTGACTTGCAATATTTTGTATTACGTTGCTTGCTTCGATAAGTCCGCCGGATTCTTCTGCAATCTTTTGAGTTACAACATTTGATGCTACCAGTGTTTGTTTTCCTGCGGATGTCGCTTCTGCAAGCGATTTTACCATGTTGTTGCTCTTTTCAAGCGACTGAGTAATCGACGCGATGTTTGATACCATTTCTTCAACAGATGCGGACGACTGAACAACGCTCGCAGATTGATTTTCTATGCTGTCGTTTAAATTATCAATGGTATGAATAATTCTATCAATTGTGCCGGCTGTTTCAGTAACGCTTACGGCTTGTGAAATCGCCTGCTGTTTTATATTTTCAATGTTGGAACTTATGCTGCTTACGGCACTTGCAGTTTGAGTCATGTTTGCAGAAAGCTGCTCGCCTATATTCTGCATAACGTCGGAATTATCACCTACGGATTTTATCGACGTTCCGATTTTTGCAATCGTTTCATTAAAATAATGCGAAACTTCCGTAACTTCGTCATTGCCGATAAGTTTTAAGCGGACTGTAAGATCTCCTTTACCGTTTGCAATTTCTTTTAAGGCGGCAGCTACCGCTCTTACAGGTTTTACCATTCCTTGAGCGATGAAAAGAATAAAACATATCGATAAAAGCTGAACTATCAAACTGCTTACAAGCATACTGTTTCTTAGCGTGTAAAGAGATTCAAACATTTCACTTGCAGGTGCTTTTACAATTATAGTCCATCCGTTTAATGCCATAGTTGAATCACAAGCAATGTATTTCTCGCCTTTCCATGTGTAAGAACCTACGGCAATATTCTTTGAATGAACAACTTTATCCGTATATTCAGCAAGAGACTTGTAAGAGCTATCTGTTTTTGAGAGCGCAATAGAATTTGTTTGACTTTCAACAAGCGCAATATCTTTATGGGCAATTATAGTTCCGGTTTGATCTATGACATAACTGTTTCCAGTTTTTCCTACAACTATATCGTCTACGAGTGCGGACAACGCAGTTCCTTTTATCGTTGCGGTCAATACCCGTATAAGTCTGCCATTATCGTCATAAACGGGAGCCGCACCCACAAAAACAAGAGAACCGTCCAAACGCGAAACGATAGGTTCCGACAGCACGGTTTTTCCGCTAATTGCTTTTTTGTACCAGTCTCTATCTCCGATATTAAGCAAATTCTTCCCTGAATATCTTATGCCGTTCATATCGCAGAAGTCTAGTCTTATAATCCGCGGGTTAATATTTTTCTCGGTATTTAAGAATTCGAGTATTTCTTTAACATCGGCATTAGGGTCTTTCATCAAAGGAGTGTTCCCGACAGCCTGCAGAGAACTCAAAAGTCCTTCAATTCTTGCATTGATAAGAGCGGCTACATCTTTTGCTTTTTCGGTTAACTGGATTTCGATTTTTTCTTTTATCGCCGTTCTGGCTTTGTTTACAGCGATAATCGATTGAATTGCGGAAGATATTGCAATCAGCAATCCGAATATAATTATTAACTTTGTTCTGATAGACACTTTTCTTATTTCGTCCGATTTTTCCGCCGTTGAGGCAGGATTTTTTGAGTTCATTTTAATTGTATCTCCTTGTAAGTTAAAATATTTATTTTTTAAATAATCCGCAATTTCCGCCCGAATCAGCCGCATTTGCTTATAAAACAAAGTTAGCCCGGACTAATTTTTCATTACGTAATTATATAATATATTTAAAAATAATAAAGGTCTGCGGACGGCGGACGGTTAAATTGTTTTTACCGACTTAGTTTATTTTCCGTCCGCTTCAAGTTTGCGTAACGCAAAATTCCATAAAAGCTGCATTGCGGTACCCAAGCCAGAAATCTGCGGGCGGCGGACGGAATAATTGGATATGAAAGACAGAATCGCTTCCCCGTCCGCTGCAATTTTGCACGGCAAAATTGCGTAAAAATATCCGCTGGTGTCCTTCCTTAGAAAGAAAAGTTTAATACTTGATATATCCGGTTTCCTGATTTAGAATTGTCCAATATGCAGGATATTACAATCAAAAAAAACGGACTTGTTTACACGGAAGATATGAAAACCGTACTTGGTGTTGATGAAGAATCTACCTTGTTTTCCGGTACGGTCCCCAACGGTGCGGACGCTGTAGGAGCGGAAGCGTTTACGTGCTGTAAATTTACACGGATTTCTCTTCCTGAATCTATAAAACACGTCGGAGATAATCTTTTTAGCAATTCGGAAAAACTTGAATGGGTTCATCTGCCGTCTTCCTTAAAACAGCTTGCTCCTTATATGTTCAGCGGTTGTACTTCGCTTATCCATGTTGATATGCCTGTAGAAATTAACGAATTTCCGGAAGGACTTTTTTACGGCTGTTCATCGCTGCAAGAGATTCCTTTTCGGTACGGAATAACGGTTCTTCCTGAAAATGTTTTTGCTCGATGCTCTTCAATCGTTTCACTGGCAATTCCCGATACTGTAAAGAAAATCTGTAAAGGTGCGATTTCGGACTGTGAAAATTTGCAGACGATAGTTTTCCCTGAAAAACTTGAAGAGCTTGAAGAAGGTGCAATTTCCGGCTGTCCGAAGCTGATTCGTATGCGGATTCAAGGAGATAATTCTCTGTTTTATACAAATCCGGAAGGCGATACGTTATTCAAAAAATCTGCCGGCGGCGATATTGAAGTATTTAAGATAACCAAACGCTTTTCGGAAGCGGCAAAATTAAAAGTTGAAGAAGACGCAAACAATTCCATAATAGATTTTGAAGATTCTGATGACGACAATGAAATTGTAGAATCCGTTGAAACTTCAAAAAATAATGGTGATTCGGAGAGAGAAAACATTATAAACAAACAGGACAAAGCAATGTCTAATGAAGATAAAAATGAGACTTCCGTTTCAATATCTAATGAAGAACTCCTTGCCGCCCGCATGGCGGAAATTATGGAAAAAGACAAGAATTCCGGCGCGTCATTTTCAATTAGCGATATTCCGGAAGCTACGGAAGAGGAACTTAATGCAGAAATCCTTGCTTCTCCTAAAAAAACAAATACAAGCGATGACGATTCTTCTATTACGGAAGCTGCGGAAGAAAAAATCGAATCTCCAAATACCGATATTTCAGCGGATTCGGATATAGACAGCAAACTTGCAAACATTCTTACGCAGGATAAACAGTATTCATTGAACTTTTCAATCAGCGATATTCCGGAGGCTACGGAAGAAGAAATTGCAGCCGAAGTTCTTGCACCTGCCCACAAAGATAATTCTTCGGAAGAAAAAACTTTACAACAGGAAGATGATTCACCTGCTTCTTCGCATGAAGAAAATATTTCCGAAGAGGCTGAAGAAGATATTCCTGCGGAAAATGATGAAGATTCGGTATTTTCCAATCATGCTGCCGTTACGGAAGAGGAAGAGGCTGCACTTGCAACGGAGCCGGATGAATCGTCCGCAATCAGCAGCAGACTTGCGGATATTCTTACACAGGACAAACAGTTTTCTTCCGGTTTTTCGATAAGCGATATTCCGGAAGCTACGGAAGAAGAGCTGGCGGCAGAAATTCTTTCACCCTCATCAAGAGGAGACTCGGAGGAGGATTCGGTACAGTTGGAAGCGGAAGAAAAGTCTCCGGATTCTCCCAAAACGGATTCCGTTCACGAGGAAGTAATTAAAAAAGCGGCAGCGATCGTTGACGAACATATTATAGAAACATCCGGCGGAGAATCAGAAGCGATCGTTGCCGTCGAACCGCCGCCGGTCATGCAGGTAAATCCCGTCATTGAGGAAAACGAGCAGGCATTTGCCGAAACCTTTGACGAAAAAAACGTTATGCAGAATCTTTTCTTTGAATCCGCAAAAGTCATGCAGAAAAACACGGGAATTGATGCGGACAAAATGCGTATTCTTTTTGTTTTTGCGGATAATCTTTGCGACGGTACGGTAGGAAAAGTATTCTCGTCTCGGCTTGTAAGCTGCTGTGAACGGCTTTCAAAAATCCATAAGTTTACGAGCGTGTATTATTTTCACGGGATAAAGCTTGAAAACGAAAAATTCAGAAAACAGTTTAAACAGCTCATGCGGAATAAAGATGCGGTGTATGCGGTCTCGGAGTCTTCTTTATCCGAATTAAGCGACGCTCAAAAGACTTTTTCCGAAAATGCGGGTATCAAAATTGACGGCGAAAGCATTGCCGCGCAAATAGAAAATGCTGCAAATCCGGATATTGAATGCCTCAAACTTCTTTTGCAGGATATTTTAGAATAGTCGTTTAAGAATACTAAAGTTTTTGCAATACAATTAAATATTCACCTTGACTACACCGCTTTAAATATATTACTTTGTGTGCCGAAAAGATTTTAAAACGCTGCAGACAGTATTGAAAAATAAACCTGTTCTTAAACTTTAGTTTCCGAACAGGTCTAATATTATCTGTGTCGTTGAAATATTCCGGAGGCTTTGTATGAAAAGCGATAATGCAAAGAAAGGAAACGCCCGCGCTCCTCACCGTTCGCTGTTTTATGCGATGGGCTACACGGATGAAGAATTGGAACGACCTTTAATCGGTGTATGCTGCGCCAAAAACGAAATCATTCCGGGGCATATTGAACTTGACCGCATAAGCGATGCGGTCAAGACCGGAATCCGCATGGAGGGCGGAACACCGATAGAATTTCCGGCAATCGGCGTATGCGACGGAATTGCAATGGGACACGAAGGAATGAAATATTCCCTTGTAACTCGTGAACTTATTGCAGATTCAATAGAATGCGTTGCAAAAGCACATCAGTTTGATGCACTCGTGCTTATTCCCAATTGTGATAAAATAGTACCCGGAATGCTTATGGCGGCTGCCCGTCTTAATCTTCCTACGGCGGTTGTATCCGGCGGGCCTATGATGCCTGGTCATCTTCCCTATGCGGATAAAACAAATCCTTATTCAGGTAAAAATCTTTCTCTGTCCGATATGTTTGAAGCAGTCGGAACTTTAGCCGCCGGTAAAATATCCGAAGCACAGCTTAAAGAATTGGAATATGCCGCCTGCCCCGGCTGCGGCTCCTGTTCCGGAATGTTTACTGCGAATTCAATGAATTGTCTTACGGAAGTTTTAGGTCTCGGTCTTCCGGGTAACGGAACGATACCTGCAATCAGCGGACGCAGAATCGCGCTTGCCAAACACGCAGGAATGCAAGTTATGGAAATGCTTGAAAAAGGAATTACCGCAAGGCAGATGATGACTCTTGACGGTTTTAAAAACGCTCTTGCAGCGGATATGGCTTTAGGCTGTTCAAGCAATACTATTCTCCATGTTCCTGCAATTGCACATGAAGCCGGAATTTCGCTCGACCTGCACGTTATAAATGAAATCAGCAGCAATACACCTAATCTGTGCCATCTTGCTCCTGCCGGTCATACGTTTATGAACGAGCTTGACGATGCCGGCGGGGTACAGGCGGTACTTGCGGAACTTGCAAAGAAAAATCTTATAAAAACAGATATTATGACCGTTACGGGAAAAACAATTGCGGAAAATATAAAATATGCAAAGAATCGTAATCCGGAAATTCTCCGCCCGATAGAAAATCCTTATTCTCCGACAGGCGGAATTGCAATACTTTTCGGAAATCTTGCGCCGGACGGAACGGTTGTAAAACGTTCTGCCTGTGCAAAAGAACTTATGAAACATTCAGGCCCCGCAAGAGTATTCGATGATGAAAAGGACGCAATGGAAGCTGTTCAAAGCCGTAAGATAAAAGCGGGCGATGTGGTTGTAATTCGTTATGAAGGCCCTAAAGGCGGTCCCGGAATGCGGGAGATGCTGGCGGTTACGGCGGCTCTCGCAGGACAAGGGCTTGATAAAGATGTTGCGCTCATCACGGACGGCAGATTCAGCGGAGCTACAAGAGGTGCATCGCTGGGACATTGTTCGCCTGAAGCTGCGGTCGGAGGACCTATCGCACTTGTAAAAGAAGGAGACATAATTACATTGGATATAGATAATTACAAAATCAAACTTGAAGTATCCGATGAAGAGCTGGAAAAACGCAGAGCGGAATGGAAGGCTCCGCCGCCTAAAGTTTCTTCCGGTTATCTTGCGCGCTATGCAAGATTTGTTTCTTCTGCAGATAAGGGCGCGATACTTCAGTAACGCGCAAAATTACATTTAATTTGAGAATTTTTTCCGTGCATAAATCTGCCGGTACGTGGAAAAATCGTTTTTTTTAGACTAAACTTGTCAAAATTATAAAAGGGAGATCACAAAATGAAGATGAACGGCTCACAAATTGTAATCGAATGCCTTATTGAACAAGGTGTTGATACGGTGTTCGGATACCCAGGCGGTGCGATTTTGAATATTTACGACGAACTTTATAAAAACAGTTCCCGTATTAAGCATATTCTTACCGCGCACGAGCAAGGTGCTTCCCATGCTGCAGACGGATATGCACGCGTAACAGGAAAAGTCGGAGTGTGCATGGCGACGAGCGGACCGGGCGCAACAAATCTTGTTACGGGAATCGCTACAGCATACATGGATTCATCTCCGGTAGTTGCAATTACTTGTAATGTTCCGACATCGCTTTTGGGTAAGGACTCTTTTCAAGAAATCGATATTACCGGTGTAACGATGCCGATTACCAAACACAATTTTATGGTACGCTCGGTAGAAGAATTGGCGGACACAATAAGAGAAGCCTTTACCATTGCATCGTCGGGAAGACCGGGCCCGGTACTAATCGACATTCCGAAAGAAATAACGGCTGCAACGTGCGAATACGAACCTATCGGCGGCGATGAAAAAGAACTTATCGCGCGGAACAGAATAAATCTTAAACGTGTAACCGCTTCTCCGATTCCGTCCGACGATGAAATAAAAACCTGTGCAGACCTTATAAATTCCGCGCAAAGACCGGTTATCTATGCGGGAGGCGGCGTTGTTATAAGCCGCGCATACAAAGAATTATTTGATTTTGCGGAAAAAGGCGGTATTCCCGTTACGGAAAGTTTAATGGCACGCGATTCGTTTCCGTCGAATCACCCTCTTTGCACTCAGTTGATCGGTATGCACGGGACAAAAGCAAGCAATATGGCTGTAACCGAAAGCGACCTTGTAATTGCGCTCGGTGCTCGTTTTAGCGACAGAGTTGTTTCGGATACCGCGTATTTTGCTTCAAAAAGCAGAATTCTTCATATAGATATAGACCCTGCCGAAATAAATAAAAATATTCCGGCATCTCTTTCGATAGTCGGAAATGTAAAAGAAGTCCTTACGCGGCTCACACCGCTTATTCATGCGGAAGAACATAAAGATTGGCTCAAAAAGATTGAAGAATGGAAAAAAGAAGTTCCGCGCAGTTATTTAAAAGAGCCTGCGAATTCGATAAATCCGAAATTCCTATGTGAGCATATACATGAAATTGCGGGCGATGACGCAATAATTACAACGGAAGTCGGTCAGCACCAGATGTGGACTGCACAATTTTATCCGTTCTCAAAACCCCGCACATTTATTACAAGCGGAGGTCTCGGCACGATGGGATTCGGGACGGGAGCTGCCATAGGTGCGCAATTTGCTCTTCCGAATGCGCGGATTGTACATATTGCAGGCGACGGCTCTTTCAGAATGAACTGTAATGAACTTGCAACTATTGCGCATTACAAACTTCCGATTGTAATTGTCATTGTAAATAACGGTGCGCTCGGAAACGTCAGAATGTGGCAGCGGCTTTTCTACGGCAAACGATTCAGTCAAACAACGCTGGATTTCGGCCCGGATTGGATGAAACTTGCAGATGCTTACGGAATTAAAGGTTATCGCGCGTCAAATGCAAAAGAATTTGCAAAAGTTTTTGATGAAGCTTTTAAATCTCAAAAAGCTGCCGTAATTGATGCAAAAGTCGATATGGATGAAATGGTTCTTCCGATGGTGCCGGGCGGCAAACCTATATTCAATCAGATTATGAATCTAAGCGAAGAAATTATGAATTAGGTCGAATGTTAAATGCCGAGTCTTTCCGAAGCTCGACATTTAAGCGATTAAAATCTTCCTGCCGGGTGAGTTTATACGAATTGGATATAGAAAAAAGAAAAAAAATTAGATTTGCATAGACTTAGATAGGCAAAAGTGTAGTATTTTCCACCAATTGGTCAAATTCTAACGGGTTTTGAGCCATTTTTCAAGCAATTGTGGTCATTTTTGAACTCGGCTGACTACATACTACATGTGGAAATAGATTTTACTTAAAGTATGTGATACGTTAGTTTTATGCCGATGAGATGGGTAAAAAAAATATTTCAAGGAGCTGTACAAAAAGAAAGGGCGGCCCCTTAAAATCAGATGTTCTAATTTCTTTGTTGAAATCTGGAAAGAAATATCCAGAACTTTATAAAGATTTCCATATTGCTTACGAAAGCAATGTTGCTCCTAAGCAATGGTATAAAGAACTTGGTCAGGTTTTATAAAAATAGCAAAAAAGAACATAGTGGTTCCGTTTATAATGAAAAAAAGGATTAATGAGAAATAATGAATATTTACATATCAGAATCAGAAAAAATTTATTTCACGAAAACGAAGGAATATTTTCAAGAAGTTATAAGCTCGTACAGTAATGGAAATTATCGTTCCGCAGTTGTAATGCTTTATTCAATTTGCATTTGTGATCTTTTATATAAATTGCAAGAATTAAAAGACATTTATAATGACAGTACTGCAATAAATATTTTGCAAACAATTGAAGCTACAAGAACGACGGCTGATGATAAAACTAAATGGGAGAATGATTTAATAGAAGCAATTAGAAAAAAAACTGAATTGTTAGATATGCAGTCTTATACAAATTTGCTTCATTTAAAGGATTACCGAAATTTATCAGCCCATCCTGCATTAAATAATAATTATGAACTTATTGCACCTACAAAAGAAATTACTATTGCTTATATTATTAATGCGATTAATGACATTTTTTCTAAACCGCCAATATTTATAAAATCTGTTTTCGGGTTATTGACGGATGATTTAGACCAAAAAAAATCTTATTTGTTGCAAGATAAAACGAAATTAGCTTCATTTCTCGAAAATAAATATTTTTCAAAAATGTCTTTATCAATGAAAACGAAAATTTTTAAGACATTGTGGAAATTTTGTTTCTGTAAAAAAAACGATTCAAAGGCTATAGAGAATATCGAAATAAATCGTGAGGCTTTGATAATTTTATCCAATGATTTAAAAAGTAGTATACCTGAGCTTATGCAATCTTTTGATGAAGCTTGCGTTGTATCTGATCATGACGACTTGAAAAAGAGTTTGATACTTTATTTATCAGTATTTCCTGATTTATATAAATCTTTACCATCTGATACTAAAGATTCTATGGATAGTTTCATTTGTGTTTATTCTTCAATTAGATATATTTGTTGGTTTTTATCAGCAAATATACCGTCTCATTTAACAAGTTTGTTAAAAAAAGGGCTTCCTACGATTCCATGGGAATATAAAGATTATTTTGAAGAGAGTGTTATTGAAAAGGGACATTTGTCGGATCTTATAGAATTTTATATCGATTATTATGGGGAAAGCCCTCATTTTGAAGACGCTGATAGTCGTTTTTCTCAAGGAATACATCCTTACTTGCATCGTTTTTCAAGAGAGCAATTCATACGTATTATCAAAGTTTCGAATGAAAATAGTCAGATTTATAATCGCCGAAGATCTGTTATTGCAAATAATGAAATTATTAAAGTTGCAAAAACAAAGTTGCCATCAGATTTTGATTTTACAAAATATGAGCATTTCGAGTTTGAATCTGAATTACTCAATTCTGAATAAACATCCGGAGAACTAGGTTTATGGCAGAGAAATCAAAATGAAAGACACTTTAGAAATCTTAAAATATATGGAATCTCTTTATTCAAGTTATTTAGAACTTCTATCAAAATTTGATAAGGAACGTTTTCTAAATGACAAAAACTACTCGATTGTTCAATTTTTCGATAAATGGGGATTGGAAAGATCTGGTAATACTAAATTGATTAAAATTGCAGATATAAAATTCCTTACGCTCTATTTCGATAGATTCGGAAACGATGATTTTAGAAAGATTTTTATCGAAAAATATAAAGAAATTGCAGGAACGGAAAAACTAAATAAAAAGGTTAATCCCATAATAGATGAAGCAATTTTAAGCTTTGATCCTCAAAAGACTGTTCAATTGATAAAAGAAAAAAAAATAAAAGATGCTTTTGCTTCAATTCAATTAAAAGGTCTTGGTCATAAGATTAAAAGTTTTTTCTTAAGAGATATGACTTTGATGTATTTAGATAATACTGATTTTACAATTGAAGAATTACTTTATTTATTTCCAATTGATATATGGATTAAAGAGTTTTTACTAGGTTTAAAAATCGAAAAAATGAAAAAATATCCTAAAGAAAAACAATATGACAATCTTTCAAAAACAGATAGAGAATTAGGTTTTAATTTTATAACTTATTGTATGAAGAACAATCTGGATATAAGAAAACTTGATGCCGGAATGTGGTTTTATTGTGCAAAAGTTGTAGGATCTAAAGAAAGATTACAATATCTCTTAAAGGAAGATTCTGTTGATGTTCTAAAGGATGAATATCAACTTCAATTTAAATATTTATAATGATTTTCCAAAGAGGCTGTCCCAAAAGAAAGAGCAGCCCTCAGTGCAAACGCATTATAGATTCTGCAAAGCGTAAAGCAGGCATTTTTCGTTTCTTGCACAAAGAGTCTGCTTGTTGCTTTTCTGCAACTATAATGCGTTTACACTGTGCTTATTGCGAAAAATATTCCGCTTCGCTCCATATTTTTCATCGACTCATGAACCGTAATTGGTATAAATCCTTACAAAATAAGGCTTATACCAATTTTTCTCTTTTAAATCCCGCAAGAACCATACCGGCAGGCTGTCTTTGTTATCCTAATTATTGAGAATTCGGCTCTATTAGGATTTATTTTCAACTTTATTCTATTTTTTCTGTTATAATTCTACAAAAGGGAATCATATTATCCTGCCGACAAAAAACGTGTGTTTTTCATATATAAAGTAAATAAAAATATCGAGGTGTTTATGCAAGAATCCGGCGAAGACTATTTGGAATCAATTCTAATGCTGAAAAATGCAAACGGTTTTGTCCGCGCAATCGATATTGCGCACAAGCAAAATGTTTCAAAACCCAGCGTAAGCCGCGCAATGGGAATTTTGCGTGAGCAAGGCTATATTACGATAGAAGAAGGTCAGCACATCGTACTTACGCAAAAAGGAATGGAAAAAGCCAGCATCATATATTCGCGTCATAAATTGCTCACGGACTTTTTTATGAATATTGCGGGAATATCCGAAGAACAAGCGGAAGCAAACGCTTGCCGGGTAGAGCACGTAATCGATTCCGATGTGGTAAAAGGAATTAAAAAATGGATGGAAACTTATAATGAAGAAAAACAATCCGATACTTAGCATCGAAAATCGATTTTTTGCCGGCTGTTTTATAATTTTTAATTTGTTGATTTCACTCTCATCGTGTGCGAACGCCGAAGCCCTAGAGGATTTTAAACCTTCCGAAGACATAATTACATTGTCTCCCGTCGATGCGCACATTCCCGACGATTTTATGCGCGGCTTTGATGCGTCCACCGTAATCCGGCTTGAAGAAAAAGGTGCGGCTTTTCGCGGAACGGACGGAAATGGGCGCGATATATTTTCACTGCTAAAAGAAAACGGAGTAAACTGGATTCGTCTTAGAATATGGAACAATCCCGATGAATCGACTCCAGGAGCAAATAATCTTACCCGCACGGTAGATGCCGCAAAACGTATAAAGCACAACGGATTGAAATTCCTGCTGGATTTTCATTACAGCGATACTTGGGCTGATACGGGAGAACAGAAAATACCTGCGGCTTGGTCAAACTTGCAATCCGTTGACGATATAAAAAATTCTCTTACGGATTTTACGAAATCGACTTTGGAAGCATTAAAATCCGCAGGAGCCGCGCCGGATGCTGTTCAAATCGGCAATGAAATCGATCAGGGACTTTTTATTTCCGGCGTAAATAATACTGTATTGCAAGGCGATATCAGCCAGCATCAAGCAAATCTTGCAACGTATCTGAATGCAGCTTCCGCCGCAGTGCGCGAAAAATGTCCGAAAGCAAAAATTATGATTCATTTGGCGCGCGGAGGCGACTCGGATTTTGTAAAATGGTGGTTCAATCATTTTGCAGGCAGTGCGCCGTCCGTATCCCAAGTGGATTTTGACATAATCGGACTTTCATATTATCCGTTTTATGCATCGCATAAATCCATAAACAATTTGAAAAAAACGCTTTCGGAATGCCGGACACTATACGGAAAGCCCGTCGTAGTTACGGAGACTTCGTTTGCATGGACGGTACAAGGCAAAGATTCTACAAACAATGAATTTTGGTACGGCGCAGAGGCTGCCGCATACGATGCATTTAAAGATTCCGCACAAATAAAAAAACTTGATATTTATGAACTGAACGATAAATCTCTTATAGGGCAGTCGTTCTACGGAAAAAAAGCAATACGGGCAAGTATTAAAAACCAAGCGGAACTTGTCCGCGCTTTAATTGAAGTTTCGGCGCAAGCCGGTGCTTCCGGTTTATTCTATTGGGGCGGAGACTGGATTTCGGTACCGGAACACGGAAGCACTTGGGAGAATCAGACGTTTTTTGATTTTGACGGAAAAATTCTTCCAAGCGCAGCCGTATTTAACGTAGCCGGAAAATAAATCGAAAAACGAAATATTATCCGTATGAGCGGCACGATATAAAAGTCTCCGCACGAATAAAAACATTTTTTACCGGCATTGAAAAATTCACTTTGTTTCATGATAATACGCGCATGGAAAACCGTAATATTTTTGAAAACTTATCTTGTCTGGATCACCGCTATTCCATTTCGGAAAAAGCGGTGTTTGAAAAACTGTCCGCCTATATTTCGGAAGATGCTGCCGTGCGCTCTTGTGCAAAAGCGGAAGCAGCTCTTATAAAAGCGCATTTAAGCGAGCGCGGAAAACTCGATACGAAAACCGCCGAATATATAGACGAAATCGCAAACAACATAAATCCCGAAGAAGTCTATGCGGAAGAAGAAAAAACGCAGCATAATATCAGGGCTCTCGTAAATGTCTTAAAAACGAAATTCAGCCCCGAAATAAAACCGCTGGTGCATTTAGGCGCGACGAGCGTGGATATTCTCGATACCGCTCTTTCAATGCGTATGCGTGATGTAACAAAATATGCAGTTTTACCGGAATTGAAGACTCTTGAAAAAGAATTGTGCGCCGTTGCCGAGCGCGAAGCCGAAACTCCGCAAGTGGGGCGCACGCACGGGCAGCACGCGGTTCCCATCACGTTCGGCTGGTCGATTGCGGAGTTTGTAAGCAGACTCGGAAAATCGATTATCCGCATTGAAGAACTTTCAAATCAGCTTAAAGGAAAACTTGCCGGCCCCGTAGGCGCATACAACGGAACCGGCATGATTGTAAAAAATCCCGAAGAATTGGAAAAACGTTATCTTGAATTTCTTGGACTTGAACCCAGCGAGTATTCAAATCAACTTGTGGAGCCGGAATATTTGCTTAGACTTTTACTTGAATTCAACGTTGCATTCGGCATAATTGCGAATCTTGCCGACGATTTAAGAAATCTGCAGCGTTCGGAAATAGGAGAAGTTTTCGAATATTTTACGGCAACGCAAGTCGGCTCAAGTACGATGCCGCAAAAGCGAAATCCTTGGAACAGCGAACACGTAAAATCTTTGTGGAAGGCGATGAGCCCGCGCGTTCTAACTTTTTATATGGATCAAATTTCCGAGCACCAACGGGATTTAACGAATTCCGCAAGTCAGCGTTTTATTGCCGACTATACAGCGGGCTTTACGATGGCGATTTGCCGCATGAAGAAGGTCGTAGCCGGTTTGCAGGCGGATAGAGAAAATATGATGAAAAATCTTGATTCGGCAGGCGGAAAAGTAAAAGGCGGCGTACTTGCAGAACCGGCATATATTCTTCTTGCAGAATCAGGCGTAAGCGATGCACATGAAGTTATCCGCAAACTGACGCTTAAAGCGGAACAAAGCGGAAAAACTTTTTACGAGGTTTTAAGCGAAGACAAAGACGTTTTTGCCCGCATTACCGCACAGCTTGAAAAGCTCGGAGTGCAAGACGCTGCTTCGTTCTTCAAAAATCCTGCCAGCTACTCGGGGCTTGCGGCGGAAAAATCAAAGCGTATCGCAAAAAAATACGCCGCTATCATGGAAAAATAGCAAAAAATCCGGCGCATGATAAAATATTTACAAAATTACGTTTTATCGCCGCCGGATTTTATATAATCGGATTGTGCAATTTACAGTCTTCGATTTTCCCGAATTCCGTATACGCGTACGCATTATGATTGTGTATGCTTTCGTAGTTTTCAGCTTCAACGCAAAACCATTTAAACGGAGATTCAGGTGGAAACGATTTTAACGCAACGGCGGTTTCGCGGACAATATCTTCCACAAAACACGGATTATCGTAAGCGTGTTCGGTAACATATTTTTCATCGGGACGCTTTAAAATAGAATAAACTCCTCCCGACGCACAATTTTCCGCAACGGCGATAAGTTCTTCAATCCAAAAGAATTCCGAATAAAGTGCTTTGATTTTTATTCTCCCTCTCTGATTGTGCGCTCCGTAAGAGCTGATTGCTTTTGAACAAGGACAAAGCGTAGTAACCGGCACTTCCGCGCAAATAAAAAAACGCCCAGAATCCTTAGAAATCTCGCCTTCGAAAGCGCACCGGTAATTCATAATACTTTTTGCGCCGCTTACCGGAGAGCGTTTTTCCAAAAAGAACGGAAACCGGATCTCTCCGTACGCTTTTTCAGCATTAAGACTTATTCTTATCTCTTTCAACATATCGGGCAAACGTTTCATAGATATATCACCGCAATAAGAATGGAAAACTTCAACAAAGCGGCTCATGTGTGTCCCTTTTCTGTTATGCGGAAGACTTACAAATAAATCTGCGGAAGCGACAGTCCTCTGAGTCCCTTTGAGCTTATCCGAAACCGCAATGGGGTATTCGAGATTTTTTATACCGACTTTCTCAAGCGGAACGGCACGCAAATCTTCTTCGTTTTGAATATCCGGCATTTTATCCGGCAGAATATCGGTCATTTGGCAGACTGCGCCGCAAACGTCTCCGCAGCTTCAAGCGTATTTACCATCAGCATGGCGATGGTCATGGGACCGACGCCTCCCGGAACCGGCGTTATAAAAGAAGCTTTTTCTTTTACGTTTTCAAAGTCTACATCGCCTACAAGCCTGAAACCCGATTTTTTTGAAGCGTCGGCAATGCGATTTACGCCTACATCTATTACGGCAGCCCCATCTTTGACCATATCTGCCGTTACGATTTTTGCCCGCCCCGCAGCCGCAATTAAAATATCCGCCGTACGCGTAATATCGGAAATATTTTTTGTCCCGGAATGACAAATCGTTACGGTTGCATTGACATCTTTACGCGCAAGAAGAATTGCAACCGGCTTTCCCACGATATTGGAACGTCCGATTACGACAGCGTGTTTTCCGTCGGTTTCAATATTCATCCTTTTTAGAAGAACGATAATTCCGTGCGGCGTACACGGCAAAAATGTTTTTTTCCCGATTAAAAGATTACCGGCATTCGCGGGGTGAAATCCGTCGACATCTTTTGCGGGATCTATTGCAAGAATGACTTTTTCTTCATCAATATGACGAGGAAGAGGCAACTGAACAAGAATTCCGTGTACGCTTTTATCCGCATTCAAATCCCGTATAAGCGAAATAAGTTCTTGCTCCGTAGTATTTCCGGGAAGCCGCACGGAACGGTCTTTCATTCCCGCTTCGGCAAGTGCTTTTTGTTTTCCCGTAACGTAAGAAACGCTTGCAGGATCGCCGCCGACTAAAATTACCGCAAGACACGGAGTAATTCCCTTTGATTTGAGCGCATCGGTTTTTATTTTTACTTCTTCACGAATCGTTCCGGCAATTTGTTTTCCGTCTATGATTTGAGCTGACATATTTCTGTTACCTTCTTTTTGGAATATTATTTTAATTGCTAAAACACACTAAAAAATGTATAGTCAAGTTAAAATATTCAAAGAAGCGCAGTACAATTCACATAAAAAATTGAAACGGCGGCATCTTGAGGCATGAATATACTTTGTTTTTTATTTAAATTCTATAAATTTTATTCTTGTTGAGGAAATATGAAAAAAAAATTATCAGCGGCGTTCTTCATTTTGATTTTCCTGCCGGTCTTTACTTTTGCGGAAAAATTACAGGATAACGGAACTCCCCAAGACATCGGCGAATACGAATACAAAGCAAACGGCGCCGGAGACCAATACCTGAAAATCGCGCTTATGCCGAACTTTCCGTTGAATTTCGGAGAACAGCTTTACATAGGCGGTGCCGCACAATTGGGGTATTACCGTTTTTTAAATAGCTGGCTTGCGGTGGGCGGAGAACTTATGGCGGGATACAACCCTACGCTCGGAAGCAACGTATTTACATTCGTTCCGGTTACATTCGGGGCGGTGCTGCAACCGTCGGTATGGAGATTTGAATTTCCGTTTACGTTTACGGCAGGATTTGCATTTGAGACCTGCCAAAACAAAAAATATTTTCCGGGTTTTGCATTAAAAGCGGAAACCGCCGCCTTTTACAGATTTTCGGAAGGATGGTCGTTCGGACTCGGTTCGGATTTCCTCTATTTGCCGGAATGGTACACAACTACCGAAAATGCAAAATCCGACTACGGACTCTTCCTCACCGCTTTTCTTGCAGTGAGATACCATTTCTAGGATAGGTTAAAATGCTGAACATGAAAAAAAATATTACAGCTGCGGCACTCTTTGCCGTATTCGTATTTACGGGCTGCTATGATGCAGTATTCCAAAGCATAAGAAATGAAATTCCGCTTGAAGAAGGAACCGTAAAGGGCTTTATAAATTCGGTAGTGCGCTTTTACTCCGGCGGCACGGAATATCTTTTTCTGCAAAACGGAAGAATAAGTTTTAAACCGGCAAATGCATCCTCACACGGAGAATGGAGCGAAGTCCCGAATCAACCTGCAGGAATTTCTTTCGATTTTTATTCGTCCTCGTTTAGCGGAACGCACTTTTTCGGACTTGCCGCCGACACACAATACGTTTACGCACTCGGATACGAGCCGGGACTTGACGACATAAGCGGACGAAATCTTCCTAAGACCGTAAAACTTTATTGCTGCAAAACGTTGAACGGGCAATGGGAAGAAGTAACAAGCGTAAATCAAAAAATCGCGGAATATATAACTCATTTAAGTTCCTCGTATTATATGACTGACGCAAGCATTCATTTGTTTTGTACGAATTCTCCGAATCCCGCTCATAGAGAAGCGTTTATACGTATCGGGGGCGGCGGGGCATCCTCTGCAAAATGCAACACGGAATACGGAACGGACGGAAACGGCGGCATTATAAAGCTCAACGGAACAACCGGCGGAACTCAGATTGCAAAAGGCACAGAGGGCGCAGGACTTTCAACGCTTTCCGCCTTGTACTACAATAACAAAGTAAACTTTTTAGATTATCTTGCAGCAGGAACAAACGAAGCCGCCTCTTCCTCTTCGCCGGCGACTTACGTTTATTACGCTTCTTCGGAAACATTGTACAGTTTTCCCGTTTCCTCGCCGGGAACAAAAACATCTGCAAGTCTTTCAACATCTAAGGACATTATTTCTATGGCAGTAACAAACGATTCCGTTTTATTGGGAACGAACGGCAACGGCATCTTCCGCGTAACGCACGATTCTACGGGAAAACCCGCTTCTTCAAAGTCATCTTTTACGACAAATGCACAAAGCGTAATGTATTCGCCTTATATCGTAAGAATGCTGTTTTGCGTAAGCCCTGATAAAAATGAAACGGAAACGGATCTTTACGCTTCTCTGCAATTTCGGTACACGGCGCAGAGTGCAAGTGCGGACTACGGAAATGTGGGACTTTGGTCTTATTATAAAAACCGCGGAAACTGGAATAAAGAATAATGATTCGTCTTGTCGCATTTTTAGGGAATCACGGCGCAAAATACGAAAAAACAAAGCATAATGCGGCATGGCTTTTCGCCGATTCTTTAAATTTATTTTCTTCCGTAAATTGGTCTTATAAATTTGAAGGCAACTACTGTACGATTGAAACTTCCAGGCTTGCAGACTTTTTCTGCAAATCCGGGATTTTAAAAACGGCGGACGGCAATGCAGTAACGGTTTCAAACAAAGCCGCCGATAAAATCTATTTTTTAAAGCCCGAAACTTATATGAACAATTCGGGGCAAAGCATAATTGCGCTTGCAAACTATTATAAAATCAAACCCGAAGAAACGCTTATCGTTCACGACGAGCTGGAGCTTTCTGCAGGAACTTTCGGCTTAAAATGGTCGGGCGGCTTAGGCGGACATAACGGGCTGCGCTCGGCAAAAGCCGTATTCGGCACTGCGGATTTTTGGCGGTTGCGCTTCGGAATAGGCAGACCTTCCGAAGAAATCGACATAGCAGATTATGTGCTTTCGCCTTTTACACAGGAAAATAAGACTTTACTTGAAAACGCATTCGGTAAAGCCGCCATTCTATTTGCAAAATTGCTGCTTTATCCGGAACCCGCAAAACTCTTACCCGAATGGAAAAAAGTAACCGCGTAAAATCCCCTAACGGATATGATTTAATATCTGTAGGGGAAATTTTATTTACCTGCCGATAGCATAAAAAAATGGATTTGAGAGCCGTATTTATCAACAATCTAAAGAGATCCCGCAAAGAAAACAAACTTTCACAGATGGCATTGGCTGAAAAGTGCGGGACGTCCGCAAGTTATATCGGGGAGATTGAAATCGGAAAGAAATTTCCTTCCGTGGAGATGGTTCAAAAATTTGCGGAAGCATTGGATATAAAACCGTATAAATTATTTATGGAAGAAAATGATATTTACGTTGCAAATCTTTCGCCGCAAAAACGGCAAAGGCTTGTAGAGAAATTGCAAAAATCCGTAGAAGAAATAATTTCGGACGGCGGAGATTTCGTTTAATTTGTCGAAATATTTTTATGACATTCCCGAACAACATATTTCTCTCTGCGGCAAAATTGCCCTTCCGGAATAAAATAAATAAGCGAGAACAAAACTTATTTCAAAAAATCGGCTGATATGCTATAAATTCGGCAATACGCGTACGACGGGGGACAGGTATGCGCCGGACTTACACCTCGCAAAAGCGGGCGCGTACAATAATTTCCTTAGCTCCGCACAGGCACTCTATGTGGAGCGGCTGAATATGCGGTTTACCGATAGGAAATTTCGGTAATCCGTACACGACGGGAAATCCGTTTTGTACCGGACTTACAGCCCGCGAGAGCGGGCTTGTACAATAGTTTCCTTAGCTCCGCACAGGCACTCTATGTGGAGCGGCTGGATATGCGGTTTATCAATAGGAAATTTCGGTAACCCGTACACTACGGGGGACATATTATGCGCCGGATTGTAGGGGCGTGCTTGCACGTTCTGAAAACCGCAGGTTTGAAGAATGAGGCGTAAGCCGGAACCCCGAAAAGCCGTTTACGAAATGCGGTTGCGCACTGATTCTTTATTATGGAAGGACAAAGCACATGAAAAATACAAATGATATTGCGGACACACAAGCGGACAGCTTGCAAATCGATAAAAATACGGCGGCATACAAGCGGCTTTTGGAAACGATACGAATTCTTAGGGCGGAAGGCGGATGTCCGTGGGACAGAGAGCAGACTCCGCTTTCCATGCGTCAAGATTTGATTGAAGAATGTTTTGAGGCGGCGGATGCCATTTCCGAGCAGGATGATGTTCATGCAAAAGAAGAGCTTGGCGATGTGATTTTGAATGCGTCGATGATTGCTTATATGTTTGAGCAGAGCGGAAAATTCTCTATTGAAGAATGTATTAACGAGCTTACGGATAAACTTATTCGCCGTCATCCTCATGTTTTTAAGGAAAGTGAGGGGCAGGCTGCCGTTACGCAAAAAGTAAAAAATGCGGAAGAAGTTTTGAATCAATGGGACAGAATAAAAGAAAATATCGAAGGCAGAAAAAGCAATCATTCCGTGCTTGATGAAGTACCGGAAGGATTTCCGCCTCTTTTACGCGCATATAAAATGCAGAAAAAAGCGGCAAAGAAAGGTTTTGACTGGAAAGAAATTGAACCCGTTTACGATAAAATTTTAGAGGAACTTTCTGAAGTAAAGGAAGCCGCTAAAATTGCCGCTGAGTGCAGCTGTGATGCAAAGGCGTTTACGGTAGGTTCCGATGCCCGTAAAAATGAAGCGCAGCTCCGCGTGGAAGAAGAAATCGGCGATTTGCTTTTTGCCGTCGTAAATTATGCGCGGCATTTGGGTGTTGACCCGGAAATTGCGCTTAGCCGCACAAACAAAAAATTCTATCGGCGTTTTTCGTTCGTTGAACAAGAGATGAACAAAACCGGCATTCCTATGGACGGAAATCATTTGGAAGATGAAGATAATCTCTGGAATAAAGCCAAAGAGAAGGGTCTTTAGCTTTAGCCGCGCTATAAAATGTCGCGTTTTTCTATTTTGAATCAATTATGTATATAATTCACCTAAAAATTTAAAATGTGTATATAAATTGGGATTTCAGAAAGAGCGGCGGACGGAAAATGCGGTAAACAAATTCTAAGGGTTCTTAGGGGTGTCCCCTAAGCAGGGCAGGGAAAGGAAAGAGAGTTTAAGGCTTGACTTATAAAAATATTTGTTTGACTTTATAAAAGTCAAAATTAAGGCTAAATAAATTATTCGGACAAAATTATGAACAAAGAGAAAACGGTTTATATTTTCGGGCATAAAAATCCCGACACTGATTGCGGAGTTTCTGCGGCGGCGTATGCGCGCCTAAAACAGCTTCAGGGACACAAAAATTATATTGCCGCGCGGGCAGGACATTTTGCGCCGCAGACGGAATACGTTTTTAAAAAATTCAATGTGCCTTATCCCAAATATATTCCCGATTTGATTCCGAAAGTGCAGTATTACATGAGCGGCGAGTGCGAAACGGTTTTCAGCGGAAAAAGTCTTTGGCAGGCGTTAACCAAAGTTGAAGCAAGCAAAGAGCGCGCGCTTCCGGTTGTTGATAAGAGCGGAAAATATGTTGCGATGCTTCATTACAGCAATTTTGCGCAAAATCTGCTTACGGTCATGAATCCCGAACACAAAACCTCCGTTTCTACAAGCATAAATCTGATTATACGCACATTAAGTGCGCAGCCTATAATTTTGCAGAATGAAGATGAAATATTTAAAGCGAGTATTTTAATCGGAGAAGCAAGCGAAGAAACATTTAAAAAGATGCTTGATGAGCATTCAAGTGAAAATGAAATCGTAATTACGAGCGATAGAGAAGCGATTCATAAGATTTGTATTGAAGGGCATATAAAACTTTTGATAATAACTTCAGGTTTTGTTTTAAAGAAAGAGCTTCGCGAGCAGGCGGCAGCGAACGGTGTTTCGGTAATAATAAGTCCCCACTCAACTTCTTCTACGGCTATGCTTATCGCTTATTCAACGCCTGTGTCGCTTATGTCGGATAAAGAAATTCCTGCCGTCCACACTACTGATACGGTATCGAAAATCCGTCCCATGCTTCAGTCGTCCCCATGCCGCTGTCTTCCTGTTGTTGACGGAAACAATAAAGTGCTTGGAATAATTTCCGAACACGACCTTTTGCACGAGCCGAATATCGAAGTCATTCTTGTTGATCACAATGAACCCGCACAAACCGTAGACGGAGCCGAGCACTATAAAATTCAAGAAGTTATTGACCATCACAGACTCGGAACGTTCAGTACGAATTATCCGATTACTTTTATCAATAAACCTGTAGGAGCGACTGCAACTTTGATTACCCGCCTCTATCAGGAAGCTCGCATTCCTATTCCGCATGAAATAGCCGGTATTCTTTTGTGTGCAATTCTCTCCGATACGCTGATTCTGCAATCGACCACCACAACAGATACAGACCGTGATGCTGCGGCTTATCTTTCCGATATAACCGACTTGGATATTCAAAAAACCGGTGCGGAAATTCTTACCGCAGGCAGCAGAATAGAAGGACGCGCCGTAACGGAAGTAATTCATCAGGATATGAAAGAATATAAAGAAGAAAAAGCGACTTATACGGTAAGCCAGATTGAAGTAAGCGATATAAACGAAATATTAAAACGGAAAACGGAATTCTTAAAAGAGCTTGAAATAGAAAGACGCGGAAACAAATCCGTATTTGCCGCACTCCTTGTAACGGATATAACGCAGCTTTCAAGCATTTTGCTTATGTCTTACGAACAAGCGTTTTTGCCGTTTATTACATTTCCCAAGCAGGAAGAAAACGTATATTTCCTAAAAAATGTCGTAAGCCGCAAAAAGCAGCTTATTCCGTTGATTTCGGAACAAATTGAAAATTTCGAGCGATAGAGGGGAAAAAGCATTCTACTAAACCCTAGATTATTTCCGATGCAAGAACGGTTTTAATGCTTTTGCTTTTTGAATTTTGTTCTTCGCTATCGGATATGATAAGGATCCCGCCGCCGTTTTTTACGTTTTTTTGCAATATGCCGCCGTTATGAAAAATGTACTCCGCAATTTTGTGGGCTTCGTCGGCATTCTTAAGCAATTTACGGCTTAAAATATAATTTTTGCCGGCAAACTTATCGGAAAGACGGGCGCGGCTTTTTTTACCGTACAAAGCTTCTATCTTTTTTATTATTTCGTCTCTGTGTCTTTTAATCTCTCTGCATTCGATATACTTCTCTACGGAAAGGCGGGAATCTTTATGCTTCGACAACAGCTCTTCAATTCCCATATTTTTTTGCGCACACAGAGATTTTACAAGCAGCATGGTCATCATTGCATCATCGCGCGAACAATGTGCGGTAAGACCGGATATGTCAATATTAAAAAATGCACACCATTCGGAAAGTCCTCGTTTGCTTCCGGTTATATTTGACGCAATTGAAGCGCTATCATAGGCGCAAAAATTTATCGGTTCAAGACCGTAGCGTTCCCATGCAGATACGATAAAACCTACATCGTTTGCACTGCTGAAACCTATAATGCGCCGTCCGCTTTCTTCCAAAAGTTTTTTAATTCCTTTGTAATAGGATTCAAAATTATGTTGCGCACGAAAATAATCTTTTGAATATGCAAGTTTACATTTATTTTTCGGAGAAAACAAATACCAGTCGAATTCTGCTTCAGGATTCATCGCAACATCCTGACTGTCAAGAATATTAAAGTTTTCATCAGTCAGCACATAACCGAATGAACACATTTTTCCGACTCCGCCGAAGCAGTTTGCGCATTCAATATCAAAAAATAAATAAGAGTGATCCAATCCGATTTCCTTGTAATTTTATTTTATCAAAAATATCTTTTAAAATACAGTTTCAAAGACTTGGATTAAATATGGAGTTTCGGAAAGTCCGACAATCCGATTATGTGCAAAATCAATCCGCAATAAAAAACTCGGCATACAAGCGAGTTGAAATATCGCTCGATAAAGTGAAAGCGTCCCGTACGTTTTTTTCGATGAGAACGTATTGTAAGATGCTTTTATAAGAGCGGGAAAAAATTGTAAAATAATATGACGGAGGTCAAAATGGATTTAAAACAAAAACGGCACATAAACCCTTCGGTAGTGCTGAAAGTGCTTATTCCGGCGGCAATCTTGATTGTGGGCTTAGGCTGCTTTTTTGTCGTAGATGAAACGGAACAG
This sequence comes from uncultured Treponema sp., assembly GCA_963548875.1. GTDB lineage: Bacteria > Spirochaetota > Spirochaetia > Treponematales > Treponemataceae > Treponema_D. The sequence continues at coordinate 3,548 of CAUUVZ010000028.1, read as the reverse complement.
GCGGTTATAACAAGATTCGGAAAATACGAGCGTACGGTAGGTCCCGGCTTGCAGTTTAAATTGCCTTTCGGAATCGACAAGAATTACAATGTTCCGGTAAAAGTTGTACAGACCGAGCAATTCGGATTCAAGACGGTAAAATCCGGGCGCGACAATGAATACCGCAATAATATTGTAAGCGAATCAACCATGTTGACCGGAGATTTGAATATTGTAGACGTTGAATGGATAATTCAATACAGAATTGTAGAACCGAAACAATGGTTGTTCGGGGTTCTTGAAAAGCGGCAGACTATTAGGGATATTTCTCATTCGGTTATAAACACGCTTGTCGGCGACAGAGCAATTCTTGACATTATGAGCTCCGAGCGTTCCGCGATTGAAAATATTGCACTCGAAAACATGAATGCAAATTTCAAACAACTCGGACTTGGAATTAGCGTTATAGCTGTAAAATTGCAGAATATTGTTCCTCCGTCCGGCGTTCAAGACGCATTTGAAGATGTAAACAAAGCAATTCAAGATATGAACAGATTTATAAACGAAGGAAAAGAAGCGTACAATTCCGAGATTCCTAAAGCGCAAGGCGAAGCGGACAGACAACTGCAAGTTGCAGAAGGATATGCCGCCGAGCGTGTAAACCGCGCAAAAGGAGATACGGCAAGGTTTAATTCCGTCTACGACGAATACAGACGGGCTCCGAAAGTTACCCGCGAGCGTATATACCTTGAAACTATGGAAGAAATATTCGGCGCGGAGACAAAACCGGTTCTCATCGACGGAAGACTGGACAATGTTCTGCCTATAAAAACATTGGAAAACGCCGGAAATAAAAACTGATATTTTGAGGACAAATATGAACAAATCACTTAAAAAACGCATTGCGTTAATTGCCGTTATCGGTGCCGCATTGATAATTTTTTTTGCGATGGGACCTTTTTACGTTATAAACGAAGGCTATCAAACCGTTGTAACCCGCTTCGGCGGCATTGTCGCATCGCATACGGAAGCGGGATTATATTTTAAGATTCCGCTCATCGACCGTATTACAACATATCCCAAGTTGATTCTTTCGCTTGACGGTGATGCACAAAGAATTCCCACAAAAGAAAATCAATTTATAATCGTGGATACGACAAGCCGATGGCATATCGTAGACCCTGCAAAATTCTATCAAAGTTTTAAGACGCTTGACAGTGCTTACGGCAAGTTGAGCGATATTATCGATTCTTCTACACGGACGGTAATAACGCAAAACAGACTTAGCGAAATCGTACGAAGCTCCAATATAATCAACGAACGCACGCAGAGCGTAATTGACGATAAGGACGAAGAGACAAAAGAAATAGAATCTCTTGTAAACGTAAGCACCGTAAACGAGTCCGTTGTAAGCGGACGCAGCGAATTATGCCGAAGAATGACGGAAGAATCGAATAAGCTCGGAAGCGAATACGGAATAAAAATCATCGATATTGTTCCTCGTCAAATCAAATATTCCGATGAATTAACACAGTCCGTTTACTGCCGCATGATAAAAGAACGCAATCAAGTTGCTCAGGCTTATCGTTCGCTCGGCGAAGGTAAAAAGGCTGAATGGCTGGGTAAGCTCGAAAATGAAAAGCGGACAATCCAGTCGGAAGCGTACCGTAAAGCGGAAGAAACTAAAGGTAAGGCGGATGCTGAAGCTGCGCGTATTTATGCCGATTCATACGGAAAGGATTCCGAATTCTACAATTTTTGGAAAAGTATGGATTCTTATAAAACTACGCTTAAAGACTATGAAGCGACCTACAGCACAAAAATGGATTATTTCAAATATATGTATTCGGCGGACGGACGCAGATAATGACGGAAATTATTTTTACACAAGGCGACGAAGTTTTTTTGGACACGGGTCTTGACGAAATCATGTTTGCTAAGACAAAGTTTTCAAGACACGGAGACAAAGCGGGCTTTATCGTAAGCAAAGATGAAAGCGGTAAATATTCCGTTTTTTCCGAATGGAAATTTACCGGTGCAAAAACCGTAGACGGAAAAGTATTTTTTTGCGGAGTTTTTTCGTGTGCCAAGCCGATTAAAGAACTTCTCGGCAACAAAGAAATTTTATACGGCGTCTGCGAAGCCTATACTTATGCGTTGAAAGCCGGAATTTCTTTGCCGTGTTTGAGTCCTTCCGGGATACTTGCAGCAGACGGAAAAATGCTTTTTATGCCGGAAGATGCTTTTTGCCGCTCTGTTGCAAATCACGGAAAGAAAATCTACTCGGAAGTGCAGGAAGCATGGCATGATTCGGCGGCAAGCGGAAGCGCGGCACTTGATTTTACGCGGGCTGTTTGGGCATATTACGCCGTTTCCGGCTCTTTGCCTTATCCTCAAGACTTTAATGATGAAAAAATTGTTTCCATTGCGTTTAGAAATTTTTTGCCGCTGGAATACTGTGCATACGGAATAAACAAAACTCTTGCCGAAGCCGTAAATCGTTCTCTTAAAGGAAAAATGTGTACACAGCCATTCCCTCTTGAAGAATTGAAAACGCAGCTTTTTACAGCGGAAAATGAAAAGGCTCAAAATACGGAAGAAAGGCGCAAAGCGGAAGAAGAACTTTTACGCGAGGCTCAAAAATATAAAATGTGCACCGAGCGGAAAATAAAATTGATGCGCTTGTTTAACCGTAAATTCGCGGCGGCTCTTGCAGCAATATTTGCGGCAGCTTTTATAGCGGTATTTTCTGCAACTGTTGTTTACGAAAGCGGAAAAAAGCCGAGCGTTATCGGACTTTCATCATCGGAAACGGTTAAAGTTTTTTACAAAGGCATTCATAAAATGGATACCGACCTGATTCTTGCCGCCGCCAAAAGCTGTCCGGAAGCGCAGCGTTATATTTCTCTTATTCCGCAGATATATGCGGTTTCACAAATGCGCGGTGCGTACAACTTTGAATCCGGTATTTCTACACCGGAAAATTGGTTCTTCTTTGAGCCGGATTCTACCCGCGCATATTCAAGAACAATTTACGGAATCACCGATTTTGAGCTGGACGGAAATCCTGAAACGCTTAACGACAATGTCCCTACACGGAAAAATCATCCTCAACGTGTAAGATTTGAAAACGGAGAGCGGATAAAAAGCAATTCGGAAAAATTGCACACGGCGCATTTTTATCTTGTTCATTCGGTCGATAATATGATTCAAATTGAAAAATACGTTACTGAAGTCATTCTTGTAATGCAGGATAATCGCTGGCAGATAAAAAAACTTGCTCAGGTGAGCGATATTGAATCTGTAAGTCCTGCCGTAGTTTCTATTGATTTTAAGGATGCGCTTATAAAATCCGGCGGCGATGTGATTGCTGCAGCTGATATATTGCGGGAAAAATACCGCTGGATACCTTCTGCAAAATCTTTAAGTGAAGAAAAACGAAGACTGGATACTATAGGATACTAAACTCTCCGAACGAATCAAATCACACGGAACTCAGTTTTTGCCTAAAACTGTCAGTAAATGCTGAGGATCCATAAGGCAATCGAACATAATATGAGACATAGGAG
>CAUUVZ010000027.1:0-29493 GCA_963548875.1 uncultured Treponema sp. | reverse complement strand
TCTATCGGCGGCGATATTTTCGGGAATATAAAGATAAACGAATTTTCCTAGCGGACGCAAAAACATCAATGCCGGCGGATTGCCGCATATTCCGCCGCCTGTTGCGATTACGGCAGATTTTCCTTCGAGCAGCTCTGCGGTTTTTCGGCAGGCATTTTCTTCCGCAATCATGAATGACGACGAGCCTTTTTCAGAATACAGAACACGCGGACTTTTGCCGGTCATTTTTTCGACTACAAAATCCGTATCGATAAACGGGAGGGCATAATGTCCGGCAAGAAGTTTTCCGTGTGTGGTTTTGCCGGAATGTTTTATTCCAAGCAAAATAATAGATTCTTTTTCCTTCATGAGCGGAGTATAGCAGAACATAAGCATTTTGCAATAATTGCGTAAGTAAATGGCGGACCGGCGGCGGTAAAAACGGATTCTACTCACTTTAACTTCTTTGCCGCCGCCTCAAGTTTTCCATCGGGAAAACTTGTATAGCAATATCTTTCAAATCCCATTTACCCGTCCGCCGCCCTTTGGAATCCCGGATTATCTGCATATTTTAATTCTTTAGGTAAGCAGTGTATGATATTTATAAAATAAAGAAATTCGCCATTCGAGGCATCAGCTGTTTTTATAAAACTTATTTTCTGATTTCTTATTGAGGATTTTATGGAATTCCTTTGCATTAACAAAAGAATCTTTATAGGTTATTATAATTTAAACCGTCGGCAGGGATGTTGCGGTTTTTATCATGTTTAAATCTTTTTAATATGAAATAGAAGACAAAATCATAAACCAGGAGTATGTATGAACGAAAAACTTATTGAAGATTACAAGTTTTTTTTGAACAACGGTAAGACGGAGCGCGAATGCGTCGGGCAGATTATTGAAAAGGCGCGCGCGGCAGGTTATAAAAATATTTCGGAATGCGAAAAATTAAAAGCCGGAGACAAAGTCTACGCGGAAAAGATGGGTAAGGCGGTCGCGCTCTTTAATATCGGAAGCGGAAGTCTTGAAAACGGTATGAACATTTTGGGCGCGCACATAGATTCTCCGCGTCTCGATGCAAAGCAAAATCCCGTTTACGAGGGAGACTTTATCATTTACTTGAACACGCATTACTACGGCGGCATAAAAAAGTACCAGTGGGTTACGATTCCGCTTGCGATTCACGGGGTTGTGTGCAAGGCTGACGGAACCGTCGTAAAAATTAACATCGGTGAGGATGAAAACGATCCGGTTTTCTGCATTTCCGACATTTTGCCGCACCTTGCACAGGAACAAATGCAGAAGAAAGCGTCGGAAATCATCAAAGGAGAAGATTTGGACGTGATTATCGGCTCGGCGGTTCCGTCAAAAAACGAATCGGAAAAAGACGATAAGTCGAAAAAAGAAAAGGATAAGGGTAAAAAAGCCGTACTCGCCCTGCTCAAAGAAAAATACGGAATCGAAGAAGGTGATTTTGAGTCTGCGGAACTTGAAATAGTACCTGCCGGAAAAGCAAGGGATTGCGGATTCGACCGCTCGCTGATTTTAGGCTACGGTCAGGACGATCGCTCGTGCGCGTTTACATCCGTAGAGGCTTTGCTTGCAACAAATGCGTGCAAGCGGACAAACTGCTGCCTTTGCGTCGATAAAGAGGAAATCGGAAGTGTCGGCGCGACCGGCATGGGCTCGCACATGTTTGAAAACGCGGTTGCCGAAGTTATTTCCCGCACGGAAGGCGGCTACAGCGAATTGACTTTGCGCCGCTGTCTTGCCTCCTGCACAATGCTTTCAAGCGATGTAAACGCCGCGTTCGATCCGCTTAATGCAACTCTTTTCGACAAAGATAATTCTTCCTACTTAAACGGCGGACTTGTTTTTAATAAATACACCGGTTCTCACGGAAAAAGCGGTGCAAGCGACGCAAATCCCGAGTTTATCGCAAAATTGCGCGGAATTATGAAAGATGCGGGCGTTTCCTACCAAATGGCGGAGCTCGGCAAAGTCGACCAAGGCGGCGGCGGCACAATCGCTTACCTTGCGGCAAAATACGGCATGGACGTGCTGGACGCGGGTATTCCCGTCCTCAGTATGCACGCGCCGTGGGAACTTACTTCCAAAATCGACCTTGAGCAGGCGTTCAACGGTTATAAAGCATTCCTTACGCTGAAGTAAAACGAAACGGCGGCGGACAAAACGGATACACCCCCGTTGCCGCCGCCTTTTTATTTTTTTCAAAGAATTTTTCGATTAAAACATAAAATGAATTACGTTCCGCAAGATACAACATGACGGCAGAGCGGATTTTTTAAAAATCGATAAAACAAAATCCGATATTTCCGACTTTACCGGTGCGTATAAAAGCGAATGCGCAAAATCTTCTTGTGATAATTGGAATTGACAGGATACAGCCGCACATATTTCGGAACGGATTGATTTTTCAAAAACAAAATACGCGCCATTGCCAATCGCAAGCGTTTATAAGAAATCGAAAATCTTGGCGGCGTAGTGCGGACGGCGGCAATAAACTGTGTAACCCCTGTAAATCATTCATATTTATAAAAACAGGAGGCTTTATGCGATTTTTAAAAAAAGCGGTTATGCTTACAACGTTTTGTCTTTTTGCCGGATGCGTCAAAAACAACAAGGCGGCTGCAGAAAATAACCGCAGGGAGTACAAAATGACGGGAACGGAAAAAGAAATTTACCTTGCAGGAGGATGTTTTTGGGGCGTCGAGGGGTATTTTCAGAGAATTTTAGGCGTAAAAGCCACGGATACCGGCTATGCGAACGGAAAAACGGAGGACACCGATTATCGGAGAATCGGTGAAACCGACCACGCGGAGACCGTGCACATCGTATACGAACCGGGAATTGTGAGCTTACAGGAGTTGCTTGCACATTATTTCAGAATCATCGATCCGCTTTCGGTGAACAAGCAAGGAAATGACAGGGGGCGGCAATACCGCACGGGAATTTATTATTCTTCCAAAAGCGACGCGGCGCAAATTAAAAAATTCGTCGCTTTTGTGCAAAAAAAATATTCCGAACCGCTTGCAGTTGAAGTTCAACCGTTGAAAAACTTTATCCTCGCCGAAGATTATCATCAGGATTATCTGAAAAAAAATCCGGGCGGTTATTGCCATATCAATTTGGGAACGGCTTCCGCGCCGCTATACGATGAAAGCAAATTTAAAACACCGTCAAAATCCGAGTTGAAGAAAACTCTAAGCTCTATCCAATACGGCGTAACGCAGGAAAAAGCGACCGAGCATCCTTTTTCAAGCGAGTACGATAAATTTGCGGAAAAAGGGATTTACGTAGACATCGTAACGGGAAAACCGCTTTTTTCTTCGGCGGATAAATACGATGCCGGATGCGGCTGGCCGAGCTTTACCAAGCCTATAACGACGCAAGCTCTCCTGTATTTGGAAGACGGAAGTTACGGTATGGAGCGCACGGAAGTCGTCTCTAAAACGGGAGGCGCGCATTTGGGGCACGTATTTGACGACGGTCCGAAAGATTCAGGCGGACTGCGTTACTGCATCAACGGAGCCTCTCTCAAATTCGTTCCGTATGAGGAGATGGAAAAAGAAGGCTACGGCGAATACATTCCGTATGTGGACGTGGAATAAGTTATACAGGGGGCGCACAAAATTCGGATGTGCGCCTTTTTTAGACTATAGATGTGTACGGTATATTAAAATTCTCATTTATAAGCATAACGATTTGATTTTTCATTCTCGCACCGTTATCATGAAGAAACAGTTTATTAAAAGTCCCGCCGGATTTTAATATATTCCGGCTAATCAATAGACGGTCATGCCGTTAATAGTCTTATTTTAAAGAGGAGGAGATTCCATTATGGATGATATGCCGAAAATTGCAGTGTTTTTCGATTCGGAAAATGTCCAACCGAGCAAAGTTCCTTTATTGATAGATGCGCTTTCGAGCAAAGGAGATATTTTATTTCAGCGCGCTTATGCCGACTGGTCGATTCCGAACATGAAGTCGTGGAAGGAACTTTTGAACAAAATCCCCATTACTGCGATTCAGCAATTTCATCATGATGAAAAGCAAGCCGTCGATAAACTTATCATAATGGACGCTATCGAGATGGCAATCATGCATGCTGAAATCGAAATTTTTGCGATTATTACGTCCGATAACGGCTATCATACGCTTGCATTGAGATTGCGGGAGCTCGGGAAACGTGTGGTAGGCTTCGGCGAGCGTTCAAAATGCAATCCGATATGGGTAAAATCCTGCAATGAATTTTCATATTTTGATGATCTTGAAGAAGCCGATGAAGATGTTTTGCTCGATGACAAAGACAAAGCAGATGAGAGCTTAAAGGATTTTTCGCTTGAAAAGTTTGTCGAAAAGGCGTTTGACTCGACGCGGCTTTACAAAAACACCAATACCGTGCTTTTATCCCAGCTCTGGGAGTCGATTCTGCATCAAAAACCTGATTTTAATGTCAAAGAATACAATGCAAAATCTCCTCGTGAATTGATTGCAAGTTTGAGCAATATTTTCAGATTGAGCGACGACGGTAAGCCGCAAAGAACTTTTTTTGTTGAAAAAATCGAAGCGAAACAGAAGTCGGAACGCAAAGACGGTGTGATAAAACGCTGGATTCAAAATTATCGTATAATTTCCGCCGACGACGGCAGCGGCGACTATTTTTTCTACATGGGCGAAATAAATCCCGCATTCAAAGCCGATAAACTCGACAAAGGCACAAAAGTGAATTTTAAGGTTGTAGAAATGCCTAAAAACACCGGATCTTCAAACGGCAACGGCAGAGCGACTGATGTGAAAGTGATTGCGTAGCCGCTAATAATGCCTGCTTTCCGCCGCAGCCGAAACTGTAGAAATTTTGCGGAAAATGCGGTAAAAAATATTATGCATTCGGCAAAACCTTTTATAAAGTGGGCGGGCGGAAAAAGCCGGTTACTCGATGAACTAAGGGAAAAATATCCTGCAAAAATCGAAAAGTATTGCGAACCGTTTGTCGGCGGCGGTGCGGTACTTTTTGATATTCTCAATAGATTTTCGCCGGAAGAAGTTTTAATCAATGATATAAATAAAGAACTCATAAACACTTATGCTCAAATCAAGAATAATTGCGGAGCGTTAATAGCAAAGCTTTCCGAAATTCAAAATCTCTATCAAAGTCAAGATTTTGAAAAAAATAAAGAATTTTTTTATGAAAAGCGCAATCGTTATAACGAGATAAAAATAAACGATAACGAGCAGCAGAATCTTGAAAAAGCCGTTTTATTCATTTTCTTGAACAAGACCTGCTTCAACGGATTGTATCGTGTAAATTCAAAAGGATTGTTCAATGTGCCGTTCAATAACGCAACAAATCCGCTAATCTGCGATCAAGAAAACCTCAAGGCGTGTTCCACTCTTCTTCAAAATGTAAAAATGAAAACCGGCGACTACAGGGAATGCAAAACTTTTATAGATAACGGCACATTTGTCTACATAGACCCGCCTTATCGTCCGATTACGCGAACGGCAGCGTTTACATCTTATTCGGAAAATAGATTTTCAGATAAAGAACAGATTGAATTAAGGAATTTTCTTGCGGAAATTTCGAGCGAAGGTGCCATTGTTTTGGCGAGCAATTCCGACCCTAAAAACACGGACAAAAATGATAATTTCTTTGACGATTTGTATTCAAGTTTTAAAATAGAAAGAGTTTCCGCTTCAAGAATGATAAATTCAAATGCAAAAAAACGCGGTTCAATAAACGAGATTTTGATCAGCAATGTCGCGAACGTATTTTAGGAGAAAAAAGTGCAAAAGAATTTCGATTTATTTATATCGCAGCTTAGCGAAACGAACGCAACTTTGGACTATTTTACCGATTTTGAAAAAGTTATCCGTAATACAAATAAAATTGCGATAAAACTCAATCAGTTAAACTATTTAATCGGAAAAAATGATTTACGAAATGCAATCAAAGAGCTTTACGAAGAAAATCCCAAAGTTTTTGAAGTTCTGGATATTCTGCTTGCAGTAAGGACAAAAGACAAAAAGAAGACTTTCAGCGCAGACGGTAAATTGGTTTTGCTTGAAAGCTATCTTACATCTTTGCAAGGCGTTATTGATTTTATCGAGCAAAGCGGACTTGCAGAAGTTTTTAAGAATAAAAATATTACAAGTCTTGTCGATTACGTTTTCGGAGTGGAAGTCGGTCTTGATACGAATGCCAGAAAAAATCGAAGCGGCAAAAATATGGCTCAGACAGTAGCGTTGAAATTTAAAAGTGCGGAAATTCCATTAAGAGCAGAGGTAAACAGTTCTGAATTTGAAGAGATAAAATCGCTCGGACAGGATTTAAAACGCTTTGACTTTGTAATTCAGACAAAAAAGAAAACTTATCTTATTGAAACAAATTTCTATAATGGCGGCGGCTCAAAACTGAATGAAGTTGCGCGTGCATATAGCGACATTGCTCCGAAAATCAATCGCTATGAAAAGTTTGAATTTGTCTGGATTACAGACGGACAGGGCTGGCTTTCTGCAAAAAATAAATTAGGTGAAGCATATTCGTTGATTCCGAGTGTCTATAATCTTGCAACTCTGGATGATTTTATTTCAAAGATAAAATCGGAAATATAAAAGGGTATAGATATGGCTAAAAACTTGTTTAATCATATAAAATAAAATGCTGAATTCCTACTATAAATCCCATAATCACGATTTTACTCTTGTGCAAGGCGACTGTACGAAAATCTTGCCGCAATTCGATTTCCAATTCGACATGATTTTTGCAGATCCGCCCTACTTTCTTTCCAACGGCGGTATTTCCGTCCAGTCCGGAAAGCAAGTATCTGTAAACAAGGGCGACTGGGATAAGTCTCACGGTTTTGAAAAAGACAATGAGTTTAACCGCCGGTGGCTCAGTTTATGCCGTGAAAAATTAAAAGAAAACGGGACAATTTGGATCAGCGGAACATATCACAATATATTTTCGGTTGCACAAATGCTCAATGAACTTGATTTTCGTATTTTAAATTGCATAACATGGGCAAAGACAAATCCGCCGCCGAACCTTTCCTGCAAGTTTTTTACGCATTCAACGGAGTTTATATTGTGGGCGCGGAAAAACAAAAAGATTCCTCACTATTACGATTACGAATTGATGAAAAAAATAAACGGCGGAACTCAGATGCGGGATTTATGGACGCTTCCCGCAATCGCAAAGTGGGAAAAATCCTGCGGCAAGCACCCGACACAAAAACCGCTCCCGCTGCTTGCAAGGATAATACTTGCATCGACAGAGGAAAATGCGTGGATTCTTGATCCGTTTACCGGCTCAAGCACAACAGGAATTGCAGCGAGTTTATTGAACCGGCGTTTTCTCGGTCTCGACAAAGAACAGCCGTTTTTAGAAATCTCGAAAAACAGAAGAATTGAACTTGACGATATTGCAACAAAGCTTGAATACCGAAAAAAGATTATGAATACTTCGGCGGAATCTTTTAAAGGAAATCCGGAACTTCATGTAAATGCTCCGTACTACGGAAGAGATTTGCCGATAGAGTAACGACAGTGCAAACATTGATTTTATAAACGCTCCCTGTCATAAATTCCGTGTAAACGGCAAGGTTTTACTAAAAGCGGGAACATGCCCGTCAAATAATATCGCAAACCGATTGATTAACCGCCGGAAATACGGCAGGCGAACACGGAAATCAATTCTCCTCAAAGCATCCGATATCCCGAATACCGGCTTTCTCTATTTTTTGCAAATATCGCACGCAGCTTACCTGACAAAAATATTTTTTTTGTTGTGATTTTCACAATCGCATTTATAATTAAACGTAAATAAAATTTATGGCGGTTTTCAAGCCTCCCGTGTCCGATTTTGCATTCACATTGAATATGCCGTACGCACAGTCCGCCCGACCGAAAAAGGAATAAAATGAAAAATAAAGAAGTAATAATTGAACAGCAGAAAGATTTTATTCAGGATATAAAAAACAAAACTTCAGAATTTATAAATTCAGTGGATAAATCAGAAATCGAAACCATTCTTCTTTCCGGAAGTGTTTCCCGTGGTGATTTTTTTCCTGCAAAAAAAGAAAACGGTGAATATAATGGAATGGTCGATTTAATCGTAATGCGCAAAAAGGGAAGTAATATAAAAGCAGAAGATATTTTCGGACCCGATCAGGATCCGCCGATTCCATATCACTGTGTCAAAGTTGATAATTTATGGTTTGCTATTTTATTTACAGATTTTATTGATACGAATAAGTTTTCACAATATGAAGAGCCAAGGAAATTTTCCGTATTGGAATCTCAAATTTTGTATGATCATAATAATTCTTATAAAAATGAACTTGGAAAAATAAATCAGTTTATAAAAGAGGAATTAAAAAATAATCTGAATAATTCATTGGGCTACATTCATTATCTCATTTCTGATTATAAAAAAGACCGCTGGTATCGCCGTGATGCATTAATTCAACTGCATGAAAATCTGAATACTGCAATACGTGCCGGAATCCGTTCTTTGTTTTATTTGAATGGTTTTTATTCTCCTGCAGAAGATCGGGCAATTTATTATTCGCACAGTTTGCCAAAGTTGCCTGAAAATTATTCAGAGTTGATTTTACAGGTTTGTAATCAAAATACAGATTCAGAAGAAGATTATTTCAGACGGGAAAAACTCTTCATGGGAAAAATAGTAGGATTTATAGAAAATAATAAAGATTGTTAGGTTTAATTTCGAGTTTTATAAAACTCAAAACTTATATTTTTTCTAAGGCAAGCCTTAAACCTATTTTTTTCACAAGGGAGCGGCGGACGGAAGAATGGGATTTGAAAGACATAACGAGTTCGCCGTCCGCTTCAAGTTTCGAATTTTCGAAACTTGCTCAACCGATTATATCCCGCAAATTTCTCTCTTGGGCACCGCAAGGTATCTTTTATGCAATTTTGCGTTACGCAAAATTGCAGCGGACGGGGAAACCGGTTGAGTCTTTCACATTACGTTCCCCTGTCCGCAGCCCTTTGGAATCCCAATTCATTCATACATTTTAATTTTTTAGGTACCCATACACGATATTTATAAAAACAGAGAAATTCGACATCCGGGCTAATTATCTTCTTCCGCCGGATCAATCGGGATGGAGCCGAGATGCAATATATTGCTGTAAGATGCGGTAAAAGAAGTGTCTTGCCCTACCGCAACCGCATACAAATCTATGTACCATTTTGTAGAAGATGAAGAAGACGTGTAAGTAACGTCGCCGTCGGTTTCAAGGGGAATGGCATTATCATCACTTCTGGAAGTTCTTCCGAAATCGAAAGTCAGGCGGTTGCCTTCCCTACGCGGAGTGCCGAGTTTGCTTTCGGAAGAAGTTTTCCGATCAATAACGACTTCTGAGATAAACTCATTCGAATCGTTTTCCTTGTAATTCGATATGCGAATATAAACTTTGCGATCGTTTCCGGTCGCTTCGATAAGAGGAGTTTTTGTTCCTTGTTGCAAGCCCAGCTGTTTGTAACCGTAAGAATCAATCATTGAAGCCGCAGCGGCGGATTCGTTTTTGGATGAACTTAAACTTCCTAAAGAACTTATTCGCCCCGACATGGTGGAATAATCATTGTATATTTTGTAATAGACAGCCGTTCCGAGAAATTTAAATGAAGAAGAAGGGGAAAGATAAGAATTCATTTGAGAGCTGTTTTCATTCGTAGAGAATTCTACATAACGGTTGTCGTACAAGCTGTCGTAATAAGAATAATGATAAACGTTGACCGGAGAATCGAGTACGAAAAATTCTTCAAGCCCGCAGCCGGAAAGCAACAGCAGGCAGACGGTCGATAAAATAATTGCCGGTAAAGAAAAATTGTAACCGTGTAATATATCGATTTCGGAATCCGACTGTCTTTTCATAGGTCTGCCTTTGCAATACGGCGTAAACGCGGATAATTTTTCTCCGCTAAAAGTTTAAGCCGTATCGAATATGTATTATTCCGCTTTTTTGGAATTTTCAATATCTATTATGCGGGATTTTGCAAGTTTCGCCCACGAATCATCGGGAAGTTTATCGAAAAGTTTTTTATAAACTTCAAGAGCTCCGTCCAAATCGCCTTTTGCTTCAAGTGTGCGACCGTAACTGAAAGAAGCATGAGCGAGCATCGGAAAATCTTCGATATCGGAAGCCGCTTTATAATTCTTCAGTGCATTATCGGAATCTCCTGCAGCCTCGTAACTGACTGCAGCATTAAAATATGCCAGCGGTGCCGTATAAGATTTTTTACCTTTTTCGGCTGCCGCAAGCCAGTAGGAAGCAGCTTTTTCAAAATCTTTTTTTGCATAGGCAATTTCGGCGGCAAGCATATTTGCGCGGACTCCCGTAATTCTTCCCTTTGAAACATAAGGTTTAAGTGCTTCCAGAGCCGAATTACGCCGGGCGTCAAGTTCTTCATCGGAAAGCTCCGACGAGTCGTTCGTAAGATTGTAAGAAATCGTATCTACCGCAGCAATTCCGTCTTTATCCGTTTTGGAAATGACGGTTACCGCAATAGAATAAGCGGCGACCCCAAGTACGGCTGCAATAAGTACGATAAGCAAAATCGTGCGCCACGATTCGATATAAGCCGAAAGTTTTTCTCCGATTGCCGCTTTTTCAAATTTGTGTTCCATTTTAATTTTACTCCATAAATTACATTATTTTCTTTCTTCACGCACATTAAGCTCGTTCATCAGACGCGAAACATAAGTGCGCTGTATTCCCAATATTTTTCCAGCTCTGGTTTGATTCCACGAACACTCTTCAAGAATCTTAATTAAGTATGTTCGCTTAAATATGTTCAGAGCATTTTTAAGCGTCCTGTCGGAAGCACGAGCAGATACAACGACGGATGCAATCTCTTCGACGGCACCGAAACGGCTGTGTTCTTCCGTTTCTTCAAGAAGCGTAAGCCTCAAATCAGCCGTTCTAATTACGGGAGGCGTGCCGATTATACACGCTCTTGCAACTGCATTTTCAAGCTCACGGATATTTCCGGGCCATCGGTAATTTTCCATAGCTTTTACGGAATGCTCGGAAAAATCGAAATACATCCTTCCCGTTTCTATAGAATATTTGTGCAAAAACGCTTTTGCAAGCGGAAGAATATCTTCTTTCCGCGCCCTCAGAGGCGGCACTCGTATAGGCAATACGTTCAGCCGGAAGTATAAATCTTCCCGGAATTTGCCTTGTCTTACCATCTCGTCAAGATTTCGGTTGGTCGCTGCAATTATGCGGACATCTACGCTGATTGTTTCCGCAGAACCGACCATTTCAAACTGTTTATCTTGAATGACTCTAAGCAATTTGGGTTGCAGCGAAAGCGGAATTTCACCTACTTCGTCAAGAAATATCGTGCCGCCGTCAGCCATCTTAAACCGCCCGTCCTGCGCGGAATCCGCACTGGTGTACGCGCCCTTTATATGCCCGAACAATTCGCTTTCCATCAAAGTTTCGGAAAGAGCCGCACAATTTACGCGTACGAACGGCTTTCCGTTGCGCAAGCTATTCAGATATATTTGCTCGGCAAAAAGCTCTTTTCCCACTCCGCTTTCGCCCGTTATAAGAACGGAAGAATTTGTAACGGCAGCTTTTTTTACAATCTCCATTAAATCCTGAATAACGGGGCTTCCCGCTATAAACTTATGGAATTTAGCCGGTGCCTCCGAAGAGTTCTTTAAATTATTCCGGAGACTTGCAATTTCATTCGTTTGCCGGACGATATTTTCGGCAGCCTCGATAGCGGTACCTGCAACACCGGAAAGCAGTTCCATAAGCCGCAAATCGTTATCATCAAAATGCTGCGCAAACGATTTATCGATAGCTTCCAAGACACCGATAAGCCTTTCGCCCGTAAATACGGGAACCGCAATAATATTTGCAATGTTCAGCTCGGGAATGCCTCTCGTAAGACTAAAATAATACGGATCATCGGTAATTTCATTTGTAAGCAGCGACCGCCCTTTTTGACGGACGGCACCCGCAAAACTTTTTTCCGTTACAACTATCGATTTAGCCGAAAATTCAGCCCCTTTGGCTACGGCATTGAGTATAAAATTACCGGAGGCTCTGTCCAACGAAAGAAACGCGGATCGTTCACATTTAACAAGACGCATTGCCCATTTCAAAATACGAAACAGCAATGCGTCTTTGTTGGAATAATCCGAATTGATATCACCGTTGATTTCGATGAGAGTCTTTAGCATATCTAAAGAAACCTGTGCCATCAAAATCCTTCAGCAACTAATTTTTTTGGTTCTTAATGAAATCTCCCAGCGTGTATGCGCCGTCATCGTCATTATCGGATTTGGACATATACTGCGAAATTTCATCTCTCTGCTGCTTCTTTTTAAATTCGCGGACAGAGAACGCAACCTTTTCTTTTGCAACGTTTACATCAACGACATATACATTGATTTTATCACCGACATTATACTTCTTTACGGCTTCTTCAAAAGGAATCTCACGACTTTCGGAAAGGTTCGCTTTATTTACAAGTCCTTCGATTCCATTCGGAGCTTTTACAAAAACACCGAAATCCGTAATGGAAGTTATTTCACCCTCAAGAGTGGAACCCGGCTTATATTCATCGGCAAACTGCTTCCACGGATTTTCCGTAAGCTGCTTAACTCCGATTTTTATGCGGCGGGATTCGGCATCGCAATCGATAACAACGGCTTCAATTTCCTGATCAACGGAAAACTCGCTGCCCGGATGTTTGACCTTCTTCGTCCACGAAATATCTTCGGCATGAAGAAACGCATCTATTCCTTCTTCAAGAGAAACAAACACGCCGTTATTCGTGATTTTTACCACTTTACCGGACACTTTCGTTCCTACGGGATATTTTTCGCTTATCGTGTCCCACGGATTTTCGGTAACCTGCTTAATTCCGAGAGAAACGCGCCCCGCCTGAATATCGTATCCCAGAATCATGCACTCAACTTCGTCTCCGACTTTCACCATATCGGAAGCTTTGTTGATTTTCTTTGTCCAAGAGAATTCGCTGATATGAACAAGACCCTCGATTCCTTCTTCCAGCTCGATAAATGCGCCGAAATCGGTAAGTTTCGTTACTTTGCCCTTAACTATATCGTTTACATGGAACTTTTCTTCAAAATGAATCCACGGATCTTCCGAGAAATGTTTCAACGAAAGGTTGATTCGCTTTTCGGCGGGGTCAAGACGGATAAGTTTAAGCTCTATTTCCTGTCCTTTTTTAACGAAATCTTTCGGGCGGGCAACGTGTCCCCAACTCATATCGTTTATATGAAGCAAACCGTCAAAGCCGCCCAAGTCGATGAATGCACCGAAACTTGTAAAAGATTTTACGGTACCTTTAACGGAATCTCCTATCTTCGCATTGTTGAAAAATTCTTCGCGGCATTTATCAATCTGCTCTTCAAGATATTTTCTTCGGTTTACGACAACGTTGGCTTTATTATCCGTGTAAAGGCGGTCTACATAAAACAAGGATTCAAGTCCGATTAAAGCTTCCGGCTTTTCGACTTTTTGACTGTCCGATTGGCTTATAGGCAAAAAAGCATGAATATCACCGCTCAGCGTAACTTCAAAACCGCCTTTAACGATTTTGGAAATCGTTCCGCTTATCGGAGTTTTATCTTTAAATGCTTGTGAAACGTCTTTCCACATTCGCTTTGCATCGGCTTTTGTTTTAGAAATCTCCGGACCGTTACGTCCGAACTGTTTTACCAAAAAAACCTGTACTTTATCCCCGACTTTCGGCAATTTTCCCGAAAATTCAGAGACGGGAATTCTCCCTTCCGATTTACAACCCACATCTAAGAACACAAGCTCGTCCGTAACCTGAATCACGGTACCTTCTACAATTTGACCTTCTTCCGGACTATTGAGGTTGTTCAAAGACTCTTCTAATTGTGTCTGGAATTTGTCCTTTGGGACATCATTCTTTTCCACTTCCATTTCTTCCATTGCGAACCCTTTATTATGAATTTGTGCTAATATTATCTCACAAACGTTATCTATCGTCAAGTTGGAAGTATCTATATATAGGGCATCGTCCGCAATCTTGAGCGCACCTTCTTTTTTGTTTTTATCTATTTCGTCACGCTTTTTAATTGCTTCTTTTATCTCTTCAAGGGACATTCCGCTTACGCCTTGATCGAAACGACGCTTTGCCTGCACGTCAATCGAAGCGTCAAGATAAAATTTACAATCGGCATCGGGGAATACAACAGTTGTCATGTCGCGCCCCTCGCAGACAATGCTTAAACTTTTTGTGATTTCACGCATACGTTCGTTTACGAGATGCCTTACGGGGACTATCGCCGAAACTTGCGCGACATTTGCGCTTACCCTGTCGTCATGCAGGCGGTCTTCAATATCTTTGCCGTTTAAAAACATACGGGAATCTTTGTATTCAAGTTTTTGCTTTCTGCAAAACTCCGGTACCGCGCTTTCATCGTGAAGATCCGTCCCCGAATCAAGCAGTGCTATCGTAAGCGCGCGGTAAAAACTTCCGCTGTTTAAGAACGTTACACCGAGCTTTTTTGCAATTAAGGCTGCAATCGTACTTTTTCCGGTTCCCGCCGGTCCGTCAATCGCAATAACCATCATAGTCCTCCAAATCTTTAAGCGTAAAACTTGCGTAAATATAGCACATCATTCACGGCGGAGCCATATCTCGGCGGCACATCGATACGAATTATTTCGTCCGATGAGTGGCGGACGGGTAAACGGAATTAAAGAAAATATTGCTATACAAGTTTTCCTTAGGGGAAACTTGAGGCGGCGGAAGGAAAGCAAAAGGCCGTAAAACCCGTTTTTACCGCCGCCGGTTCGCTGTAATTTTGCACGGCAAAATTGCGTAAAAAATATCTTGCGGTGTCTTTCACGTCCCGTTTTTCCGTCCGCCGTCCTTCCCTTGATAAGGAAAAGGGTTAAGGCTTGCCTTAGAAAAACATTTGCTTTGAGTTTATAAAGCTCGAAATTAAGCCTACTAAAGCCCCTGCGGGAAATAAAACATCTTCCTAGACCAAAGGCGGCTTTTGTGTTACTCTTTCGCACATCGGGAGTCCCTTTTGCGGGACTCCGTTTACTTTATAAAAGCGGGCGCGGGATTTTATAGGCGCGCAGGAGCATTTTATGGCGAGCGAAAAAGATATTCACGGTTGTACATTGGACAAAATCATAAGCCTTTGCAAACGGCGCGGTTTTGTATATCAGTCAAGCGAGATTTACGGCGGACAGGCGGGCGCATGGGACTACGGTCCGCTCGGAGTCGACTTAAAAAAGAATATTCAGGCGGCGTGGTGGAAAGAGATGACGCAGCTCCACGACGATGTGGTCGGTCTTGACGCGTCCATTTTTATGCACCGGCGGACATGGGAAGCCTCCGGTCATGTTGCGCATTTTTCCGATCCGATGATTGACTGCACGGAATGCAAAGCCCGTTTCCGCGCCGACCAGCTCATCGAAGACTTTTGCGAAAGCCATAATATTACGCCCGAAAAGCCCGTCGACACGATGAGCCACGAAGAAATGAAAGCGTTTATCGACGAAAAAAACATACACTGCCCGACCTGCGGCAAACATTCGTACACTGCCGTCCGCGAATTCAACCTCATGTTCAAGACGCACCTTGGGCCGGTTGCAAGCGATTCTTCGGTCGTCTATCTTCGTCCGGAAACGTGTCAGGGGATTTTCGTCGACTTTAAAAGCATCGTTCAGTCAAACCGCATGAAAATTCCGTTCGGCGTGGCGCAAGTCGGAAAGTCTTTCCGCAATGAAATCATATTCAAAAATTTTATTTTCCGCACCTGCGAGTTCGAGCAGATGGAAATGGAATATTTTTGCAAACCGGGAACGGACGACGAAACGTTTGAACGCTGGCGGCGCGACCGCTGGAACTTCTACCTCAAGTACGGCATTTCCGAGCGAAACCTGCGCTGGCACCATCACGATAAACTTGCGCATTACGCAAAGGACGCCTACGACATTCAATACAATTTCCCGATCGGCTTTGAAGAAATCGAGGGTATTCACAACCGGACTGACTTTGACTTGTCGCAGCACACCGAATACAGCGGCAAGGACATGGGCTATATCGATCAGGACGACGGAAACAAACGCTATGTTCCGTATGTTATCGAAACGTCTGCGGGACTGAACCGCAATCTTTTGATGTTTTTGTGCGAGGCGTACGAAGAAGAAAACGTCGGAACGGACGGCAAGGACGACTACCGGACGGTGCTTCACTTGGATCCGCGTTTGGCTCCGATAACGGTTGCGGTTCTCCCGATGATGAAAAAAGACGGACTTTCGGAAATCGCCAAAGAAATTCAGCATGAATTAAAGGAAGACTTTGTAACCGACTTTGACCAAAGCGGCACAATCGGCAAACGCTACCGCCGACAAGATGAAGTCGGAACTCCGTTTTGCGTTACCGTCGATTATCAAACCAAAGACGACGACACGGTTACGATCCGTTTCCGCGATTCGATGGAGCAAGTCCGCGTAAAACGCGCCGAACTCGTCTCCGAATTGCATGCGGCAATCAAAAACTATAAAGCTCCGGCAAAAAAATAACGCGGTATCGAAGCGCGCGTCAGTCAAACGGCGCGGCGGTTCTGATTCTCGATTCAAGGTTAGGTGAATGCAATGGAATATGTACGGCTTGGAAAATCGAACCTTATGATAAGCCGCGTCGCAGTCGGCACAACATCGCTTGCAAGCGGCACGGCGGCGGAAAAAGAGGCTTCAATCGCGCTTATGAGAAAAGCGTATGAGGCGGGCATAAACTTTTTTGACGCCGCAAAAAAAGCTCTCGGAACGGAAGCCCTCCTAGGTGCTGCCGTCTCCGATGTGCGTAAAAGTGTTATCATCGCGGATAAAACAAGCTCCCGTACGGAAAGCGGCGTTTTGCAGGACGCGGAAGAAAGCCTTGGCGCACTTCAGACCGACTACATCGACTTGTACCAATTTGAAGCGGAGGATTTTATTCCCGAGCGCGGCGGCAAAGACGGCATTATCCGCGCTTTTGAAACGCTCAAAGCGGCGGAAAAAATCCGGCACATCGGCATTGCAACGCAGGATTTCGATACCGCAAAAGCCGCCGTACAAAGCGGACTTTTTGAAACGCTGCAGTTTCCGTTCAATATGATAAGTTCTGAAAAAACGCTTGAGCTTGTCGAGCTGTGCGCCGCAACCGATATGGGATTTCTTGCGATGCAGCCTCTATGCGGCGGCGTGCTCCGCAATATTCCGCTTGCGTTCGGCTTTTTGCACCAATACGAAGAAGTCGTGCCGCTGTGGGGTGTGCAGAGTGCTGAAGAATTGGAGCAGATTCTGTATTTTAAAGAACATCCGCCAATTGTTGACGATAAATTCCGCGAAGAAATAGATAAAGCCAGGCTTTTCTTTAATTAACCTGAACGCCGATTAGCTAAAAAATTAAAATATGAGGATAATTCTGGATTCCGAGTGACGGCTTCATCCCGAGCGTTTTGAAGCATATTCCGTAAAGCTCATAAAATTCCTGAAAATAGAAAATCCCGAAATTCACTTTTTATATGACTTTGGGGACGGCTGGGATATAAAATTAAAGCTTGAAAAGCCCGATTTTATGACGGATATGCCGTCTTAATCCCTGCCTTTTGTTACGGATGGCAAAGGCAGCGGTATCATTGAGGGCTGCGGAGGCATAGGCGGACTTAAAGCCGTTATGGAAGCGTTCAAGATAAAGACGGGAGAAGACTACGAAAATTATAAAGATTGGCTCGGAAGAGACGATATCGATTTGACAAGTTTCGACCCGCAAGAAATGAACCGGAATATTGCAAAACGCATTAGAGCATTTAGGAGAGCTTTTTAATCATAAAGTAAGGCACAAATCCGCAAGAATTATGCCGGCAATGAACAAAATGCTCGAATGCTGAATTTTCCAAAACTCTAAATTAAACTTATATGCTGTGAAAAAAAACGAGCTACTTGAAAAACATCTGCCTATCTGATATATTCTGCAAAGAACGGTGCCGTACCCAAGTGGTAAGGGAATGGTCTGCAAAACCTTTATGCAACAGTTCGATTCTGTTCGGCACCTTTAGGATTGTCTTTACGGCAATCCTTTTTTTTCGGGCTGATCATGGCAAAGCCGCAGTCCGTTTACATATCATAAGGGGCTGCCGAAAAAGCAAACGCTTTTAAGACAGCTCCTTATTTTTTTCGATAACATCCATTCTTTATGCGCAAATAAAAAGCTGATATTCAAAACGGACGATTTTATGTATATTTCGGAGCATGAAGAAAATATCAAATTATCATACGCATTCATATCTTTGTCATCATGCTTCGGGAGAGCCGATTGATTATGTGAAACAGGCGGAGCTTGACGGATGTACGGAATTAGGTTTCAGCGATCACTGTCCTTATCCTGAAAATTTTAATGATGTGTGGCAGGAAGTGCGCATGAGTGTTTCCGATATTCCTCATTATGTTGAAATGGTGCAAAAGGCGAAAGGTGCTGCCTCGTTTCCTGTTCATTGGGGCTTTGAATGCGAATGGGATGCGGAATATGAAAGCTGGTACCGCGATGAACTTAAAGCTAAATACGGTGCGGAATATCTTGTTCTCGGTTCCCATTGGGTGCGTTTCGGCGATTCTCATTTGGGGACGAATCGTATCACCCTTGCCGAACTTCATAGCTATACTGACCAGACAATCTGCGGCATGAAAAGCGGACTTTTTGCATTTTTAGCCCATCCGGATCTTTTTATGTCCAAATACAAGGAATGGAATACCGAAGTGCACTCATGTTTTAAGGCGATTCTTGATGCAGCTGTCGCGCTTGATATTCCTCTTGAAATAAACGGACTTGGCTGCAGCCGCACTCCGAACGAAACTTCACGTGGAATGAGATTTCAATATCCTTATGTTGAATTTTGGGAAATGGCGGCAGAGACTGATGTCCGCGTCATCTGCAATTCGGATGCGCATGATCCTCATGACGTAATTATGAATGCATGGAAAGCGCGGGATTTCGCATCGAGATTCGGAATTAAGCCGATTGAAAAGCTCGATATTTTTTCCGGCAGATAAAATTTCATTCATCTACAGGAAAAGTCTTTTTACGTCAGCTCTTTAATATCGGCTATAAATTCATTTGCCGATACCCCGTCGGGATATGGTTTTTCTCTTTATATTATGTTTCTTTGAATCTAAACGATTTCCTAAACCACGCTTTGCGGAACGGCAGATATGCCGAAAGCGTGTGCCGGTTGGTAAAAATGTCCCCACTATGCAGGGCTGTTTAGGCTGCGGATGACATTATTTTTTGTAAAATATTTCCCCGTTCGATCCAGTCAATGTATTTCCGGAAACGGTAAATGTATAAGGCGTACCTCCGCTCACCTGAGGGGTTGCCGTGTTGCCGGAAAACGTATATGGGGTACTGGCTCCAAACTGCCAATCTCCGCTTGCACTTGTTTTGTAGTAATCCGTTACCGTTGTCGCATTAAATACCAGTCTATTAAGTCCTGTACTTATTTCCCATATGCCGATAAACGGATTTGTCGCAGCATTCCCGCCGCCGTTGCTCTTATCAGAATTGGCGTCCTGTTTACAGCCGGCGATAAACGCCGCGCTCATCAAAAGCGCAATCAGCGCACCAATCGAAGCAAATTTCTTCAATTTCATAAAAACTCCTTGCCGCCGTGCGGCGAATGTTAAAACCCGTATGCGTTCCGCATCGCATTCGGTATTACAGTGTGGATTCCCATGAAATCAGTGGAAAACAACTGTATTAGCAGTAGTGTAACTGTATTACAGTTGAATTTCAACTGTAATACAGTTGTTTTAACATCTAATACAGTGATTTAATTCGTGTGCAAAATAAGTACGCTTTAGAAATGACGCACATTCAAGAACTTTTTATTACAAACCTGCGATTTTACCGAACGCAAAACGGCTTTTCTCAACTTTCGTTTTCCGAAGCAATCGACATCAGTCCGAATTATTTGAATGCGGTCGAAAACGGAAAGAATTTTCCGTCGCTGGAAGTGTTGCAAAACATCACGGAAACACTCAAAATCATGCCGTATCAACTTTTTTTAGAAATTCCTGTCATGCAGAATGACTTTTCATCGGTGTCAAAACAAACTCTAATCGAGTTAAAACAAAAAATATGCGGTTTAATTGACGAGGAATTGGAAAAAAACGACTGAAAAAGCAGTATTATAAAAAGCGAGACGCACATGTTCAAAAAACTGCTTACTCTTGACCATCAATGGTCTTTTTGGTATTGCTTTTAATTGGGATAAAAATGAAAAACAAGAAAAATAATGAACTTGCTGTATGCGGATTTGCGGCAGTCAAAAAACTGGAAAAAAATCACCGAGAGCTTATCCGAAGACTTTATTTTACAAAAGAAACCGCTCCGCTTTTCGGCGGATTATGCAAGGCTCTTGCGAAAAATCACGGTATATACAATCAAGTGGACGAAGAAGAACTCGTAAAATTAAGCGGCACGGTTCATCACCAAGGTGTTGTTGCAATGATTTATATGCCTCAGATTACGCCTCTTGATTCAAACATAACGGATTTATGGGTCGAAAACAAAGAACACGTAATAATTTTAGATAATATCGGCAACGCAAATAATTTCGGGGCAATCGTGAGAAGCGCAGCATTTTTCGGTATAAAAAATATTGTTATTTCGGAAGATGCGGCGGAAAGCGCACTTACTACAAGTTCATATCGTGTCGCAGAAGGCGGAATGGAATACGTGCGCATTTATTCTGCGCGTTCGATTGTGCGCGTTATGGAAGCATTAAAAGGCAGAATGACCATAATCGGTACCGACCTTGCCGCCAAAAAATCATCCGCGCTTATAAATTCCATTCGCGCCGAAAAGCCCGCCGTAATTATACTTGGCAACGAAGAACACGGTATCAGCTCACGGATAAAAACTTTGTGCGACGAACTTGTAATAATTCCGTTCGGCGGCATGAAAAACGGAATCGCAGAACCCAGCGTTGACAGTTTGAATGTAGCACAAGCGGCTTCCATAATGTTTTACGAACTTACAAAATAATTTGCAAATCCCAACCCGCTGTATCTAATCCCCTTAGATACGGTTATCTAAAGACTTTAGATAGAGCTATCTAAAGTCTTTAGATGCAGTGTTCTATTCCCTTTAGATAGAGGCATCTAAAGATGCCATTCCGCTTGCAGAGAAATCTGCTTTTCGGCAAAATCCGCAGCGGACAGAAAATCAAATCTCACCCGTGCATATATCCATGTATAAATTATAGTTCATATTGGTTTCAGGATAAAATATCGCTATAATGCCGCCATGTTAAATTTTCTTTACACCATTCTTATCTATCCCGTTTATATGTTTGTAGATTTTATGCTGTTTGCGGCGGATACCGTTACGCGCGGCAATATAGGCGTTTCGATTGTTATTTTGAGTGTATGCATTAATCTTGTCTGCCTGCCGATGTACAACATGGCGGAAAAACTACAGGAAAAGGAAAGAGATGTTCAAGCCGGGATGAAAAGCATGATTGACCGCATTAAAGCGGTTTTCAAAGGTGATGAACAATACATGATTCTGTCGGCATATTACCGCGAAAAAGGCTATCGTCCTGTCTATGCGCTTCGGGCAATGTTTCCGCTTTTTATACAGATTCCGTTTTTTATGGCGGCTTACAGCATTTTATCATCTCTTCCTGCGCTGCGCTTTGCATCCTTTTTGTGTTTTAATGATTTAAGCCTTCCTGACGGTTTGCTTCATATAGGGGCGATACAAATCAATATAATGCCGATTGCAATGACTGCCGTAAATATTGCAGCCTCTGCCGTTTACACAAAGGATCTTGCCATAAAAGACAAAGCGCAGCTGTACGTAATCGCTTTCATTTTTCTTGCGCTTTTATACAATTCTCCGTCCGGTTTAGTGTTATATTGGACGCTCAACAATGTTTTTTCGCTTGTCAAAAATATTTTTTACCGCGTAAAACTCAAACCGAAAACTTGGTATAAAATTACTGTCGTTGCACTTATATGTTTAACAATCATTACTGCAATTTTGACTCGACCGACCCTTTCAGACCGCAGAAAACCCGTTATGATTATGACCTTTTTAACGATTATAGCGGCTCTTATTCCATTCATATTGAAAATTCTGCGCTGTCTTGACGAAAAATTTCCGCAAACAATTTTTGATGATAATAAAAAGCGTTTTTCCGTATTTTTACTTTCAGCAGCCTCTCTTGCTGTTTTTGCAGGATTAACGCTTCCTTCAGCAGTAATAGCATCTTCTCCGCAGGAGTTTTCAAACTTTGACGGATTTAAAAACCCTCTTGGAATTTTGTATTACAGTTTTACCCAAAGTCTTGGCTGTCTTTTCTGGTTTATTTGCCTTTACAAATTATTTTCCGGCACAGTACAAAAACATCTTGCCCGTCTTTCTGTTGTCGTTCTTGTATGCGCACTGATAAATGTATTCTTATTCAAAGGAAACTACGGCGATATAAGCAATACACTTATTTTTGAAAACGAAGCTATGCTCAAAAGCAGTATGAAATATTTCGCGCTGAACATATTTACACTTGGAGCCGGCTGTGCGATTACGCTGATTATTTTATATTCTAATTTGTCGCGTTTTATGCCGTCCATTACGGGGATTCTATTGTTGTCATTTTTCGCATCAGTTGGAATTTCTTCCGTCTCGATACAAAAAGAATATTTGTATCTAACAAAAATTAAAGCCGTTGATTCAAATATTAATCAGAAAGCATATAGAGTTTCAAAAACGGGAAAGAATATTTTTATCTTCATGCTTGACCGCGCCATGAATTATTTTATAGACCCGATATTTGAAAAATCTGAAAAAGTACGGGAATCATATACAGGATTTACTCTCTATCCAAATACACTTTGTTTGGGATTATGTACAAATATAAGCACTCCATCGCTTTTCGGCGGTTACGAATATACTCCTGAAAATATAAATAAGCGTTCAGATGAATTTCTTGTAGACAAACACAACGAAGCCCTCAGTGTGCTGCCGCGTCTATTTTCTGAACAAGGTTGGAATGTCAGTTTTACCGACCCATGCTGGCTAAATTATTCGGTAAGACCGGATTTATCACCGTTTAAAAGTTACAACATGATTGCACAAAATACTGAATATAAATATGGGGATGAACTTTATGAAGCTTATAGCCGCCGGAATACGGGGGGGGGGCATATAACAGGGCTTCGTAGAAATATATTTTACTTCTCTTTTTTTAGAATTTTACCATCCAATATACGCCGTATATTTTATCTTGGTGGGCGCGGATTATATGCAGGTAATACGATTGAACAGAATATAGGCATACGATTTGTGAATTCTTACAATGCTCTTATTAACTTAAAAGATGAAGTTGATTTTACAGACGACGGTGATTGCTTAAATCTTATTGTTAATAATACAACTCATGAGCCTATTCATTTGGAAGATGTTGTAAATATGGACAAAGAATTTTTAATTCCTATGGCTAAGAAATATTGCCGTAATGAATATACCGAAGAACATTTTTATGTAAATTATTTGACCCATGAAAAACTTGCAGAATTCTTTGATTTCTTAAAGAAAAATAATTGTTACGATAACAGCCGCATTATTATTGTCAGCGATCATGCACGCTATGGAATAGAAACTTCAACAATGCCATTTATTAACCAATTTAAAGATACCGGATTTGAAGTACAATGGGCTATTCCTCTTATGATGGTAAAGGACTTTTATTCGGACGGCGCACTTAAAAAAGATGACGTATTTATGACGCTTGCCGACACGCCCATTCTTGTAACAGATGGACTTGATACCGAACTTCAGATAAATCCGTTTTCAGGTAAAACTTTTAAAGAAACGCAGGATAAAAAAATTGTAAAAATTATGAATAGTGCTGCATGGGATGCCTCAAAGCAAAAAAACTTGACACAGTTTTTGAAAACACAAGATTTGTGGGCGTATGTACATGACAATGTATATGATCCGGATAATTGGAGCTGGGGCAGAACAAAACGGGAATAATTTTATTTTCATAAAACCAAACCCGCAGTATCTAATCATCTTAGATACGCTTATCTAAAGACTTTAGATGCAGTGTTCTATTTCCTCTAGATAGAGGCATCTAAGGATGACGTTCCGCTTGCAGAGAAAATTTACGCTCCGAACAAAGTCGGTATTACCTTACGGGCGGACTATGATGATACCACAAACTTTTTTAAGACCGATTCAAGCAGCTTATATCCAGTTTGTCGAAACCGCTCACAAGTGAATATGCAATCTTTTTCAGCTTTTCAACATCGCCTTTCCGCGCACCTTCGATATTCAGGGGCATTACAGGATCATGCAAGGACATTCTAAGAAGCATCCAGCCTTGAGCGTCTCCGTCTTTAAACGAAATTCTTACGCCTTCATAAGAATTCGGAAGCTCAAAGCCCGCCTTTTGTGCGCGCGCCTTAAATTCTTTCAGCACGCTCTCGCCGTATGATTTAAAATCGTCAGTGTTTATTTTAAATCGCAGTTCATCTTCTTCAACTAAAGGTGGAAGTTTTTCGATCAGGCTTTCAATATTTTTTCCGTCATATTTTGCATTTGCAAGTGCGATAACAAGTTTTACCGCAAGGAATGCGCCGTCATCAAGGTAATAATTTTCCTTTAATGCGCCGTGTCCCGATGTCTCCATAGCAAGCGGGCTGATAATTCCTTTTTCATTTAATTCGCGGCATTTATTTATAACATTTTTGTAGCCGCGCATATAACGCAAGTGTTTAAGACCCAATATTTTTTCAAGGAAAAACGTAAGTCTGTCTGATGTTACTGAATCCGTAACTATTGTGCTGTGCGGATAATTCGGCGTAAGAATTGCAGCTGTCATTGCAATGATTGCATCTCGATTCACTTCCGTTCCGTCGGAAAGAACCGCCGACATTCTGTCTACATCAGTATCGAAAATCAAACCTAAATCGGAATTGCTTTTGAGCACTGCGCTTTTAATAGATTCCATTGCGGTTTTATTTTCAGGATTGGGAATGTGATTCGGAAAGTTTCCGTCCGGCTCAAGAAAACAGCTGCCGCTTATATCAGCTCCAAGTTTTTTAAGCACTTTTTCCGCGAAAAATCCTCCGGCACCGTTGCCGGCATCTACTGCAATTTTAAGATTTGCAAGCGGCTTTTCCGACTTGAACTTCAATCCGTTTATAATCGCATTCCGAAGATGAGATGAATACAGTTCCATCAAATCGAAAGTTCCGCATTCGTTTTCAATATTTGTTTTGCCGGAAGGATTTTGAGTAGCAGCTTCTTTCAGAATTTCTGTTATATCGTCGTGTTCAAGTCCGCCGTCTTTATCGAAAAACTTAAAACCGTTTCTGTTAAACGGTAAATGGCTCGCGGTAATCATTACGGAACCGTCAAAATGAGTCTGTTCAAAAACGGTTCCCATAAACATTGCAGGCGTTGTTGCAAGAGAGCATAAAACAACATCCGCATTTTTTGAACGCAGCCCTTCAACAAGGTAATGCTCCAAAGACTGTCCTGAAAGGCGTGAATCGCGCCCGACACCGATTATAAGTTCTTCCGCCTTTTTGCCTGTTTTTTTGCAGAGCTGTACGGCAAATGCCGCTCCGATTTTGCGGCAAACTTCGGCAGTAAGATTTACATATTCTCCGTCAACACCTTCAAGCGCAATTCCGCGTATATCGCTTCCGTTTTGCAGTTTCAAAAAATCTTTTTCGTTCATAGTGAGCGTATGATAGCAGAAAATACGGCATAAGATAATATACCTGCTCAATAACTTGTTTCCGAACAGGTTTGATATGTTGAAAATATAAAGAAATGCAGAAGAAATTTTAGAATCAAATTTAATCTTTTTGAATCACGATAAGATTGCGCTCGTGTTCGGGCAAAAACGGAACTGAAAGCGGGAATATTTGGTAATCTTTTACAATATCGCTGATTCCTTTCATTTCCGTTTTGATATTTTCTATTTTTGCCTTATAAGCTGCAAGAAATCCGCCGCGTTTTATAAGATTAAGGAGAGTTTTTATCATTTTTTTGTCGAGCGGGCGGAATGCGCGAAATACTGCAATATCGAATGAGGCTTCGTTTATCCGTTCCGCTTCGGACTTTATGATTTTTACGTTTTTTAATCCCAGAATTGCAGCTTCGTTTTCCAAAAACGCGCAGCGTTTATCCATTCGTTCAACAAGAAAAAAATCGTATTCCGGCAGAGCCGCCGCAAGCGGAATTCCCGGAAGACCGCCGCCGGAGCCTATGTCGGCAATGTGCAGGCGTTCGCCTTTATCTAATTTTTGTGCAAGCGCAACAATATTTTGCACGGCGGCAAGGCTGTCCAAAATGTGAAAAACGGCAAGCTCTTCATAATCGCTTGTGTTCGTAAGATTATATGCAGAATTGAATAAAATCAGTTCGCGAATGTAAGAATCCATTTTAGGCAGAAGAAAATCGATTTTCTCCTGAGAAAAACCGAGCTGCTTCAGCCCCTGCGAAAGTTTTGAACCCGAAGCCATCTTAATCGCTTCCGCCGATGTCCAAAAGCAAATCGGCAGTAAGTCCTTCAAAATTGACTCTCATTGAAACAAGGTTTCCGGTCTTTTCCGCTTTTAGGTTATTTTGCTTTGTCAGCTTATACACAAGAGAATTTGTATTTTCCTGCGCCTGCATAATTTGAGGAACGACGCTATAACCTGCTTCCGAACCGCCGCGACCGTCCGCCTTAAACAAAAAGTAAAACGTTTCGCTGTTGATTTTTCCGTCGGTAAGATATTTTCTGTCCGCCGTAAGCAAAAACGTTCCGTCGGTCTCTTTTCGGCTGAAATAAACGGTCTTGCAGGAAGTAAGAATATCGTAACCGTTTATGACAAAACGCAGAATTACGGGGCGCATGGAAGCCGTAGTTTCCGAATTGGAACTTGCGGTATTTATCGGCGACTGTACGGATGCGTCCGCCGTGCCGGTATTCTTGCTGTTCAGTTGTTTTTTCAGGTTTTCGATTTCCGTAAGAATATTTTGTAAAAGTATATTCGTGTTTTCGCTTGAAGTTTGACTTTGCCCGGATGCGCCGCCTAAAAGACCGTATACTCCGCTGAAAAGTCCGTTTTGTCCAAGAGATTGCATATCTGCGGCACTTAGGTAATCCGTTCCCCCTAATGCGGAAGAAAGCTGTGCAATATTCGATTTTGTACTTTCGGTATTCGCTTTAGCCGCCGGTAAAACCGATTGTGCACTTTGGGTGTTCTGCTCTTCAGGTGCAGCGGCTTTTGGAACTGTAGGTAAGTTTTTCCGTCCTGTGTAGATTTTTCCGGGCGTGTAGAATGAACCGCCCATCGTCGGTGTATTTACGGAAGGCATTTCTATGCTCGGCGGTGCAGGCATGGCGGGCATTGTTATAGGATTTTCTTCCGCAGCCAAAACGGAATACGCCGAGCATAAGATTACCGCCGTAAAAAGTTTAGAGCATCGCAAGACTTTCCTCCACAAATTCAAGACGTTTTGAAAGTTGGTCAATAGTTTTTGTAAGGCGGGATTTTTCGCGCTCAAGTTTTTCTTTTGGCGAAACTTGTCGTTCCGCTTCCGCCTTTTGCTTCATCATCGCTCTTACGCCGACGGGACCTTCTCCCTCTAAAAATTCTTTTTCTGCTGCCGCCCGTTCATCCTTTTTTCTTATGGACGCGACGATTTTCATATTGTCAAAACCTATTTTAGGATTGACATCGGCAGCCGCAACTTTGCAGATTTCCTTGGCACTGTTTCTCGGCAGACATAATATTCGGTCAATATAATCTTCATAACGAATATCAGCTTGTTCACATAATTCGTGTGCGCGGATTAAAAGTTTTCCGAACTCCTGCATAAGTTTTCCGTTTGTTTCAAGATATTCTTTACGGATTTTTTCGGTAAGCTCGGAAAGCTCGGGAGAATTTTCGATAGAAATCGAATAGTAGCCTTTTTTTTCCGCAATAGTCAGCAGTTCATTGAATTTAGACCAGAACGCCTGTGTGTGTACTTTTGAATTGTAAGGCGCATTAGGATTTCCGGTAGTTTTAAAAAGTTCTTCCGCAACAATATGATGTGTATATTCATGGACGGCTGTATAAATAAGCTGGTTATCCGTCTTAAAATTTTTATTGTGAAGCAAAATCTCATGCGTGTCCGGCTGATAAAGCCCGTTTACGCGCCGGCTTTCTTTGCCCGTCTGAATAACGGTAAAATCCAATTCCGCAGGCGCAATATCCAACAAAATCTCTTTAATCTTTGCGTTTTCCATAAAACAACTCTACCACATTTTAAATCTCATTTCCACGCCGCTCTGTCATCATACCTGTAAAGCATGAAATAATTGCCGCCGCCGCTGTTGCAGCTGTTTCTGTCCGCATAATTCTTTCTCCCATTCCTGCTCTGATAAATCCTGCTTCTTCAAGCTGCGTGCGTTCTCTGTCTGTCCATCCGCGTTCGCTTCCTATCGCGGCGCAGACATTATGGCAGCCTTTCGATTCTTGTAATGCGGTTTTTATATCAATTTTCGGATTTACATTGTCTAATGCGATACGCAATTCTTTATCACCGGCTTTTATTCTGTCATTAAAACGCGTATCTGTAATCCCGTTTATGCAGTCAAGTGTTTCTGCAAGTGTCTTATGCATAAAAAGTGAAGGGATATGCGTGCTTCCCGCTTGAACCGTGCCGTCCAAAAGCATTTTATACGCCGCGCCGTGTTCAACCAGCATAGAATTCATGTAAGATTTTTCACCAAGCTCCGTACCGGTCAGATGAACTTCACAGACACCGAGTGCGGCAATATCGCGTAAAAGCCGTTTAAGCTGTATTGGACGCGGAAAACCTATTATCATTTTAAGCGGAATAAGTTCTTTGCCGTTCGATTCCGCTGTAAACTCGTAAAAGACCGTTCCGCCGTCGATTTTAGTTATCACCGCATATCCTGCAGCTCCTCCGATAATGCCGGCTTTAAAAGAATCTCCGGTCTTTTTGTGCAGAATTTTGACGATATGCTGTGCACGCTCATCTTTTTCTGCAAGCGGCGAACCCAATTCTTCCGGTGAAAAAAGACAAATATTCATGCCGGCATAATAAAAGTTGTTTTTGTATAAATCAATAAACCTGAAAAGCTTGCAAAATATTTATTCGCTTTTAGGAGACTTTAAAAGCGGTCGTTCAATCTTTTTCAAAAAGTGAATTTGAGTCTTTTCGGAATCGAAATTGAGTTTTCTGTACGCTGCATGAGCTTCTTTACGCATTGCGCCGGATTCCGCTCGTATAAAGGCAAATAAATATTTTTCTAAGGCAAGCCTTAAACTTTTTTTCACAAGGGAGTGGCGGACAGTTAAATTGCTTTTACTGACTTAGCTTATTTTCTGTCCGCTTCAAGTTTCGAAAATTCGAAACTTGTGCAAC
>CAUUVZ010000026.1:0-30338 GCA_963548875.1 uncultured Treponema sp. | reverse complement strand
TAAATGTTTTGTAAACACGAACGGAAAGCTTTTACATGATTTTTAGAATAGCGGAGGTATAAATGTATGAGAGTTTAAAAATCATTTTAGCATTCGTATCTAAAACCGAAGATTTCCAACTCTCTCATTAAAAACGCTTGAGTATATTCAATGAAAAATTTATACCCGTTAGTGGCGGGATAATATTATTTTCTTTTATCCGTGTCAATTATTTTTTTAACTATTTTTTTAACTATTTAGCATATTACGTTCGTAAAAAGCGATTTTATAAGCGTTTACAATACGATTTTATGAACTTTTGCATGTATATAGCTTTAATTTCGAGTTTTATGAACTCAAAGCGATATATTCCTAAGGCAAGCCTTAAACTTTTTCCTTATCAAGGAAGGACGGCGGACAGTATTTTTAAGTAATTTTGCCGCACGGCAAAATTGCATCGGACGGTAAACCCGTTATGTCTTTCACAATACGTTTCTCCGTCCGCCCATCTGCCCGTCTGCCGGAATAATTGTGGACAGAAAGGGCGTTTATCACTACAATTCGGGGTGGTTGCTTCGAGCAGCCGTTTTTTTTAAAGCTATGATTCGGCAACCGCGTAAAAGAAAAACATCTGCAAAAAGGCGCACAAAAAAGGCGAAGGTTTTCATACCTGCCGAAAAAATCGTTTTGTTCTGCGCGGTGATATTTGCTTGCTGTGCGATATTGCTTGCCGTAACTTCGCTTATTGACGGCAGAGCAAATAAGATTCCGCAAAACGCGGAGAAAATACTTACGCAAAAAGATGCGGACGCAATTTATCGCAACAAAGGAGATACGCCCACCGAAACGTCAAAATCTTCTTCCGAACCCGCTTTAACAACCGCAAAAGAAAAAAACGCTAAAACCGATACGAAAGAAAATACACGAAATTCAAAAAATGCTTTAAATGCTGCACAAACTCTTTCCGCAAAGTCCGCATCGGAAAAACTTCCCGCAAAGCCCGCAAACTCTTACAAAGCTCCCGATACTCTGAAAAAGCCCGGCAGCGCACATACTCCGAAAGAATTAAACCCCGGAAAAGAGCCCAGTGTTTACAAAAACGCGCAACCGGAAGCGGCGACGAAATCTCCCGAAAACAAACGTGAACTTGCTTCTGCAAAGACGGCTTCTCAGGGAAAAGATACCGCGCTTCCGGTTTTCGATATTCCGCCTGCGGTAAACGGAGCGGTTTTGGTTTTCGTGTTCGACGATGCGGGCTTAAATCCGTCCAACGTAAAGCGTTATACGTCTCTGCCCTTCCCTGTTACGATTGCCGTCCTGCCCAAGCTAAGCCGTTCCCGCGAATGCGCCGACGTTACGCGCGCTTCCGGAAACGAAGTTATTCTCCATCAGCCTATGCAGGCGGTAAATCTTAAAGTAAACCCCGGACCCGGCGCAATTTTACCGGAAATGTCTACGTTTGAGATTGCAGCGGTACTAAAAGAGAATCTGAATGAAATCGGTCCCGTAAAAGGCTTGAACAATCATGAAGGCTCGCTGATTACGCAGGACATTATAAAAATAGGGGCGGTTTTGGATGTGGCTGACGAAGAGGGAGTCTTTTTTTTGGATTCAAGGACTACAGCCGAAACAAAAGCCCCCCAAGCCGCCCTTGAAAGAGGCATGAATATTTACGAGCGCGACGTTTTTATCGACGATATCGTTACGCGCCGCGTAATGCTTTCGGAAATTTATCGCGGCATAGGAATTGCGAATAAAAACGGCTCTGCAATTATGATAGGACACGTTGATAAATCGGTGAATATTCTACCGGCATTGTTGAACGATTTATATCCGCACCTTGTAAAAAGCGGCTATAAGTTTTCTACGGTTTCCAATTCTCCCGTAAAAATACGGTAAATCGAGGTGATATATGAATGTTTTAGGAATCGAATCTTCTTGCGATGAAACCGCCGCCGCAATCGTTTGTGACGGCAAAAAAATATTGAGCAATGTCGTTGCGACCCAAATCCCCTTTCACGAAATATACAAAGGCGTCGTGCCGGAAATTGCCAGCCGCAAGCATATCGAATGGATTTTGCCGGTCGTAAAACAAGCCGTCAGCGAAGCCGGCATAAACTTTTCCGAGATTGACGCGGTTGCGGCGACAAACCGCCCCGGCTTAATGGGTTCACTGCTCGTAGGGCTTACATTCGGAAAAACGCTTGCATGGTCGCTTAATAAGCCGTTTATAGCCGTAAACCATATGTTGGGGCATTTATACGCAGCCCATCTTGAAAACGACATAAGCTATCCTTATTTGGGGCTGCTTGTTTCGGGCGGACACAGCATTATTTGTAAAGTCAACGGATTTGACGACCTTGAAGTTCTGGGGACTACGGTTGACGATTCCGTCGGAGAAGCCTTCGATAAAGTTGCCAAATTCTACGGGCTGGGTTATCCCGGAGGGGTTGTAATAGATTCTCTTGCAAAAAAAGGAGACTTTAATGCTGCGGCATTCCCCGTTCCCAAATTGGACACGGACGAACACAGATACGACGTTTCGTTTTCGGGACTTAAAACCGCTGTCATTCACCAGTGCGATTTATTTTGGAAAGAGGGATTTGAACACACTCCGGAAAATATGTGCGCGGCTTTTCAGGAGACCGCCTGCCGCACGCTTACAAGCAGACTTTTCCGCGCGGTGGAAGACACGGGATTAAAAACCGTCGTAGCAGGCGGCGGTGTTGCCGCAAACTCGCGCCTCCGCGCACTCCTTGCCGAACGCCGCGATATCCGCTGCATCTTTCCGCCTTTAAAACTGTGCGGCGACAACGGTGCGATGATTGCAGGAGTTGCCTATCATTTTCTTATGCGCGGCGAACAAAGCGGACTTGATACTACCGCTTGCGCGCGTATTCCGCAGTTCAAACGCGGACTTGAACAGCTCAAACGCAAAGCGGCGCACCGCCAATAAAATCTCAAGCCTAAAAATCGCCCGCCGGTTTGCAAGACCTTTTGCGTACGCTCTGCCGGATTCTTTTTACAATCGTAAGCGAAAGCTCCGATCCGCTCGGAACGTACACTCCGATCCGAGCGGGAGTCATACCCTGATCCGACCGGGACGCATACTATGATCCGAGCGGGAGACGGCTCTTATCCCGCCCGGAGTGAGACCTTCCCTCCGAGCGTAGGGAGATGCTCCCTATGGGAATAGGGAGACCTTCCCTCAAAGCGCAGGGAAAGGCTCCGGAAAAAGCGAATGCAATTCTTCGTAGCCTGCCATCCGTCTTTTACGGCTCCGTCGTTGTAAGCTTGCCGTCAGCATTGACGTACCAGTTGGTTCCGCTATCTGGTGTTACCGTAAACTTTTTACAGTTTGTGTCAAGATGATCGCCGGTAAGAACTTGCGTTGTAGTTTTATACAGAGCAGGACGCATAACCGTAATACGTCCCGCCTCTCCGTTTCCCGCAGAAAGCTTTCCTGTAAGTTTTATCTTGCCGTCCTGCAAATATATTTCGTTTTTACCGTCCGTGTTTTCGGTAGAAACCGTAACTTTTGCATTGTCTTTCATTTCAAATGTGCAGTTTGTACCAGCGACATAAACTCCTCCGCCTAAGTTATCATTATTTGCTGAACAGCTTGTAATCTCCGCATTACCTTCCATTGTAAAAGCACCGTTATCCATGTAAACACCGCCACCCCAACTGGTAGGACCTGTTGTTTTACAACCTATAATTTTACTACCAATAAGATTGCATTTTGCACTTGCTCCTTCGATATATATTCCACCTCCATTAGAGGTTGCCTCACAGCTATTTATCGTAGAACTGTCTTTTATATCCAATGTTCCTTTTACATAAAAAGCTCCGCCTTGATTTGCAGAACCGCTTTTAATACTGCAGCCGCTCAAGGTAACCTTAGTACCGCTATCCACATATATAATTCCGCCGTTGTCCGTTCCGGAATTCCCGCCTTTTAGCGTCAGGTTTTGAAGTGTAAGCTCACCCGCTCCCGTTACCTTAAATATGCGGTTCTTGCTATTTGCATCAAGACTGTCCGACAAAGCTCTGGCTTTGCCCTGTATCGTAAGTTTTTTCGTTATTTCTATTTCGCCGGAGTTATTTGTATCTGTAGTAGCCTTTATTTCACCGTCTATGATAATAACATCACCGTCGGCGGCTGCAGAAACAGCGTTTTTCAATTGCTCCCACGCGTTTGTGTCGGAGTTTTTTATCGTCTTTCTTTTCTTTGCAAGCTTACCGTCGGTATCTATTTCCCACTCTTGGGTGCCGTTAGGTGTTACCGCAAACTTGGTACAGTTTGCGGCTGTATCGCCGGTAAGAACTTGTTTACCGTCAGACGGATTATACACAGTAATCCGCGCCGCCTGTTCGTCTCCCGCAGAAAGCGTTCCCATAACTTTTATCTCGCCGCCCTGAAAATATATTTCGTTTTTACCGTCTTTGTTTTTATCACCTCCGGTAGAAACTTCAACTTTTGCATTTTTCCCCATAGTTAGAATTGTATTTGAATTCATGTAAACCGCTCCTCCATGAGCCCCTGCCGTGCACAATGTTATGGAAGAGTTCTCCGACAAATCAAGCGCGGAAGCGGACGCGGAAATTGAAGATTCCAGCCATACACCTCCGCCTAAAGACGTGTTATTCGTTACATGACATTCTTCCACGTAGCTATTTATAAGAGAAACCGCTGATCCAGCAATAATATATAAACCTCCGCCTTTATTTTTTGCATTACAGCTTTTAATATGGGAATTATCTTTAATCTCTAAAATTGCACCTGTTTTCAATGCAATAGCACCGCCGAAATTATTTGAAGAGCAGCTTTCAATCGTACAGTTTGAAAAGACTCCGCTACCGCCGTCAAAGAATATTCCACCACCGTTATCGGCATCTCCGCTTCCCTTTGCATTGCCGCCTTTTAGCGTCAGGTCTTTAAGCGTCAGCTCCGCACCCGCTCCCGTTACCTTAAATATGCGGTTCTTGCTACCAGCATCCAAAATCGGAGGTTTTAAGGGATTGCTTGTATCTCCGACTATTTCAACATTTCTTAAGACGGTTATTTCTCCTTTATGAGCAGTCGTTGCCTGTACCGTCCCCTGTATTGTTATTTTTGCAGAGCCTGATGAGTTTTCCACTTCGGTTTTCAGTTTTGTCCACGCATCAGTGTCAGCACCGTTTATCAGCATACCCATTCCGCCCCCGCTCTTCTTGAGCTTGAGCGCGGTGCCGTCGAGTTCCGTCGTCCAGTTTTGTGCGGGTGAAGTCTGCGCCGTTATGGGGAAGCGGGCGATGTCCGGTGCCGTAAGCGTGTATCCGTATCCGTCTCCTTTAACGACTTCCCGCCCCACTGCGTAACCGGCTGCGCTGTTATCCATGGTGAGCGTTGCCGCAGGTGAATTGGAAAGAGCGCCGGTTACGGTGATAAATGCAGGATTGCCGCTGGTACTGCCCAAATGCACGTCGTTATTTGAATCGACTTTTGCGCCGCCGGACATCTTCATATACGCAGTGCCGGTAAAATACTGAATATAGACACCTTTTCCTATGCCTGCGCTGTTGCCGCTTATCGTTCCGCCTTCAAAGTTGAATTGTGCCTCTTTGTCAGTATATACGCCGCCGCCGTTTTGCGTTGCCGTGTTGCCGATAACCTTTGCGTCGTCCCGCATCGTCAAGGTGCTGCCCCCTTCCACATAAATGCCGCCGCCATAGCCGACAGACGTGGATACCGCTTTATTTTTGTCAGCTGCATCCGTACCGCCTATGGTACCGCCTGAAATTGTTACGGAAGATGCCGCAGTTCCGACTGTATTTGCGTAAATTCCGCCGCCGCATTCAGATTCATTCCCTTTAACGTCGCAGTTCTTCATATCCAGTGTGCCGCCCTGCAACAGTATGCCGCCTCCGTATCCGTTTTCAGGCTTTCCGCCTTTAAGCGTAAGGTCTTGGAGCGTGAGCGTTTTGCCGCTTGTTACTTTGAAGATGCGGTGCGTTGTAGACGGGTGATTCACGCCGTCTTTATTCGCGTCAAGAGCCGCCGCAGTCCCTATGCCTTTTATCGTTAAGTTTTTGCTGATTTCAAGCTCGCCAGAGTTATCGGTATCGTTCGTTGCTTTAATTTCGCCGATTATCTTGATGACATCGCCGCCATCAGCCGCAGCAATCGCGGCTTTTAATTTCTTCCATGTACCGCCGTTGCTGCTGTCGATAGTTTCCTGTTTTCGTAAAACAAGTCCGTTATCACCTGCATTGGGCTTTAAACTCCACGTTTCGCCCGAGGGTACACCGACCAAGTGAAAATAACCTTTATATGAGGATGCACCATCGCCTTTGACCAGCTCTTCGTTTTTTTGAAAGTTATAACTGACAGGCTCAAGGTTTATGTGTGCGTCCATTAAGCCGTCGACATTAACGGCAACTTGCGTCGGCGAGGTAAGAACAACGAGAACGGCATTTGTATCGGTACTGCTGCCGATTTTTGTCGCGCCCTTTACTGTAAATGTTGTGCTGCCTGCAGAAGAATACAGATATACGCCGCTTCCCTTGCTGTTTCCGGCAAGCGTATTTCCCTCCATAGTAACATTGGTCAACGTACACGTACCTTTGAAAATGTTTATGCCGCCTCCGCCGCCGTTGACTCCCGTAGCCTTATTTCCGTTAGTGCCGGTTGTATCTCCAATAGTACAACTGGTTATAGCAAGCGTTCCTGCAGTATATATCGCGCCGCCTCCGCCGCCGTTGGCTTCGTTATTTGTAAACGAACCGCCGGAAATTACGCACTTCCCGGCAGCCGCAGTGCCGTAGGCAGCTTCTACATATACGCCGCCGCCCATGCCGGTCGCTTTGTTGCCGTCAATCTTGGTATTCGTTATCGTGCATTCCGCACCCTTTTCAACATAAATCGCGCCGCCTTTATCTCCCGCTTCCGACGAGCTCAGTTCGCAATCCGTTATCGCGCATTTTGCGTCCTGTTTTATCAAAATTGCGCCGCCGTGATTACCTTCGTCACCGCCGCCACCGGGCGTTTTGCCGTTTTCCAGCGCAACGTCTTTCAAAGTGAGGACGATATTCTCACCGACTACCGCAAATATGCGGTGCTCCGTTTTGCCCGCAGTCCCCTTGCCCGCGTCAAGGACGCTTGTAATGCTTGTGCCGGAGCGTTCGCCCTGTATCGTAATGTTTTTCGTTATCGGGATTGCGCCGTTGTTGCCGGTGGCTGCGGTCGCTTTGATAGTCCCCTTGATGATAATGGTTGAATTTTCCGGAGCCGCCTGAACCTGCTCTTTCAGGAATTTCCATGCATCGTTGGTGTGTGCGCCGCCGTCGACGATTAAGGTAGAAGTTTTGAGCTTGAGTGCGTTTCCGTCTTTTTCAAGATTCCACGGATTTCCATTTTCTTCTGTTACGGTAAAACGGTTTACATAGTCGGAAGGAAGTGTAAAGCCCTCGCCCTGCACGACGATTCGACCTAGCGTGTATGTTTTGGGCGTAATGCGCGCCGTAACAGAGCCGCTGAGAGTGCCCGTTACCGTAATGACTGCTCCCGTCTCCAAACAAACGTCGTTGTACTTGTCCGTGCCGACATCGTTTTCTTTCGTGATGACGCTTGTGCCCGAAATGCTTAATTTTCCCGCCTTGGAGGAGTCGGCTTCCACATATACGGCTCCGCCTGCAGCTGCCGTGCCGGACGCTTTGTTTCCGCTTAAAGTTGTGCCGGAGAGGACGCACTTTCCGCCTTTTTCTATATACAGTGCGCCGCCTTTACCCGCACCGCAGTCTTGGATGATACAATTTTCAAGAACGAGCGTTTTATCCGATTTGACGAGAACCGCGCCGCCGTTGTAGCCGCCCGCTACCTTACCGTTTTTTAGCGTCAGATTTTTGAGCGTCAGCTTTCCGGAGCCGGTGCCGTCAAACTCAAATATACTGTCTTTATTAAACGCATCGAGCGTTGCGCCTGTGCCTTTCGCCCAAATCAATACGTCGGAACCGACGTGTATCTTTCCATCGGTTTGCTCGTTTACGCCGTTTATCGAAACGGTACCGCCGACTTTCGCTTTGACCGTGTTTTTTACGATGATGTCATCGCCCGGCAAAATATGCGCCGAGTAGTATTTTAAGTACGCCCACGCGTTTTCATCCGCATTGCCGTCAATCGTTACCGTTTCGCGTAACAGGAGCGCGCTCTGCGTACCGGAGGCGGTTCCCGCCATCAGCCGGAATACCGCTTTGCCTGCCGGAGCGTCCGTCAAACTGAACGACGAAATGGATGCAGTCGGGAAAGAGGCGGCAGTAGAACGGACAAGTGCTTTTCCGTACTGCTCTATGTAATTTTCGGGGACGAGGTTGATGTGTGCGCCCGCCGCTAAGTTCTGCGCAGTAACGACTGCGCCCGTATCAGTATCCCAGCCGAGGCAAACCGCCGTCGAATCGCTTGCGCTTCCGATTTTGACCGCGCCTTTTACCTTAAAGACAGGCTGAGCTCCGCCTCCCGCATACGCTTTGACGTATACGCCGTATTTTTTGCCGCCGGAAGATTGACAGTTTTGTACGCCGGAATTTTCAAGCGTGAATGAGCCTTTTTCTACATAAACGCCGCCGCCCATTGTTGCGCTGTTATCTTTAACGTTGCATTCTTTTAATTCAAGCGTTGTGCCGTCTTTTACGTATACCGCGCCGCCGTAACCGGCTTCACCTGTACCGGAAGCGATTCCGCCTTGTAGCGTAACGTTTTGCAAGGTGAGCTTTACGCCCGCCCCCGATACGGTAAATATTCTGTGCGCGGATTTTCCGTCGGTTGTTTTATCTGCGTCGATGACGGCAGGAGTGCCGTTTGCGCGGATTGTTATGTTTTTTGATATTTTAATTTCACTGAAGTTATTAAAACTAGTCCCGTTGATTTCCGTAGACGTTTTTCCGGCTTTTATTGTTCCCGTAACGACAATCGTTTCACCGTCGGAAGCATTTTCCGCATTATATTTGAGTTTTGCCCACGCGTTCGGCTCGTCTCCGCTTATTACAATGGATTTTTTCAAAATGAGTGCATTGTCGGTACCGCCGTCATTGCCCGCTTCAAGGAAATATCGTCCGCCGTCCTCAGAGCTTCCCGCAACATGGAAATATCCTTTGTACGACGAAGCGTTTGCTCCTTTTACCAGCGTTTTTCCGAACTGCTTATCGTATTTGTAAGGAACAACATTTATATAAGAATCCGCTGAAAGTCCGTCTGCCGTAATGTATGCGCTTTTAACGCCGGAAGAGTCTTCATAAAAACCTAAAACGATGGAACTGAAATCCGCTGACCCGCCTATTTTCACGGATTTTTTTACGGTAAATGTAGGACTTGCCGACGAAGTTCTATCGATGTAAACGTATGCTTGCGGATTACTTGCCGTACTCTTAATGACAGTATCGGAAAGCGTGCATGAGCCGTTTTCTATATGCAATACATGATGACTTTGCGCATCATAGTTTTGAACGAGACAGCCTTCAAAATCGATATTTCCGCGCGAAACCATTTCGTT
This sequence comes from uncultured Treponema sp., assembly GCA_963548875.1. Classification (GTDB taxonomy): domain Bacteria; phylum Spirochaetota; class Spirochaetia; order Treponematales; family Treponemataceae; genus Treponema_D. The sequence continues at coordinate 20,832 of CAUUVZ010000026.1, read as the reverse complement.
TCCCGAAAGAGACAGATTTTTGCCGTCGATAGTAATGTTCGTAAATTTAAGATTGCTGTCTTTTTCAACCGTAAACAATGCGCCTGCAGGAGAAGCGGCTGAGGCTCTGTGAATTTCAGCCGTTGCCGAATCGAGCCGTTTTATTTCAATCTTTCTTGCGGAAGTTCCGCCGCTGCTCCCGCCTACGGTTATTGCATTGTCTTCCGCGGCCGAACCGTCTACAAAAACGGTATATTGCTCCGTAGCAGACGGCAGCGCATTAATCTTTTGAATTGCAGCGTGTACGGTTTTAAGCGGATAAGATTTTGTTCCCTCGTTGGTATCTTCCACACTTCCCGAAAGCACGGAAGCTCCTTCACCCTTTACATAGTAGGCGTATATCAAAACGGAAACTTTATATTCCTTAACGGAAGAATCCGCAGCTCCGTCTTTATACGCATACACACGGAGCAAGGTTTTTCCGCCCGGAACGGCAACGGGACTTTGAGCCGCCGTAACCGTTCCGTCGGAAATCTTTTCAAGTTTGTTATGACCTCTCCACAATTCATAGACAACTGAAACATCTTGAACGGCGCCTCCGGTTGCGTATTCCGACGGCGGAGTAATATACACGTATGAGGAACCGTCGGAGCTTACCGGAATCTCGTTTTCGGCTGCAGCGTTAAGACTCGTAAATACGTCATGAGAATCTTTTTTCGAAACTTCAGGCTCCTTTAACCGGAGCATAGACGCGCCTACGGTTACCGCTCCCGAACCGATGGTTTCATCAAAAATCTCGATTTTATAAACGGGATTGCTTCCTATAGAGTCGCTTGTTTTAAAATATACGGGCTGTCCGTTCGGTATGAAGTCATGAGAAGAATCTACTTTTTCATAATTGGAATTTGCTAGTGCCGGTGTCGGAGCTTGCAAAAAATTAGGATTGGAAAAAGAAAATGTTCCGTCCGCATTCACTTTAATGTCATAGTCGGTATCGTCTATCCGGAGCTTTTTTATATCCGAGTCTTTCGCACCGGATTTCATTGCGTTTTTATCCGGCAAATTAAAACATATTACATATTTGTTGTCGGATGAATCTTTATAAAGGACGGCACCCGAAGGCATCGTGGGTGCGGAATTGCATATAACCTTAAAAGAATCGTAAGTACAAAAATCAATTCCTATTTTAGGGTGCTTAAAAACGACTTTAGGCGAAATATCGAATTTTTTCGTTCCGCGCTCAGCTTCCCGCAAAAAGTCTGCAGGATAAGTTATGACGATTTTGGACAAATCGGAAGAATCCTGTTTTATTTTTACGACGGAAGTATTTAACGCCGATGCAGTAAGCTCTTCCGGAAAACTGAGAATCATGTTTTCACCGGGTGTAAACTTGAACTGCTGCAAGTTATTCATGGTAAGCGTTACGGTAAAATCTTCCGACGATGATGCATTTAGCACACCGGAAGAATCTTTTTTGCCTTTCCCCGACCATACAATACCGCTTACGGTGGGATAATCGGTATATTCCCTAAACCAGTCCGGTATCGATGTATTAAAAAAATCGCAAGAGCTTAGAATAACGCTTAAAACAATCAATAAACATACGGAAGTTTTTGATTTAAACATAAATACCTCGCATAAAACGGCAACAGACTGCAAAAATCAAAAATCCCAATCGACTTTGAATGACGTATAAGAATAAAAATGTTAAAGGTACCGTCCGAAAATTTCAGTCGGCCTAAAACCTATTTCATCAAAAACGCTATGAATATTTTACGCATATTTTATGGGGTTTCGATATTAGCAGACAATAACTTGCCGAAGACATTATAACAGATTATTAAAATATGTATAGAATGAAAAATGCGAATGAAAAATGCGAGTTGAGAAAAATTAAAACTTACGGAGAGCCGATGTTTTACGGACATCTCCGTAAGCGTAAGAAGCGAAAAGTTTACGTTTAACGTATCGCGGTTTTAGTTTGCGATATCAACGGATTGCAAAGTTATCACTCTTTCTGTGCTGCGGAAAGTTCCGCTTTGAGCTTGCGGGCGGTTTCAAGCGGGAGACCCGTATAGCGAGCAATCCGTTCAACCGAGACATTATCCGCAAGCATGTTTCTCGCATTATCAAGATTTGCTTTTTCTATACCTTGTACTTCACCTATAGAGATGCCTCTTTGCTCGCCTATTGAAATTCCTCTTTGCTCTCCGATGGCAATCCCTTCTTCTCGACCCATGCGTCCTAAATCATATTCTCTTAAGTTCATAGATAAATAATTGCTCCTGAACGCTTCGTTCCGTTTGGTTTGTTCTACAAGTCTGTTTATCTCGTCGGTAAACTGCGGACAGTAGAACCTATTCTACAGATGTAACTTGGTTTACTGTCCGCTACAATTTTGCAGTAGCAAAATTGTGAAAATATTTTGGTACTTGCTGAATATAGAGCAAACAACCCTCTAAGTCATTTTTCATGCAGTTTTTCCGAAAGAAAAACTGCAGTCGGCAGTAATCCGATTAAATCTATGAAACAAAGTTCTATGCTGCCGGCAGCATCCTCTCCAAAACGCCGCGGCAAATGCGCTCGTTTTTCATTATAATTCCGAAAATGTAATCATCGGGCGGACATTTTTAATTATTTTTCATCGTATAGACTTTTGTATGTCCGCCACGAGAATCGTACTTTCAGTCCGATTCTCGCCGGCATATTTTCTTTTTTCACCGGCTTAAAAAACGGCTTTAGGTAATCGGTGTTTGTTATAATCATAGTTCCTCCGCATTGTATATAGCGTAGAAGTGCGGAAAACGGCAAAGTCTGAAAACTTACGAAAAACATTTATCTGCGAGTTTTGCCGGACGGCAAAACTCGGGGCAGCGGCAGAGGAATAAAAAGCTGTAAAACTGATTTTCACCGCTGCCAGTCCGCCGCAGTTTCCATGCCTCTTAAATTACGCAAACCTGACACATACGCATTGCATTAAGTGCATTTTTATGGCTTTCGGGCGTAACACCTGCACAGCAGGAAGAATCTACCGTTATTTTTGTTTCCGGCAATGCGGCTTTTAGAATAAGAGCATTACTGATAACGCAAATATCCGTGCATAAACCGACAAGTTCTATTTCTTCAAGTCCTTCAAGCGACCGCGCATACTCCGCAAGAGCAGCCGAACCGAACGCAGGCTTATTGAAAATCCTCGCACCGTCCGTGTTCAGTTTGCCGGAAATCTTCCAGCCTTCAGTCCCTTCAACACAATGCACAACGGGAAGATTCCTCCCCTCCTGCGTATCAAGATAGTCTGCACCGTGCGTATCGCGCGTAAAAGCAATCGCCTGCCCCTTTGCCCTATACGATTCAATCTTTGCCGCAACATTTTGCACGATAGCCGCCGCTTCCTTAGTACCCAACGAGCCGTCAATAAAATCGTTTTGCATATCGATAACCGCTAAAAGTTTCATGATTTTCCTCCATCAAAACTCAACATTTTTTATTTGAATTCGGGCGCAAACCTTACCCGCAATCCGCTTTCCGCTCCAACTGCTGCATAAATAACGATTCGTGATAATCCGTGCCGGTCGTAATCATAATTCTTTCGCATTTACATAGCGTAGAAGTGCTAAAATCGATGCAGCATTTTCCGCTGCAATCGGGCGCAGGCTTAATTTACGCCCACAGCAAATCTTCCGCACTTAAACTTTTTTTTCGCACACCACCGTCTGCCGCTTTTTCTCAATTCACTTATCCCCCGCCTGCAAGCTGACATACGTTTTTCCCGTACCGCCGTCTTCAGGAGACGCAAACGCAAAAGAGTCCACTGCCGGACAGTTCGACAGATAATCCTGCACGGCTTGCTGCAAAATCCCTTCACCCTTTCCGTGAATTACGCTGAACGTCTTAAAATTATGCAGCGTACACAAATCAAGCTGACGTTCAAGCATTTTTATCGCTTCTTCCGCGCGGAGACCTAGCAGGCGAAGCTCAAAGGCGGGACGCGCATCTTTATTTTCCTCTGCAAGGTCGACGGAATACGAAAAGGCGGCGGACATCCCCGTTTTTTTAACAGGTGTAAGCTCGCGCGCTTTTACGCTCATTTGTATACTGCCGAATAAAACGTTCCAGCCGCCGCTGCCGGCAGGAGCAATAATAACGCCCCGCCGATTTGATTTTCCGTAAAGCACTTCAACTCCTGCTTCAAGTTTGACGGGAGAAGTGTTTTCGGCAGCCGGAGAATTATTTTTTGCAAGTGAAACGGCATTTTTCAACGCTTCGGAATTTTTTACGCGCTTTTTGGTTTTCTTGTTCCGCGCCGCCTGTACTTTTACTTCCGGCTTGCTTTCAAGTTTTTGCCGCTCCTTTTCAAGCGTTTCTTCTTCTTTTTCAAGAGCCGCCTCGCGCTCCGAAAGCTCTTTTTGCAATTTTTCGAGAGAATGAGCCGCCTCGCGCGTCTTATCCCGCGTTAATTCGCCTTCTTTTAAGCGGCGCACAAGGTTTGCAATGTCTTTACGCGCTTGCGAAAGAAAATCGTCCGCGTCGCGCTTTCGCTCTTTTTTTAATTCGTGTTCCGCCTGCCTGATTTCAAACGCCTCCGCCTCAAGACGGTTTTTCAAGTCGGCTAAATCCTTTTCGCGGCGGGAAAGCTCTTTTAAAAGCGCGTCCGCAGCCGCGTGTTTTTCCGAAAGTCCCGTAATGAGAGTGGAAACATCCGTCCGGCCGTCCGCGCAATAGTTTTTCGCCGCTTGAATGACGCTTTGAGGAAGTCCGCTTTTTTGCGCAATTTCAAGCGCGCGGCTTTCGCCCGGCACTCCCATCAAAAGCCTGAACGTCGGACTTTGCGTATCCGTATCGAATTCAACGCTTGCGTTTATGCAGTGCTCATTTGCGTAACCGTAATTTTTTATCGCGCCTTGATGAGTTGTAAGCAAAACGCAAGAGCCTTTTTCGATAAGCGCGTCCAAAACCGCCATTGCAATCGCCGCACCCTCGGCGGGATCGGTGCCGCTTCCGAATTCGTCCAAAAGAACGAGACTGTCTTTTCCCGCAAAACGAACCGCTTGCGCAATGTTTTTAAGCCGTCCGCTGAATGTGGAAAGCGAGTTTTCAAGAGACTGAGCGTCCCCGATGTCGGAAAAAATATCGTCGAAAACCGGAAGACGGCTGCCTTCTCGCGCGGGAATCGGAAATCCGCTTTGATTCATCGCCGCAAAAAGCGCAATCGTTTTAAGCGTAACGGTTTTTCCGCCCGCGTTCGGTCCTGAAATAATCAAAATCCGTCTGCCGTCCATAAAGCGCACATCGACCGGAACCGCCGCCTCTCCCAAAAGCGGGTGCCGCGCACTCAAAAGCAGCAGAGGCTCTTCGCGGGCATTTTCCGCAAAAACCGCCCCGTGCGTAAGTCCCCATTTTGCGGCGGCAAGCGTACAGTCCAGCTCCTGCATGAGCGCAAGAGAGTCTGTAAAAAACTCGCAAAAAGGGCGAAGCTCCTCGCACAAAAAGCTTAAAATGCGGCGGATTTCCGCGTTCAATTCGTATTCCGCCTGTACAAGTTCGTTTGAACAGTGCACCGCATCTTCCGGCTCTATAAAAACGGTCATTCCGCTTTGCGAAACTTCGTGAACGATGCCTTTTATCGCACGCCGGTGTGCGGATTTTACGGCAAGCAGCTGCCGCTCGCTCCGGAAAACCGGTACTGCGGATTCCAGAACGGACGAATAGCGTGAATCGGAGGTAAAGCTTTTTAGAATGCGCTTGATGTTTGCGTTCAAGGCGTGAATTTTTGCGCGAAGTTCCTGCAAGCTCGGTAAGTCGCGCATTTCGCCGTCGGAGTTTATTATGCGGAAAATGCGGTTTTCGGCGTCTGAAATTTCCGCAAATGGGAAAGTTTGCACAAGCGCGGAAAGATTTTTTAATCCGAGTTCCGAATCCGCACCCAAAACCGCCGCACGTACGGTCTTTACGCAGCGGCAAAAGATTCCCAAGTCAAAAATTGCGGATTCGGAAAGCACGGAACCAACACTCAGCGATTTTACAGCCGGCAAAATCGGGTTCCACAAATGCAGCGCGTCGTTTTTCTTTGCGCTCAAGAATACCGTCCATTCGCGTCCGAGAGACTTTAAATATTCGATGCGGGCGGTGTCGGAAGACGGTTCGCGCAAAAGAAACGCCGTTTTTCCTTCTTCGCTTACGCAAAAAGACGAAACGTCTTCGCGGACTTTTCCGTAATCCAATTCCAAGAGCGTGCGTACGTCCAAGTCAGTCGTCCCAGCTTTTATCTTCGATTTGTTTTTTTATACGCCGCCAACTGTCGTAACGCTCTTCTGAAATATCGCCGCATTCAATGGCTTCGCGTATTTTGCAGCCTTTTTCTTCCGAATGCGTGCAGCTCATGCCGAACGCGCACGTGCCTACAAGCGGCTTAAACTCGCGAAAGTACAGCGCAAGGTCGTCCGCTTCAATGCCGTGCGTCATAAACCGTCTGATTCCCGGCGTGTCGATTATAGACGCTTTCATTCCGAGAACACCGCCTGTAAGCGACGTGTTCAGCGTAATGCGGAGCAGTCTGCCTTTCGTCGTCGTGTGATTTCCGCGTCCGTATTTTTTTGAAAGGCTGCCGGTTTTAAGTACGCACGTTTCGTCGAGTACGTTGATGAGACTGGATTTACCCACTCCCGACTGACCGACGAATGCGCTCAAGTGATTTTCAAGTAACATTGCAAATTCGGGAATGCCCTCTCCGGTCTTCGCCGAAATGCGAAGGACGCGGTAGCCGAGCTCTTCCCAGATGTTCAAATAGCGTTCGGTGAGCGCGACGAGTTTTGAATCGGTACTTTCTTCTATTAAGTCGTATTTATTGCAAACTATAACGGGGACAAGACCGAGACTTTCGATTTGCGCAAGCTCCCTGTCGATAAAACGCGGTCGGAACGGCGGATAATCCGGCGTCGTAACGAGCACGACGTAGTCCACATTCGCCGCAAGGAGCTGCGGACACCTGCCTTTAACGTTCCAGCGAACAAACTCGTTTTTGCGGGGAACAAGACTTATAATCCGTCCCTTTGCATCCTCATCTTCTCCGCATTCGACTTCCACAACGTCGCCGGGCGCAAGCGGATTGTAATACTGCGTTCCGGATTTTAAAATCTTGCCTTTCAGCGAGCACATCCGCACTCCGTCTTCGCACTCGACTTCAAAAAAATTATTGCTGCCAGCCAGCACCGTTCCTTGCATATTGCACGATTATCTCTTTTATTCGATGTTCTTGCAAGTAAGAACGGCGGACGGAAGAACGGGACGAGAAAGACATAACGAATTCGCCGTCCGCTTCAAGTTTCGAGTTCTCGAAACTTGTGAAATCTTTCATAGCACGCAGATTTCTCAATTGGGCATCGCAAGGTATCTTTATGCAATTTTGCGCTACGCAAAATTGCAGCGGACGGCGAACCGATTATACTGTTTATATCCCATTTACCCGTCCGCCGCCTGCAGTTTTCCTCCCTTGAGAACCCTCCTTACTTGGGTACGACCAAAGGACTTGCGCCCTTTGGAATCCCGGATTATTCGTATATTTTAATTTTCTAGGTGAGCTAATATCCGATATTTATAAAAATAGAAAGTCTCGACATCCGGACTATCGGCTGATTTGGGGAAAATTGATTTCCGTGTTAAACCGCAGGCTGCGGACGGGCAGAATGATACATAGCGGTGTAATCGGTCTTTACGTCCGCAGCCTCTGCCGGATTTTTTGGGGCGGAATTGCTATACGAGTTTTCCATCCGGAAAACTTGAGGCGGCGGGAGAGAAGTGAAAGTCTGTAAAACCCGTTTTTACCGCCGCCGGTCCGCTACAATTTTGCACGGCAAAATTGCGTAAAAATTACCTTGCGTCGTCATCCCTTGGAAAACGTGAACTTATTTTGTTAATTCGGTATAATGCTTACGAGGGTTTAAGGACAAATTATGAATTATGGTTTTATTCGCTCGGCTTGTGCAAGTCCGAGATTGAAAGTGGCAGATTGCCGTTACAATTCTGAGCAGATAATAAATGCCGCCCGGCTTGCAGCAAAAAACGATGCAATGATTATCGTTTTTCCGGAACTTTGTATAAGCGGATATTCGTGCGGCGATTTATTCTTTCAGGAGTCGCTGCAAAAAGGCTGTGTTGCAGCCCTTGAAATGATTGCGCATAAAACCGCTTCATTGGACGCGCTGATTGTTCTGGGACTTCCTCTTGCAAAAGACGGCGTATTGTTTGATTGTGCGGTTTTTTTGTATAAGGGAGATGTGTTGGCGGCAATTCCTAAAACATACGTTCCGAATTATACAGAATTGTACGAAAAGCGTTATTTTGCTTCTGCGGCTAACATAAAGGGAAACAATACTGTTTATATTTCGACAAAATTCGATTCCGTCCCTTTCGGAGCGGATATTTTAATATGCGATAAAAATAATCCTCGCCTCGTTATAGCTGCGGAAATATGTGAAGATTTATGGTCTCCTCTTCCGCCTTCTTCAACAGCATGCCTTTCGGGGGCGAGCGTTGTTGTAAATCTTGCCGCAAGCAATGAAATTATCGGTAAGGCTGAATATAGAAGACTTTTAGTTAAATCGCAGTCTTCTTGTGCTTTGTGCGCGTATCTTTGCGCGGAAGCAGGACAGGACGAATCAAGTCAAGATTTAATTTTTGCAGGTCAAAGTCTCATCGCCGAATGCGGTACGATGCTTGCAGAAGCCAAACCGTTTGAACCCGGCATGATTTGCGTAGACATAGACCTTGAGCGCATTGAAAAAGAACGTCAAAAGATGACTACATTTGCAGATTTATCGCCGGGATGCTTTGCAAATTATAGGCGAGTTTACTTTAAAGGCTCATCAAGTTCAAAACAATATATGCCTTCAAAACTTTTGCGTACAATAGGTGCATTCCCGTTTATTCCGAATGAAACCGTAAGTCAAAACGATCGTTACGCTTCCATAATTGCAATGCAGGCAGAAGCATTGTCAAGACGACTCCGGCATATCAACGCAAAAACTGCGGTTATAGGACTTTCCGGCGGGCTTGATTCAACTCTTGCCTATCTTGTAATGCTTCGCGCATTCGATATATCAAAACTGGACAGGAAAGGAATTGTCGCTGTTACAATGCCTTGCTTCGGAACAACCGACAGAACATATAAAAATGCCTGTGCGCTTGCACAAAAAAGCGGAACTTCTTTTAGAGAAATCAATATTGCCCGGACGGTTTTAATGCATTTTAAAGACATCGGACATGATATGAACGTACATAATAATGTTTACGAAAATGCTCAGTCGCGCGAAAGAATGCAGGTTCTTATGGATATTGCAAATCAGATAAACGGAATTGTAATAGGCACCGACGATTTATCGGAAATTGCGCTGGGTTGGTGCACGTATAACGGCGATCAAATGTCCATGTACGGAGTAAATTCTTCGGTGCCTAAGACGCTTGTACGCCATCTTGTAGAATATTTTGCCGCAGTTTCAGATGATTCGGAACTTTCCGCATTGCTGCGCGATATTCTTGCAACGCCTGTAAGTCCTGAATTGCTGCCTCCCGAAAGCGGCGTGATTACGCAAAAAACGGAAGATATTGTCGGTCCTTACGAACTTCATGATTTCTTCCTGTACTATATGCTCAGATTCGGATTCAGTCCCGCAAAAATTCTATTTCTTGCAGATTCTTCAAAATTGCCTTATTCACATGAAGATAAACTCCGCTGGATGCGCATATTCTATTCGCGCTTTTTTTCACAGCAGTTTAAGCGCTCCTGTATGCCTGACGGCGCAAAAGTCGGAACCGTTGCACTTTCGCCGCGCGGAGATTGGCGTATGCCGAGCGACGCTTCCGCTGAAATCTGGCTTGCAGAACTTGCATCCCTGCGCTGATGTTAGGATATATACATGATTTCCATGCAGGAAATCATGGCGATGTATTAAAACACGCCGCACTCACGTTGATTTTAGAATATCTTAATCGGAAAGATAAACCGTATACGTTTTTTGATACTCATGCAGGTTCAGGTGTTTACAATCTGTCGAATGAACGTTCCGCAAAAACGGGTGAATGCGTAAACGGCGTTCTCCGACTGCGTGAATTTTACGCCGCCTGTGCGGAAAAAATTCCTGAAGCATTAAAACCATATATTATGGAACTTGAACGCTACGACGGCGGCATATATCCCGGCTCTCCGCGCATAGAAGTGGATTTTATGCGCAGCAAAGATAAATTGATTCTTTCTGAATTACATCCTGCGGCGTATAAAACGTTATGCAGCGCGGTAACGGAGAATTTTGCCTCTATTCATTTTAGAGACGGTTGGGAGCTGCTCGGTGCATTGACGCCGCCTAAAACCAATCGCGGAGCCGCCCTTATTGATCCTAGCTACGAAATTGAATCAGATTACGCTGCCGCCGCTGAAACCGTTATAAAAGTTCACCGAAAATGGCGGAGCGGAATAATCATTCTTTGGTATCCGCTTCTTTCTTATAAAATCAAAATCATCGAAAATATGAAAGACAGAATCATACGGGCGGTAAAATCTTTTAATGCGGCTGCTGAAATATTGAATGCGGAGCTTTGCGTAAATTCATCGGATTCTCACAAAGAAGTTCCGTTAAACAATTTAGATAAAAACAATGCGCCCCGTATGTACGGAAGCGGACTGCTTATAATAAATTCACCTTGGAAGCTAGATGAATCTTTGCGCGGCATTTTCCCGTTTCTTGCAGATTGTTTAGGCATTGAAAAGAAAGGGAACTGGAGCCTTAATACCAAATTCTAAATCCTGCCGCGCTTGGCAGAGCCAGTAAATAATTGCATCTGTTATCCGTGCCGAAATCTATTTCAGGCTGAATTGTCTGCTGTAAAAACAGCTCTAAAAATCCGTCATAAAAAATAAAACTCAAACCGCCTGTCATGCGCAAACCTGCCGAATACAAAATCTTTTCCGATATTTTGATTCCTGCACAGCTTCCAAATCCGCCGTAAAACTTAATATTTCCGTTTTTATTTAATGACGGATTAAAAGGCAGAAAATCCGCCGCAAGAATCAAATCAAAGGATTTTATAAACGGATTGTATCCGGTCTTTATTTCTGCACAAATGGGAATCCTATCCGTATGAAAGATAAAAGCCGCTTCAAATGCTGCACTGTTTTTACCGCTGAAATCCGTCTTTGGATTAGAGCAAATTTCAGCTCCTACGGCTATAGCCCATGTTCCGGTCAGTGAAAATAAAAATAAAACAGCTGCAGATACGAGTTTTTTGCGTATATAAAAGCAGGAATAAAATATACAGTCCATAATTGTATCGGATAGTAGCATATTTATTAAATCGTTACAAAGTTTGAACAATTTGACTGCTATTCTTCAAGTTTAATTTTCCCTCCGCTGATGTCATGGAGTTTCGCCGCAAGACTTTCGTATTCATAAGAGCGGACATTTCCCGCAAAATCCACGCGCTCCCCGAACGTCTCCTGCAGTCCCGTTATGTTGAACGCGGCGAGTGCACGGCGTATCGTTTCGCATTCGGCATAGCCGCATTCAAAGCGGAAGGGGTGCTCTTCAACGTATGGCGCAAGCAGTCCCAGCGCGTCGGCTTTTTCGATAACGGATTTTGCGCATGATCCGTACGCTTTGACCAGTCCTCCGGTGCCGAGCAGTGTGCCGCCGAACCAGCGCGTAACCGTCAAAACAAGGTTTGTGCATTTTCTTCCCTTTAGGACGTCGAGTATCGGGCGGCCTGCCGTTCCTGACGGCTCTCCGTCATCGCTCATTCCCATAACTTCGGCATTCAATCCCGTGATAAAGGCGTGAACGGTGTGCGATGCGTCAGGATATTCAGTCTTTTTGCTTTTGACGATTGTCCTCGCTTCTTTTTGCGACGAGCACGGAGTCAATTCGCTTATGAAAATCGAATTTTTTACAATCACTCGGCATGAGACGAAGCCGGTCAAAATATCCATTACGATTTTGCCGCGTCAGGCTGAACAGAAATGTCTTTTACTTCCTTTGCAGAGACGCGCACTCCCTGCGCTTTGAGGCCTTTTTCCGCAAAGTCTTGAGCCTTAAACTTTTCGCTTAAAATCTTTACGCGCGGCTTCGGCACATAATTGAGCGTAAACGTAAACGTCTTCCGCGTATCGACGTGCAGGACTTCCATTCCGTCGGGCGCAAAGAAATAATCGCGGTTCATAATGTAGCCCGCAATCTTGCAGCGTTTGACATACACGAATTGCGTCGCGGGGTCGCGGTAAATAACCGTAAAAAGGATTTTGGAAAGCGTTTCCTTGTCCGCAAAAGAGCAGCAGCGCAGTTCCGGTCCCACAAAAACTTTTGCCGGTGCTTCCGTAACAGTGTAAATTCCGCTTTTCCGCACGTAAAGAATCTTATCAAACTGCGTAATCTTTAAAAGTTCTGTCCCGCCGAACACCTGCGTACCTAAATAGCCGCTTTTTTCATCATATTTGAGCGGCGTATCGCGCTTAACGACTGCCTTTACATCCACCGTCGTGATTTTTTTAATCTCGGTGTGGCGCGTAAGGAGCGACGGCTCAAGTTTCGCTTCAATCCCCTCAAGCCAGCTGAGCGCGTAGTCGGTAAGATGGCGCAAAAGGCGCGCAATTTCTTTAAGCCGCGCGTTTATCGCGTTCACTTCCTCGCGGTTTTTGTTTATGTCGTACAGCGATATGCGCCGGATGGGGATTTTGAGCAGGTGAGCAACGTCCTCATCGGTTACGTCGCGCAAAAGCTCTTTTTTGAACGGAATAAAACCGTCTTTGACCGCCGCTTTGACCGCTTCGTCCGTTTTCATCTCTTCTATAGACTTGTAAATCCGCTCTTCGATAAAAATGCGCTCAAGCGTCCGCAAGTGCAGCTTTTCATTCAATTCCGACTTTTCAAACTCAAGTTCGTCATGCAGGACTTCAACCAGCTGCTTTGCATGGTGTTCAATAACCTGCGTTACCGTCATCTGAACGGGCATATTTTCTTTTATAACAAGCAGATTGCAGTAAACGGTCTTTTCGCACTCGGTGAATGCGTACAGCGAATCTACAACGTCTTTGACGTACACGCCGCGCGGCAGGCGGATTTCGATATTTACGGTGTCCGCTGTAAAGTCGTTTATCGACGCAATTTTGACTTTGCCGTTCCGTGCCGCTTTTTCAATCGAATCCATAAGACTTTCCGACGTGCTGCCGTACGGAAGCTCCGTGATAACGATTTTTTTATCGTCGCTCGTATCCATTTTGGCGCGCGCAACGATTTTCCCCAGTCCGTCTTTGTATTCCGTGCAGTCAATCAGCCCGCCGGTCGGAAAATCGGGAAAAAGTTGGAACGGCTCACCGCGCAGACACGCTTTTTCGGCTTCGATAACTTCATGGACGTTGTGGCTTAAAATCTGCGTACTCATGCCGACTGCAATTCCCTCTGCGCCCGTGATGAGGACGAGCGGCAGCTTTGCGCGGAATACGACCGGCTCCTTGCTCCGTCCGTCGTAGCTCGGCACGTACTGCGTGATTTTGGGATTGTAGATGATTTCTTTGGTTACGGGACGGAGACGGCACTCGATATAGCGGGGAGCCGACGCGCTGTCGCCCGTGTACATATTGCCAAAGTTCCCTTGCTTGTCGATAAAAATCTCTTTGTTCGCAAGATTTACGAGCGCGGAATAAATGGACGCGTCTCCGTGCGGGTGATATGCCATGACTTTGCCGACAACATTTGCAACTTTGGTGAATTTGCCGTCGTCATTTTCCAAAAGCGTATGCAAAATACGCCGCTGGACAGGCTTTAAGCCGTCAATAAGTTCGGGAATCGCCCTGTCGCGGATAACATAACTCGCATATTGAATAAAATTGGAATCGAAGAGATTTTTTACGTATGCCATTTTCCCGCCCTGAAATGTTTTTGATTCCGTATTTTATACGGAAAATACACCGTTTTTCAATATATTGCGTTTTACGAACAGGGAAGAATGATCCGATAAAGCAAAACCGGAAGGAATCAGGTGCGAGCGGCGTAGTTAAAGCGGGAGAAGTTTTGCGGGGTCTTGTGCAGTTCCGTTTAGACGGATTTCAAAATGCAAATGGCTTCCGGTAGCCGCTCCAGTTTTTCCGACATTTCCTATGACGGTTCCGCCGTTTATAAAATCTCCCTTTTTCACTTTGATTTGAGAAAGGTGCGCGTACGTACTTGTCATTCCACCGCCGTGATTTATCACAATATAGTTTCCGAAAACGGCATTATCGCGTATACACACGCTAACGGTTCCACTTTTACAGGCAAATACCGGTTCTCCTTCAGGGGCTGCAAAATCTATTCCTTTATGAAACTTCCATCTCCCGTAAACGGGGCTGTGCCTAAATCCGAATGCGCTGGAAATTACAGCAGAACGCAGCGGCATCCGTATCGACGAATCCAAAAAGAAAGCTCTTTGAGTCGATGTAAAACGTCTGCCTAAAAAAAAGTAAATCTCCATGCCGTCCATAATGAATGTGCCGTCATCGGGCGGATTTCCTTCGGATTCTATTTCCTTGGCGCATAATATTTCCAATTCGGACTTAGGCTTTGCATAAATAAAAAGTCCCTTTACGGAAGGAATAATCAGCGTTTTGCCTTCAAGAGTCATTTTGCTGCCGGTAATACCGTTAAGACTTGCAATCGTGTCGTAAGGAATCCCCGTTGAACTTGCAAGAGTCAGCATAGTATCGTTTTTTTGCGGAACATACGTATAAAATTCAATTAGCTGCTCTTTATTTCCGGCTGCCGCAATGTCGTTATACGTCCTAGCCTCTTCCAGCTGAACGAAAGTCAAATCTTTATGCGACAGTTTTTCGATTTTGGGGAGAACACTTCTATTGATATTGACAACGGATTTTGAAAGAGAATTTTTAGGCTCCGGATTTTTGTCCCGCCCCTGAAGGATTTCAGGCGAACTTGCATACGCTATGACTGCAGTAAGCAATAAAGAGAATGCGAAAAAAATCCTGTAGGGACAAAGAGATTCAATCTTTTTTTTCATCGGTATGAATCGACTTTGCAACAAATACGCACAAAATAACGGCGATTACAACGGAAAAGAATGCAAACAATCTTGTTCCGTATAGCAGAAATTTTACTGAAACGATAAGTCCTGCCGCGCAGAGTGCCGCAATAATGATGAATTTTAAAATCTTTTTTACGGAAACCGTGCGCAATTTTTTTATTAAAAAATATATGAGAGCAGCGGCACAAAGTAGCGCAATCGTCATTCCGTATATTCCGGGTGCTTTTGCGGCAAATATATAAAGCGGAAAAACCGTAGCGAAAGACGAAAGCACACAAATCAAAACCGCTATTATTATTTTTGCGGCGGCGGAAAAGCAAAGTTTTACCGAAGAAAAAAAATTTCTTTTCATAGTGATTATAATTATAACAAAACCGGAATAACCGGCTGCAATTAAAAAAGACAGGATTCAAAAAGAAACCTGTCTTTTTACGAATAAAACTTGCCTATTCGGAAATAGCTTCCGTCGGGCAAACCGCCGCACATGCGCCGCAGCTGATACAAGTATCTTCTGCAATTATGCGCTTGTCGCTAACTTCGGAAATTGCTCCAACCGGACATTCCGGCTCGCAAGTTCCGCAGTTTACGCATTTCTCTGCCTCGATAACATACGCCATAGTATGCTCCTAAAAAATAGTCTTAAGTAAATATTACAGTATCGAATATATTTTCGCAAGAAAAAGAATTTTTTTTCATCGGCGCGACAAAACTTGACACCCCTGTAGATATACACTCATCACCGTAGGAGAAAGTCCTGCAGCCGCCGTGTGCGGTTAAATAAAACACGCGGGAAAATCCGCGCAAAAGAGAGGATGTAAAATGGGAACGAAAAGTTTTATTAAAGGTGCGGCTACTGCGCTCGGTGTAATCGGAGCCGTAGTTGCCATTTCTGAGTCCGGAGTATTGGACGATTTGGATTTATTTGGATTTACGGACAGCGATGACGACGATTCGGATAAAAGTTTTTTCGGCGACGATGACGATGACGAAAGCGATCCGGATAAAGATTCTGCAAAAGATAAAAATCCCGAAAGCAGCGAAGAAAGTGACGGTGATTTTCAAAAAGTCATCGATTATGTGCGGGAATTTTATTTTTCGGAACCGTCGGGGAAGCGCACAAAAAAACTTAAGAAAAAGCTGCACAAGCTTGCCCTCCGCTCGGCAGAGACATGTCGCAAGTATGAGGAAGTATTCAGTGATAAGAGCGATAACGGCAACGAAAGCGATTCGGATAAAGACTCTGCACAAGATAAAGCTCCTGAAAGTCCCGAAAAAAACGAAAGTGCGGCAGACGAAGAGCAACGGGATTTCGTAGAGAATGATTGCGCAATTTAGAAAGTCTGCAGAATTTTAAACATGCATAAAGGCGGCTGCCGCTTTGCAGTGCGAATATTTGCATCCGGCGCGCCGTCTCGCATTCGGTTTTAAAACCTGAATAACAGTCTTTGATTTTAAGGGGTCTGAAATGAAAAAGAAAATTTTACGCAAAGTCTTTATGAATATTACGGCAGATGCGCTTGGAAAAATCGGAATTACGACTATCGACGGTGCGGAAAAACTTATTTGCGCCGTCTCGAATAAAGAATGCAACGTTTACATAGAAGAAAACGCAGTGAGAAAGAAAAACTTTAAGAATGTTTTTATGCTCAAAACGGCGAAAATAATCGGCAGGATGGGACGAACCGTTTTTAGACTGTCGGATAAAATCAATATGAACGCACTTTATCGTTTTTCTCCGGACGAATATGATGAATTTGACGACGATCCTGTTCGCGTGATGAGAATTTTCTTTAGAGATGATGAGCAGGTTCCGTTTGATGTTTCGGAAATTGAATCTTCCGTTCTTTTAAAACATTCTGCGAAAATCGAAAATGAAATCAAAGATGAAAAATATCCCGGTTTATAATCGGCTGAGCAGTCCAATGAATAAGAACCTTGAAATTGTTGTATATATTCCGTCGACACAAAGCGGAAAAGCGGCGCAAAAAGAAGCGTACACATTTGCGGATAGTGTTGAACACAAGCTCGGCATAAAAGTCATCCGTCTTGAGCGCCAGCTTGCCTATGACCTGCATCCTGAATTCTCAGAAGCGGATTCGGAAGAATTCTGCCTGAACGTGCTGTATAAACTGATTGCCCGCTCACTCGAATGAGTCTGAAAATAATATTAACGGAATAAAACTACAGATTTTTTTGGATAAGGTTGATGATTTCACGCTTTTTTTGCTCGCGCGAAGTATCTGCGTCTTCCATGAGAGCTGAAGCACGGACATTTAAGGCTTTTGCCAGCTTGAATATGGTCATAATAGTCGGGATTTTGCGGTTTGTTTCTATCATTGCAAGAAAACCTTGAGAAATTCCCGCTTCAACAGCTAAATCCATCTGGCTCATTCGACGTTCTGTCCTAAGTTTTTGAATACGCTCGGAAACTTTATTTACTTCGGCAATGATTTCAATATCCATGCCAATACAGTATCGAAAGTGTATAGGGTTCTCAAATATTTAATGATATGTAAATAAATATCCGGTAATTGAAAATATATTTCATAGCAATAAACGCATAGTCATGTTAAAATCTTTAATCGTCTTAACATAACTTCGCAGATTTCAGGAGGAAATTATGAAAAAGTTCGGGGCAAATAACAATTCCGTCATTCCGCCGCAGATGGGACAATGCGTGTATATACGGTGCAGGAACTGCGGAAATTCGTTCCGTGCAAAAAGCGCAGGTATTTTTGACTTGTTCTCACTCCCCGTCTGTCCAAAATGCGGCAGCAGCAATACCGTAAAGGATATGCGTGTGATGAATTAGTAAACGGGGTGAATCGATTCAAGAGTTCAGAAAAATAAAAAAAATCTGTAATACAGGAGGAAAAATGAATTTACAGACAAAAACGCTGTATGCGGACACATTGGACGAGCTTTGCACGATTAAAAAAGATTGCGACATGGCTTTTGACGGGACACAGAGGCTTAAAGATGCAGTTGATACGATGCCGCTTTTGGTGCCGGTGGTCGGGGAGTTCAGCGCGGGAAAGAGCACTATGCTCAACAAGCTCATAGGGCGTGATATGCTTGCAGTTTCGATGAAGCCGGAAACGGCGATTCCTGCCGAGTTGTATTATTCTTTGGAAGAGTATGACGAAGGCGTTTACGCCGACGGCAGAACGGAGCGTATCGGCAACGTATCACAGGCACACGGGAAATATGTCTGTGTAAGGAGGCATATAAACAGCGCATTTTTGCGCGACATACAGCCGCTTACACTTGTTGATATGCCGGGATTCGATTCTCCGCTCAACGAACACAACGCCGCAATATTCAATTATCTTGACCGCGGCATTCATTACGCAGTCCTTATTCCGGCGGACGCAGGGACAATATCAAAATCAATGGAACGGCAGATTTACGATATTATTAACTTCGGTAAAAAATGTACGTTTTTTCTGTCAAAGACAGATTCGCGTGGTGTAGATGATATTGCAAGTATCAAATCCGGACTTGAAGCGCAGTTATATCCGTTTACCGGCGGGTGCACGCTGCAAGAGGTAAACAAAGACGATATCTCTTTATTCAGTACGTTTATAAACACACTTCAGCCGGACTCACTTTTTAAGCAGCAATTTCAAGATAGAATTCTTGACGAATGCTATGACGCAAAAAATGCGCTCAATACGCGCATTGCAGCACTAAAAACAGATAAAGACAAAAATGCGCGCGCAATAAGTGAACTGCAGGCGGGAATCGAAAAAATCGAAGCGAAAAAAAATAAAAATGACAGAGCGCGCAAAGAATGACTCTTATTCAGATGAAGCAGACTCCATTGCATCAGCCGTCGGCAGTGCACTTAACGCAAATCTTGATTCTCTTGTTTCAATTGCACAAACAGGCGGACAAGAAGCATTGCAAGAAGAAATCAGCAGTATTGTAAAAACTACTGTTATTTCACAAGTACAATCTATGATGGGAAATATAGCTTCACGATTCGGAAGGGATTTGGCAGGAGAAATAAATTGCATGGACGAGCTCTTTTCTCAATATAACGCACCCGATACCATTGCTCGGCTGCAGCAGTCTGCAGAAACTCTTTTTGATTCTTTTAAAACATCTGTCGAAGGATATATGGAAGACAGAAAAAAACAAGAAAATGAAGGAGAACTTGGAAAAAATATTAACGGAATTGGCTCTATTTTTTCGATACTTGGTGAAGGTGCCAGTATCGCAGGTCAGATTGTAGCACCTATTGTAAACATAATAAGTATGCTTCTGCCTCAAATATTTACTGTGATTTTTGGTGGAATTCAAAAAGAAACACAAAAATCACAAGTTCGACAGAAAATTTCAGGGCAAATTCCTGCTATTAAACGTCAAGTACGCATGAAAATAGTAGAACTGCTGAAACAAAACAGCGCAGGCGTTATCGACTCACTTTGTGAAAAGTTTGATACAGAACTGAAAAGCAAACAGCATGAAATTGAAACAGTTCAGCAGGCTAACGAAGCGAACGCGGCAAAACTTGCTGCAGAAGCGGAAAAATTGGGTGGCTATGTTTCAAAAATCGAAGCGATGTTAGAAAAGATAGTCGCCTAATAGGCAAAACAACACAGACTCGGAGAGAGGTTAAAACGTGATCTCACATAGGTGAGAGCGAAAGATTTTATTGAAGGAGTCTTACAATGGACGAAACGATTGTAGAAAAAGCCTGCGCAGGACGGTTAGCGTTCGAAAAACTTGCGGCAGCACATGAAGATGACAGCGGATTTGCAGACAGCATTAACGCGGCATTGGAAGAACACGGATTATTACCCACAGAAAAAATAAAGGCAGAGTACGAAAAAACGGTGGATTTTTCGCGTCTTTTGAAAATCGGTATAGTAGGTGCAGTAAAAGCTGGAAAAAGTTCTCTTTTAAATGCGCTCTTTTTTGACGGAAAAGATATTTTGCCAAAGGCTGCAACGCCGATGACGGCAGCACTTACGGAGCTTACCTACGGAGATACATGCTCGATAACTGTGGACTTTTTTACGGAAGCCGATGTACTTGAACTACAAAAAAAATCTTCTGAATACAAAAGGAAATTTTCAGAAACTAAAGAAATTAAACTAAAAGAGATGGAAGAAAATTGGCGTAGTATGCAAAAACGCCGAGACCCCAACTTTACCGGCAATCCCGACGCCCAAACCAGAAAGCAGTGGGAAGATATGGCACAGAAAGGCGCGGAAATGAAATTAAAAGAAAATATTCGGCTCTCAGGCGCATATGAACAGTATCAAAAAATTCAAAGTTCTTCCGTTCCGCGCAGAACGGAAAGCGAATCGTTTACCGTAGCTTCCGTTGCCGATATTGCAGGCAGACTTGAAGACTATGTAGGTTCCGCAGGAAAATATATGCCTTTTACAAGTAAAGTTTCCATCACGCTGCCGCTTGAAGGTTTAAAAGGAATTTCCGTTATCGACACGCCGGGCTTTAACGATCCGGTTCCATCCCGCGATGACAGAGCACGAATGGCTTTACGCGAGTGCGACGTTATTTTCATTTTGAGCAGAGCCACTCCATTTCTTGGACAAAACGATATTGATGTTATTTCAAAAATCACAAAAACAAACGGCAAGCGGGAACTCTACATTATTCCAAGCCAAGTAGACGGTTCATTGATTTCACCGGAACACATAAGCGATTCAAATGGAGACGTGCATAAAGCACTCGAAATCATCAAAGGAATTTTAACCGATGTTGCTAAAAAGAATCTTCACAGAATAAACGAAGACGGAGCGTTTGACGGACTTATAAAAGAAC
>CAUUVZ010000025.1:0-31452 GCA_963548875.1 uncultured Treponema sp. | reverse complement strand
CAGAAAATAAGCTAACTCCGTAAAAGCAATTTAACTGTCCGCCACTCCCTTGAAAGAAAAAGGTTTAAGGCTCGCCTTAGAAAAATACTTACTTTAAGTTTATAAAACTCGAAATTGAAGATAATAAGTCATTAGGATTGAGAGTACGGAACTCAATGTTTTGAAAATTGATTTCCGTGGTTCCAATATGAATAATTTGAAGTTTTGAAAGTCTGTTGATATAATGAAAACATGGCACCGAATGACATACTCAGCAGCGTAATTGATAATTTTTTAAATAACACGGAAGAGCATTTTTTATTTTTAGCTCTTCCGGCTGCCGAGATGAATAAAATCAGTGAAAAATCATCTCGAATAACCGAATGTATAGATTTACGGGGAAATTACACTCCCCTAAAACCTTTTTTACAGATTCTTTCAAAGCACAAGCCATCAAAAAAATCGATTTCGGCACATACGTATGTTTTACAAAAGCCGTCCCTCGAATCTTATTTTGCAACCGGACTCGCATCGGAGCGAAAAGATATAATAATTTGGACGGAAGAAACGTATTACGAAATAAAACGTTTTAAGCAGACAATAGCCGGTTTGATGAAAAAATACGTTTCCGAAAATATTTTAATATTAAATGCGCAGGAAATGGGGACGGAAGCGGTAGGCGTAATGGAAATGCTTGCGGAACGCTCCGGTTTTAAAGGAAAGTTTATCTTTTGTTTTCATACGCTAAGTTTGGAAGAATCTCCGAGATATATAAATGAGCTGATTCAAAAAATCGGCATGAACAGCAATTATTTTGAAATTACAAATCCTGACGAAGATTCGGAATCGAAATATATCGGCATAAAGAACAGTTTGCCTGATTTTGAAACCATTTACCGATGTCTAAAAAACTGCCGCATATTTCTTGTTTTATCCCAAGCCTGCGCGCTTGCCAAAAGAATTGAGAGCAGCTTAAAGACACGCAGTTTTTCCGTAGAGCAAAAACGTAAATTGTATATGGAAATGGGACTTTCCTATTTTTATTCGGGCGCACTGGATGAAGCGGCATTCTATCTCGGCAATATCGTAGAATACAGAGACGATGATATTCTCGAATACAGAGCGACTTTTTATCTTTCTCAGGTGCTTTTTGCGAAAAACGATAATATTACCGCACTGAAATATGCAACAGGCACAAAAAAACATCTTGAAAACAATAAGAATTCCGAATTTTATGTTTATGCGGAAATGATGGACTACATAATTATGGAACGCACTTCTCCCAAAGCGTCCATAGAAAAATACGGCAAGGTTTCCGCCCGCTTAAAAAAGTTAGGCTTAGTAAATAATTTTATACATACGGTTTTAACCGTTCCGTGGATATTGATTTATGACGAAATATCCCGCAAAAAAATTATGTCGCAAATAGACGAAGTAGAACGTCTTGCAAAAGAAATAGACAATCAATTTGCCGTTTCAACGGTTTGCCATTGGAAAGGAATTCTTTTATCGCTGGAAGGAGATTCCGAAACCGCACTGAAATGGTACGAAAAATGTATAAAAATCAGAATGGAAATAGGACAAGTTGCATCCGTAATAAAAATACGCAACGGAATTGCTTATGAGTTTCTTGTGCGGGCGGAATATAAAAAAGCTTACGATTTAATAAACAGTTTTATAGATAAACTGCCGGACAGTTCCGATTATCCTGAAATTGTTATAACTCTCGGCAATATTGCAAAGTCGCTTTATTATTCCCGCCATTTTGAAGAAGCCTATACGTTTTTCTTAAAAATATTGAATCTTTTATATCTTTTCGATTTGGAAAACAATACGTTTTATCATTTCGTCCCCGAATATAATGATATTCTCGCTTACAAAACGTTAATAGAAGCGGGCAGAGAGAATACGTCTTCAAAAAATCTTACAAGAGCAAAAATCGCGCTGAACAATTTGAGCCATAACGGAAGACCTTTCTCCCCTATCGAAGAAACGATGAAATATTTTCTAAAATCCGTTATCAGTCTCAAAGAAGGGAATCTAAAAAAGTCTCTCAAAAATTTTACGGATACGGAAAAAATATTTAGAAAAGTCGGAACTACGCAAGAATACCGCATGGTTTTTATGTATTTTGAATTTGCGGCTCTGCTTTTCCAAAACGGATACGCAAAAGAAGCGGAAAAATACAAAAACTTAGGCTTTGAGCTTGCGGTAAAAAAAGATTTCGCTCATTACACAAAAAATAAAAAGAGTGCTATCGATTTTAAAATAGAAGACTATATAAACGGCAAGGAGACTTTCGACTTGCCTAACATAAACCTTGAAGCTCTCGAACAAAAAGCGGAAAAAGTCAAACTTGTAAATCAGCTGCATAAACGTCTCCGTGAAGCACAGTTCTTAAACAAAGTAATGGGTTTAAGCGCAAATACAACGAACAATATAAAGTATGCGAACTCCGTCGTTCACGTAATTTTCGATTATCTGATGGCTGAAGCCGTATATATTGCGGAAAAACAAAACGAAAAAAACTGGAGCCTTCTCGCGTCCGTTTCAAGATCGGAGCGTACGCCTCTTTCCTGTTCCGAGTGGGATTCTTTTGTGCTGGCAGCGGAATCGTCTCATGACGGACGCACTTATTACGATAAGCAAGAGAATTTAATCTTTTGCAATCTGTTAAAATTCGAGTTTACAGGCGGAATTATAATTTTTCTGCAAAAAAATACGCAGCTCAGTTCCGCAGAATTCGACACGATGACAATTGCATTTTCAAACATTCAGGCGCAGCTCGTCATGCTTAAACAAAATGAGCACTTGCTCATAATAGCTTCTACAGACCAACTTTCCATGCTTAAAAACCGCCGCGCCTTACAGGACAGACTTGCGGTGGAAAGTGAAACTCTGCGCAGTTACCAAAACAAACATGATATGCTTATTCAGCATTCAATAACGTTTATCGATTTGGATAATTTCAAATATTATAACGATACTTACGGGCATGAAGCCGGCGACATTTTGATTACAAAATTTGCTCAGCTTTTAAAAGCTGTTTACAGAAAGATAGATTTTATTGCCCGATTCGGTGGAGATGAATTCGTAGTCATCATGCCGAATACCGATTGTGAAGAAGCAAAAAAGACTGCGGAACGTCTGCATGAAGCGTTGAAAGCCGCCGGATTTTTTATTCATGATTTGGAGTCGCTGCTCGGAAAGAAAATTGATATTCCGCCTGAAAATTATCTGAACTTCAGCTGCGGAATTTGTTCCAATTTTGACATTGAAGATCCGGCAGATATGGAACGCACTATGATAAATGCCGATCATGCGCTTTACTTTTCAAAGCATAATAAAAAGGGCACAACTTCAATATGGTCGGAAACAAAATGTAATTTGGCAGTCGGCGGAAAAAATTATTCCGTTAACAAAAGGCAATAAATCAAATGGCAAGAAAAAAACTTTCCCGCGAAAAGATTATAAATGCTTTTTTGGTTTCCGCATTTGATTCAAGTGCAGGTGCAACTTCCCTTCAAAATATTTCCGATATTTTACAAATAAAAAAAGCATCTTTGTACAATCACTTTGAAAGCAGGGACGAAATGTATGCGGCGGTCGTATTATACTGCCGGGAATATTTGGATGACGTAAATTTTCTTCCCGACGATATGTTTCTTAGCGGCAGTTTTCTTGAAGAAGATATTTTTTCCGTAGTAAGAAAAGTTTTGCGGCGTTATATATTGCTTTTTGAAAACGAGCCGCTTTTTCAAATTTATGTGTTTATACATACCGAACAATATTTTTGCCGCGCCGCATATCTTGCTGTAGATGCCGAGCGCAATAAAATTCAAAACGGATTCCGTACGATTTTTGACGCATATTTGGAAACAGGCGCAATATGCAATTCCGAAAGCAAGGATATGCACACTCTTGCCGACTGGTATGCGTCGGCATTTTTGCAGCAGCTTGATATTTACATAATGCGTAAAAAAGAAGTCGTCCGCCAAAATCCCGAATGCGGAGCCGGCAGTCTTTTTTCAATGCCTTCCGATGAGTCGGAATTGGAAGAAATTCTTAAAATTGCGGAAGAAAATCTTAGGCGGATTGTGCGGTAAAATAAAGTCGAAAACTTAATCTAAAAAATAAGCGGCTTTTGCAAAACGGCTTTAGAAAAAATCTTCCTAAATTCTAATTCCGCCTAATACCTCTCCGATTTTTTCTCTTATTACAAGATCTGCGTGGATGTCCGACGATGTTTCGCTTTTATTTATAAGTACAAGATATTTTCCGGAAAAATAATCTATCAAGCCTGCGGCAGGGTAAACGGTAAGCGATGTTCCGCCTATAATAAGCATATCTGCCGAAGACAGGGCTTTTACCGCACCCGTTATTATGTTTTGATCTAATCCTTCTTCATAAAGTACGACATCCGGTTTTACCAAAGTACCGCATTCTTCACAGTGCGGCAAAGAATCAGGATTTTGTGCACTCTTTACGATAAAAGCCGAATCGTAAAACTTGCCGCAATTCATGCAGTAATTGCGCAAAACGCTTCCGTGCAGTTCAAATACGTTATTACTGCCGGCAGCCTGATGAAGTCCGTCTATATTTTGCGTTATAACCGCTTTAAGTTTTCCCGCAGCTTCCATTTTTGCAAGGGCAATATGCGCGGCATTCGGTTTTGCGTCGTCGATTATAAGTTTTTCACGGTAAAAGCGGAAAAATTCTTTTGTATTGTTTTCAAAAAACGTGCGGCTTATAATCTGCTCCGGCGGATATTTCCATTTTTGATTGTACAAACCGTCCCTGCTGCGAAAATCGGGGATTCCGCTTTCGGTAGAGACCCCCGCGCCCCCGAAAAATACGATATTCGACGATTCATCATACATTTCTTGCAATTTTCGAATAAATTCATTCTCCATAATGCTTTCTCCCATAAATACTAAAAATCCTAATTACGCGCTTTATAAAATCCGAACATTCGGACTTATAAGGTTAAATGTCGAGTTTTTGGAAAAACTCGACATTTTTTATCTGTTGCCCGTACCAATGAAACTGAGAGTTTTGAAATAAACACCATTGTGCGTAGGCGAGGTTCCGGCAGCGTGCCGTTTCGAGCTTTTATACCATATAAAAGCTCGACTGCGGCATATGGCGCGAGTTTGCGGTGCAAACTCGGTAGTGAGCAGAGCGAACGATGTCCTCGCCGAAAGCACAGCTTATTTTACCGTTATTGTCAAAACTCGACATTCGGACTTATTATTCATAATACCGCAAAGTTTCCGGTTTACACGGCAAAATTGCAGCGGACGGCAAATCGAATACCGAATTGTCCGCAATTTTAGGCTAATTAAAATGATTTCGGTAAAAATCGATATTTTTATTGCGGACGGCATTGAAACGGGCGATGCGCTCTTCGATATTTTCGCTTTTTTTGCGGACAATAACAAGAACCGTATCGTTTCCGTCATTTTGAAATTCAAGCAAGCCGAGTCTTATTTTAAGCTGCAAAATCCGCCCTACGGAATCGTTTATTTTTTGCTCGAATTTTTTATCTTTCCGCACTTTTTCAATGAGACTTGCAGCAGGGAGCGCAAACCTTTTTTCCGAAATCATAATGCAATCAACGCCCGCTTCCACCGCATCGACTGCAGCTTTTTCCGGAGGATAACCGTTTTCCGAAAGAGCCGCCATAAAAATATCGTCGGAAAAAATTATGCCTTCAAAACAAAAATCACGGCGAAGTCTTTGCGAAATCCAATATTCGGAAAAACAGGCGGATTTCCCCGAATCGACTGCAAGAGTGCGCGCATGAGACATCAACACGGAAGACGGTTTTAGCGTACACAGCTTTTTAAACGGCAGAATCATTCGCTCAAGCCCTGAAAGTTCCGTACGGATTTCCGGTAAGCCCGAATGAGGATCCGTATCGGTATTACCGGGAAAATGTTTTAAGACCGACGCAACATTATTGTTTTCAAAAGCATTAACGGCGGCGGAACAAAACGCCGTAACGTCTGTAGCAGAGCCGAAACTTCTGTCATCCAAAAACAAACGGTTTTCATCGGTAAGAATTTCCGCAACGGGCGCAACGTTCATATTGAATCCCAGCAGTTTCATTTGAAGCGCCTGCATCGAATACAACTTATATGCTTGGGAAACCTCAAGGTGCAAAGCAACGCTCCTCGCAGCCGGAAGAGGCGCATTCACCGAACGCAGACGGCACACGGAGCCGCCTTCCTGATCCGCTGCAATAAACGGCGGAACAATATTATTTTCAACACAATACTGCAAAATCGAATCGGTAAAACGCATGATTTTTTCGGGCGTATCGGCAATATTGTAAGAAAAAAATAAATATCCGCCCGCAATCAGTGCATTCCCTTCCCTGCGCCGTCCGTATAAATCTCCGGTACGCTCAACCGGAGTAAATACATCGTTACCGACCAAATTCGTCATAAACATCTGCGAAATTTTTTCTTCAATCGACATACTTGAGACAAACGCATCAAGCGCAGCTTTTTGATTTTTTTCAATTAAGGAAAGTTCTTTTTGAATTGCACGGGCGGAATTTCGTAAAGCATTTTCATGCCGGGCTTGCTGCAAAGCCGAGCGTTTCGGGCATGAAGTAAAAATAAAAGGGAAAATAAATAAAATCAGCGGCTTAAAAACAAAGCGTTCTTTCATTATAAAGAGAATTATAGCGGATATTCGAACATCGTAAACAGGGTCTTACGAAAAATCGGCAAGTCCGTTCATGTCGAGTGTCGCAAAATAATCTTCCAATGTTTCGCGTCGACGTATCTGCTTAAAAGTTCCGTCGCAGCGCAAAAGCACTTCTCCGGCGCGCAATTTTCCGTTGTAATTAAAACCCATAGCGCGTCCGTGCGCGCCCGCATCGTGAATTATCACCAAATCTCCGGTATCGATTTTCGGAAGCGCACGGCTGACTGCAAATTTATCGCAATTTTCACAAAGAGAACCGACAACATCGTAAACATGATCCGCAGAAACGTTTTCCTTACCGCCTACGGTAATTTCGTGGTACGCGCCGTACATTCCGGGACGCATTAAATCCGCCATGCAGGCATCAAGTCCGACATATTCGCGGTAAATGTGTTTATGGTGCAAAGCACTTGCGATAAGCCAGCCGTAAGGACCGGTAATAGGGCGGCCGCATTCCCAATAAATTGCAAGCGGATCAAGACCTGCAGGAACAATTATTTTGTCATACAAACTGCGGATTTTTTTTGCAAGTTCAAAATAATCGACTTTTTTTTGTTCCGGCTTATAAGGAATTCCGAGTCCGCCTCCCAAATCCGCAAATTCAATACGAATACCGAGTTTATCTTTAATTTCCGCACATAATTCAAATAGAATTTTTGCAGTATCGGCAAAAAAATCGACATTAAGCTCGTTAGACGCAACCATAGTATGTAAACCGAAATGCTTTACACCTTCACGGCGGCAAATCTCATACGCTTCGAAAATCTGCTTGCGGGTAAGTCCGTATTTCGCTTCTTCAGGCTTACCGATTATTTCATTGCCGCCGCTTTTAAGTTTTCCGGGATTGTAGCGAAAGCAAATCGTATCAGGCAGTTTTCCGAGCGCATTCTTTAAATAATCGATATGCGTAATATCATCAAGATTTATTATGTTTCCGCGCTCAAATGCATATTTATATTCTTGTGCAGGAGTTTCGTTTGAAGTAAAAATAACTTTTTCGCCGGCGATTCCGGCTTTTTCAGCCAAAATAAGTTCTGCAAGACTTGAGCAATCCGCGCCGGCACCTTCTTCCAGAAGAATTTTAAGTATATACGGATTCGGTAAGGCTTTTACCGCAAAATGTTCGCGGAATACGGGAAATATATTGAACGCGCGGGTAAATTCGCGCATGTTCTCGCGTATCCCCTTTTCATCGTAGAGATAAACCGGTGTCGGATAAGATTTTACAAATTCTTTAAGTTTGTCGAATGATAACGGAAAAGTTTTATTCATATTGACGAGCTTCCTTAAAATATGACGTTTTAATTTTCCGGCACAGAATACGTTATTTTCTTTCATTAAACAATAACGGCATCACAAAAATCGCGGAAATCAAGTGCGCTCGTAAGAAGATTCTATATTAAGCAGCTTTCTGTATTTTGCGACGGTTCTTCGAGCTATTTTGTAACCGCGCTCCGTCAATATGTCGGCAATTTTTTGGTCGGAAAGGCGTTTTGTCTCCGGCGAGCGGCTGCTCAAAATATTTAGAATTTCAAGGCGCACGGTATCGCTTGAAACTTCCGTTTTTACCGCCTCTTCTTGAGATTCTTTAGAGTCGGATGCGGATGCGGCGTTTTCCGAAGATTTTTTATCAGCCGAACCGTTTTTTAATGTTTTTTTGTTCTCCTCATTTGATACAGGAAGTCGCAAGGAAACGGCGGTTGAAAAAAAGTATTTTATCGGAAAAGTGCCCCATTCGCAGCGGATAAATTTAGCATCCGACATTCTGGAAACCGTAGATTCATGCACGCCTGCCAGCGAAGCAAGTTTTTTTTGCGTAAGAGGCGCAAGATGCCCGATACCGTTTCTAAAAAAATCAATTTGAGCTTTTACGAGCACGCTGCATATTTTTACCAAAGACGATTCGCGGTACGCAACCGATGAAATAAAATCTTTTGCCGCACAGGTTTGATTTTTTACGAATTCATCGTCGTCGGATTTCAAAAATTCCGGAGCAAGCCGTAACTTCGGAAGCAAATTTTCGTCAAATGTGATTTTAAAATACGTATCTTCCGTGTCGGAGACAATTCCCGCTTCAAACTCATCGGACTCCGTGCGGCCTTTGCAATGAGTTACAAAAACATCGGCACGCGCATAATTTGCGGTTTCGGAAATGCCGAATTTCCGCGCGGGATACGGATTTAGAGAGCGGATAAAGTTTACGGATTCTTCGATTTTCGAATTTGAAATATCTTTACGCGTAATTTCCGGCAGACCTTCGATAGTTTCGGCAAAAACAAGACTTTTTCTTTCGGAAATCCAGTTTAAAAGTTTTTTATGAATCTTTGCGGTTATCGGAGGATTTATGAATTCAAGATGACCGTGCAAAATAAAACGCGCGAGAAACGGAGTATCGGCTCGGAAAGAGGCTTGAAGTTCAAGACTTTCCTGAACATTCGAACAGCATATCCCGGGGGGATCAAAATGCTGAACAATGTTAAGACATTTTTCCAATAAAGCGTCTTTTTCATCTTTGCCGAGATTTTTTCCGCTCAAAAGACTTACGGGAGCAAGAATATGATAACCGCTTGAATCAAGATTATTTATCAAGGCAAGGCAAAGTTCGTGTTCGGCATCGGAAAGTTTCAGAAGATTGAGCTGATGTTCAAGATGAATCTGCAGAGTATCTCCGGTATCGGGAGAATTTTCTATAAAATTTTGAAAAGCGTCGGAATCGTTTTCGCCGGAAGCCGAGACGGCACCTATTCCTACGGATTCCTTAGGCATATTTTTTTCCCGAAGCTCGGATTCGTCAAGCATCGGATCGGATACGATTTCCAAAGCGGGATTATCTTCCGCCTGTTTATAGATTTCACTTCTCAACTCCATAGCTCCCATTGCAAGCATTTTAAGCGCAAAAATTTGATGCTGAGTAAGACGCATGGATTGGAGTTGAGAGCGTTTTTGCTGCTGCTTGACGGATATGCTTACCATAGACGAATTATAGCACAAATAACGTTAATCGGTTATATTCTCGGCATGAAAAATTTTGATGATATGGGAATAAAAGTTCCGGAGATTCTCTTACCGAAAAATCTTGATACCGAAAAATGGGCTGTAATTGCCTGCGATCAATATACGCAGGATAAAAATTATTGGATCCAAACCGCAAAATTGACTTCCGGCTCTCCTTCCGCACTGAACATAATTCTGCCTGAAATTTATTTGAATGATAATACGGGCGAGCGCATAAAAAAAATCCGTGAAAATATGAACTCATATATAAAAAACGGAATTTTCGACAATGTACGCAAGGAGTTTATCTATATAGAAAGAAAAACCGCTTTCGGAAGACTGCGGCACGGGCTTATTGCGGAAATCGACCTTGACCGTTACGACTGGAAACCGGGCACAAGAGAATTTATACGTGCAACGGAAGCGACGATAAAAGAACGCATTCCGCCGAGAATGAAAATACGCTCAGGCGCGCCTCTTGAAAGCCCGCATATAATGCTTTTGGCAAACGATCCCGAGCGCATTTTTGTAGACGGAATAGGAGAACGGGTAAGATGCAATACTCCGCTTTATTCGGGCAAACTTATGCAAAACGGAGGCAGTATAAGCGGTTGGAACGTTTCTTCCGAAGACGATATCGAATATCTGCGCGCATCTCTTGAAACGCTTTTTACGGAAAATACGCAAAAAGACGGAAGTACGTTTTTATTTGCCGTAGGAGACGGAAACCATTCTCTTGCAACGGCAAAAGCGGTTTGGGAGGAACGCAAAGCGGAGATTAAATCTTCCGGTGCGGATATGAGCGCGCTTAAAACCGATCCTGTGCGGTATGCGCTCGTAGAAATCGTAAACCTTTACGATACGGGACTTACGTTTGAGCCGATACACCGCGTTATGTTCGGCGCTAATCCTAAAGAATTTATCGAATTTATCTCGCAAAGGCTCGGCGGAACAATATCCGCACTTAAAACCGCAGATGAATTGGAAAAATGCGTAAAAAATTCAAAAGCGGATTTCGGATTCATCTATACGGAGGACGGAAAAACCGTATATAAGCTGGTTTCAACGAATATGACGGATCTTGCAGTAACTGGATTTCAGCCTTCGGCAGACGATTTTATAAATTCTCACTCGGGAATTGCAATCGACTACATTCACGGGGCAAAAGAAACCGTTGCGCTCGGAAAACAAAACGGCACGCTCGGAATTCTATTGCCTCCGATTGCGAAAGACAGTTTTTTTACTACGATTGCCGGACACGGTGCATTGCCCCGAAAAAGTTTTTCTATGGGAGAGGCGGATGAAAAACGTTTTTACATGGAATGCCGCCGTTTATTCAACTAATCGGGATGTAAAACAAATCATGCGCAGGCTTCCATAAAAGCATTTCCGTTGATAAAATTACCCATGCTCAAGATAATTTCATGGAACGTAAACGGCATTCGTGCCGTAGAAAAAAAAGGTTTTATCGACTGGATAAAACAAAGCGGCGCAGACATCGTTTGCATTCAGGAAACAAAGGCAAATCCGTCTCAGCTTTCAAGCGAGCTTCTTGCACCCGTAAATCTCGACGGGGAAAAATATTATTCCTACTTTTCAAGCGCAAAAAAGGCGGGATATTCGGGGACGGCGATATATTCCGTAAAACAGCCGGATTCCGTAGAAAATATCGGAGACCCGTTGTTTGACGATGAAGGTCGCGTTACTACCGCAAAATACGGAAAACTTGCCGTTATTTCCGCATATTTTCCGAACAGCCAAGATGCAGGTGCCCGCCTTGATTATAAACTTGCTTTTTGCAATACAATGTTCGATTACTGCAACAAACTTATTTCGCAAGGCTTCGATATAGTTTTAAATGGCGACTACAATATTGCACACAAGCCGATAGACCTTGCAAATCCTAAAGCCAATGAACACAATGCCGGCTATTTGCCGGAAGAGCGTGAATGGATGACAAAATTTACGGAAAGCGGTTATTGCGATACGTTCAGAAAATTTTGCGCAGAGCCTAAAAAATATACATGGTGGAGCTACCGCTTTCATGCCAGAGACAAGAATATCGGGTGGCGCATCGACTATCAGTGCGTGAACGATAATTTTGTAGACAAGGTGATTTCATCCGAAATTCTGGATACGGTTTTAGGGTCGGATCATTGCCCCGTTCAAATAAAAATAGACTTGTAAACGCTTACCGAATACGCTTTTGCTTTCTTTCCGGTATAAAATCCGCACGGGAATTTTAATCGGTTGTGAGCGGCAAAACCGCAGGCGAAATTCTACCGACGGGAAAATCCATACTGCTTTTTGCTTCCGCACCGGTGAAAAAAACGCATCCGTGTTTTGCCGCGTATACTGCACCAGCAAGATTTACACCGTTTCCCAAACGGATATTTTTTACGGCGGAATACGGAAAATATTTTACCGCCCTGTAATTTTCTGCAATTTCTGCGAAAAAATCTTTATAAAGTTTTTCATCGGCGGAATAAGATGACCGTTTTACGATAAGAACGCTTAAAGCAGGCAAAGTTTTGCTGTTCTTGGAAAAAGAATATTCATCGCCTAGATTGAACACTGTTCGAGCCGGCTTAAAATCATTCAGGAGCGAATGCAGATATATTCCTCCCAACACGGCAAGTTTTATTTTGCCGGCCCGCATTCCCGAAAGGATTTTCGCATTATCGGAAACATATTCGATTTCCACACCGCCGCTTGTGCCGCCTGTTGATATTCCGTTCATTTTAAAAAAACTTAAAAGCAGTTCTGAATAAATGCCCCTGTCCGAAACAAATATTTTCTTTCCGAGCAAGTCCGACGAAGAATTTACTCCGTATTCGCTGCTTATAATCGCAACATCGCACACGGAAGTTACCGCAGCGGCACAAATATCCTGCCCGAAGCCGGAATACAATTTTTCCGCCGTAACAAGCGGAATATTTATTGCATCGATTTTTCCTAAAACAAAAGCATTTATAAGCTCGCGCTCGGATTCAAAGCGGACAGGCGTATAATTTTCTCCTTCCGTTTTAACTGCAAATGAAAGAGAAGATATTTCAGGCAAAAATCCGGCATTTATTTTTTCCGAAAAACATAAATACCGTAAGCAGAAAAGCGCGATAAATACGAATATGCGGCACGAAACAGAACAATTCATGAGCTTCACAAATTATTCTCCGACTATTCCGCGCTGTCGGATTCATATTTGCCGGCAGGAGGCAATGCAGCCTGAACGGAAACCGTGCCGCTTTCAGTTTCTGTAAAAGCGACTGTAAGCGCGCCTTCGGCAAAATCAATTTCTATTTCGCCGCCGTTTTTTGCTTTTCCGTCAAGCACAGCGATTGAAATCGGATCTTCAATTTCGCGCTGCAAAAGACGACGCATAGGACGCGCGCCCATAGAAGGTTCATAGCCATGCTTAACAAGGTATTCGCGCGCGTCCTCCGTCAAACGGATTTTCATACCGCGCTCTTCAAGGCGCACTGAAAGTTCGCCAATCTGAATATCAAGAATCTCGGAAATCTGCTCGTAAGTCAGCGCATTGAATACGATAACATCATCGATTCTGTTGAGAAGCTCAGGACTTAACAGTTTTTTAAGCTCATTAAGTGCGCCGGCTTTTATTTCACCGTATTCGATGATTCCGCTGCCTGCATTGGAAAAACCTACGCGTCCCTCATTGGTAATTTGACGCGCACCGGCATTGCTGGTCATTATTATTACGGTATTGCGGAAATTAACGGTATGCCCGAGATTATCGCTCAACTCACCTTCTTCAAGCAGCTGAAGCAAAAGATTAAATACATCGGGATGCGCTTTTTCAATTTCGTCAAGCAATACAACGGAATAAGGATGCCGGCGAACTTTTTCTGTCAACACACCGCCGTCTTCATACCCCACATAGCCCGGAGGTGCTCCGACCAAGCGGCTTGC
This sequence comes from uncultured Treponema sp., assembly GCA_963548875.1. Lineage (GTDB taxonomy): Bacteria > Spirochaetota > Spirochaetia > Treponematales > Treponemataceae > Treponema_D. Next base: position 17,832 of record CAUUVZ010000025.1, on the reverse strand, counting down.
ATTGTGCTTTTCCATATAATCGGACATATCGATTCTAATAAGCTGCTCTTCACTTCCGAAAAGAAATTTTGCAAGAGCCTTTGCAAGCTGTGTTTTACCCACTCCGGTAGGGCCTAAAAATATAAATGAACCTATCGGACGATTAGGAGATGAGATTCCTGCACGGCTCCGCCTTATAGCACCTGCAATAAGGTGAACGGCTTCATCCTGCCCTACTACGCTTTTGTGCATTTCATTTTCCATAGAGACAAGACGTTCCGTTTCCGATACGTCAAGTCTGTCTACAGGAATTCCTGTCATTGATGCAATGATTTGACATATATCATGAGACGTAACGTTACGGCGGTTTTCAGAAGTATTTGCATTCCAATACGTTTTGAATGCCTCAAGCCGATTTTTCATCTCTACAACTTTATCCCGCACACGTGCCGCCTTTTCATAATCCTGACTGTTGACCAAACGCATCTTTTCTTCGTCAAGCTCTTCTATTTCGGATTCAAGCTCTATAAGTTCGGCAGGCTTTTCGGTTTCCTGAATTTTCTTTCTTGCGCCGGCTTCATCAAGAATATCGATTGCCTTATCGGGGAGAAAACGCTCAGGCACATATCGGCGCGACATTTTCACAATAGAAGGAATAACATCTTCATCGTAAAATACGTTGTGAAAGTCCTCATACTGCTTTTTTATTCCCTTCAAAATATCGATTGTCTCGGAATCCGTAGGCTCATCAACTTTTACCGGCTGAAAACGCCGCTCAAGCGCGGAATCTTTTTCGATATATCGGGTATATTCTTTTGTAGTCGACGCTCCGATAATTTGAATCTCGCCGCGGCTTAAAGCAGGCTTCAGCATATTGGACGCATCCAGAGTTCCTTCCGGTCCGCCCGCACCGATTATCGTATGAAGCTCATCTATAAACAAAATAAGTCCGGATTCTTTTGCTTCATTCATCATGCGCTTCATGCGGTCTTCAAACTCGCCGCGGTATTTTGTTCCGGCGACAAGCGCACCCAAGTCAAGCGAAAGAATACGTTTTTTCATAAGCCCGTGCGGAACGGCTCCCCTCGCAACACGGGCGGCAAGTCCTTCTACAATCGCGGTTTTTCCGACACCCGGTTCTCCTACAAGCACGGGATTATTTTTTGTCCGACGCGACAAAATCTGAATAAGCCGCTCAATTTCTTTACCGCGTCCGATAACCGGATCGTTTTTTTCTTCAAGAGCAAGACGGGTCAAATCGCGCGTAAATTCATCAAGAAACGATTTTTTTGCAGGTTTCGCTTCATTAACCTGCGCATTTTTAGGAGGATTTCCCATACCGAATAAATCTTGAAAGACATGATTTAAGATTCTTTGCTCGGTATGCTCTGTAACGGAAGATTTGCGCTCCGACTGAACTTTTTTTACTGCCGTCCGCACTTCGGCAAGATCAATTCCGGCTTTTTCAAAATACCGAGCGGTAACGCTGTCAACTTCTCTAACGGCCGAAAGTACAAAATGTTCCGTTCCGATATATTCATTTCCGAGAGATTGGGATTCAATTCCTGCAAGATCGATAAACATATTCATCCGACGGCTCTGCGGAATTTCATCGGAATCAACTGTAATTCCGTCCGCGGAAGAAGTTATATTTTGTTCCAGAGAAAGCCGAAATGTCAAAATATTTATTCTAAGCAGTTTAAGAAGTTCAAAACCCAATCCGTCTTCGCTTTTTACCATCGCAAGTAAGACGTGTTCGGGATTTATCCGTGAACAACCTGTTCTGCGCGCTTCGTCCTGACAAAGAGCATAAATAAGACGGGAGGCCCGCTGTGAAAAATTCTTCATATATTCCTCAATGAAACATTAGAAAGTTCTTCCTGAATGACTATCGCCCTAAGTCTGTCGAGTTTAAGACGATTATTCACTGAAACATCGCTTTCAAATGTAAAATTTCCATTATCCATAAGATATGTAAGATGACCGTCTTGTACACGATACAAAAGTCCGCAAAAAGTATTGTCTTCAATCCCCTGCAAAAGTCCTATTTTTCTTCCGAATTTCAAATCCGAAATCATACCTAAAGCCTCCGGATAAGATATAAGAAGACTTGTCTTTGCGGCAGAATATGAGCGGATTACTGAATTCCGCACAACAATAGATTTATTGTCGGCAAAATCCGCAGAAATCTTTCTTTCGCTTTCAACGATAGACCTGCATGCAGCTTCGAAAGAAGCGATTTGATCTATTTCCGTTCCGTTCATGGCGGACATTGTAAAAATCGTAAAAAACGAAGGAGCGGGATTTTGCTGCGCGGAAAAGTGATAAAGAGGATTTAAAGCAATTCCGTTTTCAAAAAGCGTATCGGAAAGAGATGAGATGCGTCCTGCGCGCAAAAGCGACGGAATATGAATCCTTGCACTGAGTCTCATTCCGCTTCCGGTGTTGCAGAAAAAAGATGTAAGATAGCCGAAATCCGCGGACGAAACAAATTGAAGTTTATCCTGTAATTCATCATCAACTTTTGCGCATTCAAAGTGTGCAGAACGGACGGAAAGTCCCGCTGAGAAACAGCTTAATCGCAGATGGTCTCCCGAATTTACGGCACAGGCAATGCGTCCGTCAGTACTCATAATAAGTCCGGTTTCGCTTCCCGCAGCCTGATTTTCCAATTCACTTTGAGTTTTTAAAACGCCGCGCTCTTCCAAAATGCGCCGTCCTTTTTCGTCCAGCAGACGACAGTCAATTAAGTGGTAGCCCAAAGATTTTCGCATATTTGAAAAAGCATCGAACACAAGTGCCTGCACGCGCATTGAATCGTCGGATTTAAAATGCGACGGAAACGGAAAATTCGCCAAATTGCGCGCAAGACGGACTCTGGAAGAAACGACTACATCGTCGCATTCGCCCGTTTCCGAGTACCACGGCACAATATTCACTTCACGTTCATCCATTAAGTTTATTCTCCGGATAAAGTGCCGTCGGAAGCGTCGGCAACGCTGCCTTTTTCCAACGCACGAAGGTAATCGCGGTAAACTGCGGCTTTTTCGTAATTTTCTTCGCGGACAGCTTCATCAAGTTTTGCCTGCAAATCATTGCGGTCGGTAAGTGCATTTCTGAAGCCGGAAAGCCGCTTGGGAAAAGAACCGGTATACGTTACGGTGATTCCGTGCTCAATCATAGAAGTTTTTATTTCGTCTTTAAAAACTTCGTAGCATTCAGGGCAGCCGGCAACACCGGCTTTCTTTATAAATGCAAGATTGCTGCCGCAAACGGGGCAAAGAGTTCTTAAATCGGGATTAGAAGCTGCCGTCTTATCATCAAGTTCTTTAAAAACCGCATCAATGTTGATTTTTTGAGGAGAAGAGGAAAAATTTGAAATTCCACGTTCGTTGGCGCATTTTAAACATAAATTGATTTTGCGCGTTTTTTCATCGGAACCGATTTGTTCAATAAAAACTACTGCTTCTTCGTTATGACATAAATCACACTTCATTATGATTTCCTGAATATTTCAAGCGGATTCTCTTTTCCCGCTTTGACGGCAGGGAGAATTGAAACGGCAAGAGACAGAAGCATAACTGCTCCGCACATAAAAAACAGCTCCGCAAACGGAACTGAAACCGGTATTTCCGTAAGGTAGTAATCGGGATTAAGCAGGCGGAACGAATCGTATTCCGTATTGCCTCCTCCTATAATATATACAATTTTCAAAATTAAATTCAAAGCATTTTCAATAAAAGATATGATTTTATTTATGTTTACCGAAACAAGCAGCCCGAACGGCAGACCGATTAGAAGTCCCGCGCAACCGGCAGCAAGTCCTGTGAGCAAAAACGAAAGCGTAATGCCGTTCGGAGTGCCGCCGAGACTTTTCAGAATTGCAATCTCCCTCCGACGTTCCATAACGAGCATAATGAGCGCAGAAGAGATATTAACCGCCGCAACAAGGACGATGAGCGTCATAATGAAGACAAGCATGAGTTTTGTTGAAGAAAAATTTTGCAGTTGAGACGCGTTTAATTCATCCCAGCGAAAGACGGTCGCTTCTCCGTTTAAGACTGACGAGCACTCGGATTGCACACCGTAAAGTGACGGCGAAAAAGCGTCCGCGCATTCCATCATGACAGAAACGATTGCAGAATCTTTTGGGATTATCGAAAAACCCGTTTCTATCGGAATGAAAAACCACAGTGCGTCGAGTTCCTGATAACCGGAAGAAACGACTGCGGCGACGGTAAACGACGTTAAGCGCGGTGCAATTATTCCTGACGGCAGGCGTTTGGTCGTGATGAGGCGGACGGTGTCTCCGGCTCGGACGGAAAGCAGATTAGCCGCTTTTTCTCCGATAACCGCGCTTTTGGGATTTTGTGCAAAATCTTCTATATCACCGTCAACCGTTTTTATAAACTTTGCAAAATACGCGTTCCGCGTAAAAATATCCGGCTCCACCGCGCGGACAGATGCTCCGGTGCGGTAATTTTTTCCTGCCGCAAGCGCGTCGCAGTCGATTTCCATAAAAGCATTCGTAACGCCGTTTACGCTCGTAAGGGAGGTCTTATACGCTGTCAATCCGTCAAGCGTTGCCGCCGCGTCCGCGTTTCGTCTGACAACCGCGCGCAGGTGCAGCGAAGATAAGCCGATGAGCCGTTCCGTCATGCCGCTTATCATCGCGTCCGCAACACTGATAACGGCTGTCAGCGGCACAATGCTGATTGCAATACACACAACGGCTCCCAAAATGCTTCTCCGCGCGGAAGATTTTTTGAGCGTACGCGGAAAGATAAGCCGTTTTGCAAATAAAATTGATGCCGCCGCCGTCATAGTTTCTCCAGTCTGCCGTCCGCGATGGTGTAGCGATCGGCGCATTTTTCCGCGATTTTTAAGTCGTGCGTAACCAAAATCAAAGTTTTTTTGTACTTGTCCGCCATAGAAAAAAGCAGTTCGCTGATTAAAACCGCGTTTGCAGGGTCGAGGTTGCCCGTCGGTTCGTCGGCAAGAATAAGCGGCGGATCGTTTATGAGTGCGCGCGCAACCGCAACCCTCTGCCGCTCGCCGCCTGAAAGTTCGCTCGGAAGGTGAGAAATGCGCTTGGAAAGTCCGACGTCTTCAAGCAGGGCGCGCGCTTTTTCTTCGGCGGCTTTGCGCGGAACGCCCGCCATAAACGCGGGCATAAACACGTTTTCGAGCGCGGTAAAATCTTTGAGCAGATAATGAAACTGGAACACCAGCCCCAAAAACGACGAACGGTATTCGGATTTTTCGCGTTCGGAAAGAGATGTAAGATTCCACGTGCCAGCCTGCACGGTTCCGCCCGTCGCTGTGTCGATACTGCCGATGATGTTCAAGAGCGTGCTTTTACCGCTTCCGCTTTCGCCGACAATCGCCGTTTTACTTCCTTCGACCGCTTCAAAATTCAAGTTTTTTAAGACTGTAAGCGTTTCGATGTCGGTTTTATATGTCTTCTCAAGATTTTTTACCGTCAAAATTTTATTCATCATGCAAGACCTCCGCAACATTCATTTTTAATACGTTTTTACTTGCCTGCAATGCCGCAAAAAGCGGAGCCGCCAATCCAAAGAGACTGACTGCCAGCACTTCTGAAAAATAAAAGCGTGCGGGAATGGAAGCGTAGATTCGATACATGGGATTTTCGTAGATAAACGCGGCGTTTTGCGGAGAAAAAATTAAGGCGGCGACGTATTCGACAAAAAACATGACGTGTGAAATGCCCATAAAAACAGAGCCGATGTTGACGCACAAAAAAAGCCCCGCCGCAGTACCCGCAAGCGAGCCGATAAATCCGCCCGTAAAGCCGCGCATGATAAAAATCGACTTTATCTCTTTTTCCGACGCTCCGAGCGCGGACAAAACCGAAATTTCTTCCGCCCGCTCAAAGACAAGCCGCCGCATTCCGTTGTAGATGTTTATACCGACAACGACGAAAATCAAAAACACAAGAAGCATAAGAATATTTTTTTCGATGCGGAGCGTACCGAAAAACGAACGATTGAACTCGCGCCACGACTGCGCTTTGACGTTCGGGAAAGCGGCTTCGATGTCTGCGGCGGCTTTGATGTCGGCATTGCGGCGGATAAGTTTTATTCCGTATTTTAATTGACTTCCGGAACCGAAATTCGCCTTTGCCGCCGCGTCGCTGATAAAGGCGAACGAGCTGTTTATATCGGCGTACCCGCATTCGAAAATTCCCGTTACGCGGAATTCGCGGTTTTGCGAAATAAGAGCAACGTCATTTCCGCCGCTCATCGCAAGCAGATTGACCGTACCGCCGATATTTACACCGAGCGACTGCGCAAGATACGAGCCGAGCACGATGGAATCCGGCTCCGATAAATCGAACGCGCCGTTTACGATGTGCAGCTCGCGCGCAAAACCTTTGTCCTTTTCCATAACGCCGCTTTCCACGCCGCGGATAATTGCGCTTGCTTCCCGTCCCCTCGCTCCGGTTATGAGAGCCTGCGATTCGTAAAACCTGTCCGACGCGGCGATGTTTTTATGTTTTTCGCAAAAACGCAAAAATTCAGCCTCGTTTGTATCGTCGATTCCTGAAACTTGTATGTGATAGCTTGAAATTTCCATGATTGCGTCTACAAAACTCATTTGAAAACCGTTCATAACGCCCAAAACGGTGATGAGCGTCATGACGCCGAGCGCAATACCGAGAGCGGCAAGAAATCCGGTTACGGCGGAGCGCCCTTTACGATCAACGGAAGAAAAACGCCGCGACACAAAATAAATCCATGACCACGACGAAAAAAGATTTTTTTTATTCATAATTCCGGCTCCTGACAAGTTTACCGTGAAAAAAGAACAAATCCTGCACACGTTTGCCGTTTTCGTATACGCTTTCGGAAGAATATCCGCCGTCAAAATACATATACGCCGTATACGTGTCAACGCCGGAGTAAATCCGTTTTATGCGGAGCGCGCCGTTTTCGTAAAAATAGTAGTCCGGCTCGCCGTCTTCAGTCTTATGCTCGTAGACTTCGCGACGCGTCTCCGCACCCGATAATTTTCCGCGGCGGTAATCGTATAATTCGTAATAACGTTCCGTAAGTTTTCCGTTTTCGCCGTAAGAAAAACTCGTCGTGCTTTTAAGAACAAAATCTTTTTTTTCGGAGATTTCATTATTTTTATTTTCCGATTTTTCGGAAGATTCATTTTCAGCAGCAAAAACCTTTGACAAAATTATGCGTCCCGTATCGTCGTAGGAAATCTCCGTCCGGCTTGACGCTTCCGTAATAAGCGCGGAAACAGGTTTTGCTCCGTCCGCATAAACATAATCTTCCGTTTTCGCCGCCCCTAAAGTCTCCTGTCCGCCGCTAAAATCCCAAAACTCCCGTTTATAAAGGCGAAAAGCGTTATCGTAAAATTTCCGGACGGCGGTTTTATTGTCGGAATTTACCGATACGTATCCGTCTTGAGTTTTTTGGAGCGACAAAGATTCGTCATTAAACGAATAAAATCTCAATTTTTTTTCGGTATCGGTAAAACTTGATTCCCGTATTTTCGCATTTTCTGCCGTACCGCTTTTTTCAAAAATCTCCTTTTGAATCTCATCCAATTCTTCCGGTACATCGACTTTAAATATATCGGTTTCGGATAAATCGATAGACTCAAGCCACTGTCCGTCGTCGGAAGCCTCATCGTACAAAATCGAAACATCAAAAACGCCGATATAATCCTGCATAAAAAAATCAATTATACGGGCGGCTCCCAGTCTTAAAGTCCATTTTGTTCCCGCCGCAATAAAAGCAGGTGTTTTTGAAACGCCGGAATATTTTTCAATCCCGGGATAGCCGGAAGTCCCAGTATATTCGTAACGCCAAAGTTCAAAGAAAAAATTACGGTATTCAAAATCGTAATCTTTTGCAGCTAAAGAAGAAGCGATAAAAATCGATATGCAAAAAAACGACAAACGGCGTAAAAAAGAATTCAATCTAAAGTCCCAAAAACTCGGAGACGTATTTTTCCGCGTTGAACGGTGCGATGTCCGCGTATTTTTCACCGGTACACACAAATGCGGCGGGAATCTCCAATTCTTTTCCGATGGAAAGTGCAATTCCGCCTTTTGCAGTAGAATCGTATTTTGTAAGAATAAGCGCGTCTATGCCGACGGCTTCATTAAACGCTTCCGCCTGACGCAATGCGTTTTGTCCCGTAGTTGCATCCACAACTAAAAGTTTTTTATAACAGCCGTCGCCGGACTTTTCGCGGCAAATACGATCGATTTTTTGAAGCTCGCGCACAAGATTTTCTTTATTGTGAAGCCGTCCTGCCGTATCGGCAATGACAAGTCCGCCGCCGTGCGCCTGAACCGCAGAAGCCGCGTCAAAAACAACGGCTGCCGGATCGGCTCCGTGCTGATGGCTCACAACCCGCACACCGATTTTTTCCGAATGAAGAGCAAGCTGCTCTATTGCGGCAGCCCTGAACGTATCCGCCGAGGCAAGCACAAGATTCTCCGTTGCGGACTTAAAATGATATGCGAGCTTCGCGGCGGTAGTCGTTTTTCCGACTCCGTTTACGCCCAAAAGCATCCAAATATTCGTCTTGTCCGGTACAAATGAAAATTCTTCAGTTTTTACGTATGTCAAAAGAATATTTTTAAGCTCAAGCAAAATACCGTTTTCGTTTGAAATATGCTGTTTGGCGCAATTTTTTTCCAAAAGCTCCGTGATTTCAAAAGCGGTTTTTGCGCCGACATCACCTTCGATAAGCGCATCGGTCAAATCATCGTAAAATTCCGCATTTTCTCTGCGGACAAACAAACTGCGCAATCTTTGCGCAAATGACATCTTTCCCATGCTTTTATCATACCTTTTTTTCGCTTTTTGTACTAACTAAAAAATAAATGCCAATGATTTATGAGGATTATCTTTCCGCTTCACTTTCCGCAGCCGCTTCTCCTAAGTCGGCATTTATTTCCGGTTCTTCCGGATTTGAATCTTCGTTTTTCACGGATTCAGCCTTTATCTCCGCACGCGCTTTTTCTTCCTTCGCACGGATTTTCGCCTCCCGCCGCGGACTCATCTTTTTTGCCTCCGCCGGAAGAACCGTATTTGCCGCAAGCAAATATCTTGTCAGCTCGTATGCAAAAAACGCACCGCAGGCAATACTGATTCCCGTCGTTACATTAGATGCAGTCTGCCACTTTGCGGCATCCTCGTAAGAATAGTCATATCGTTTATTGTAAGCGGAGGCTGCGGAAAAATAATTTCCGTAGCAATAAAATGTCGGAATAAGCGAAACGATAAGCGCGCTGTAAGAAGAATACATCAGCTTGCGCCGTTTTTCGATATACGCATTGCGGTCGAACGGATTGGCATTGAGAACAAGTTTTGCCCCGTCCTCCACAAGAGAATCTTTAATAAAATAATCCGCGCCCGTTCCGTCTTCCGAAATAAAACGCCCCAAAATATTTCCGTCGTTTATCTTAATGGAAGTAAAACGCTCATCGCTTTTAAAACTTGCGGCAAGCTCTCCGTCGGCAAAAAGGTCGCCCGAAAAATCTTTTTTAAGCGCAAGCGTAAACGCGCCGTCCTTTTTTTCCCGCATTTCGATTTCGACCGAAAAACGCCGGTTTCCCGTAAACGAATATGAGGTTGAAGCGGACATATAACCTTCGGCTTCAAAACCGAGCGTATGAACGCCGCTGCCCAGCACAAGCGTCTCCGGAATAGAGCGGTAAACGGAATCGTCAACAGTAAGAACGGTTTTTGCGGCGGCATCATCGGGTTTTACGGAAACTTGAATTTCAATCGGCATACTGTCGGAAATTTTCGGAATAAGTGAAGACGCAAGCCTTTTCGCAATAAAACCTATTTCATCAACGCCGCCGACATCCGTAGCGTGTCCTATTTCCCTTGCGCCGGGATACTCGTACAAGGTTACCGCAGCGGAAAGATACGAGCCGTACACAGTGATTTTGCCGGTTATAAGCCCCTGTATTCCGCCGTCAACGCAAGATTTTTCAAATTCAAAACTTGCATAACCTTTCGCGCGCGTTTCTTCGGGAGCGGCAAACAGCTTTGAAAAATCGTTTTGATAAATTACGACTTCTTCAAGAACCGGCTCCTGCACTTTACGTTTTTTTGCAAGATCTTTAAAAAGCAAAATAAAAACGTTTTCTTTTTTCCGCTCCTCGCTTACGACATCACCCTCGTCGAGCCGTTTTTGCCGCTCCAAGTCCGCCGCAATTTGCGCATCAAAAAAACTTTCCTCTTCAAAAGCGGACTTTAAGTTTGCATCTATTTTTTTTTGGATATCCGCAATTTTCCCGTCCTGCTTTTTGATTTCTGCAGCCAGCTTACGCTTTGAATATCCGTTCAAAAAAATCGAATCGCGCGTACGAACTTCATTTGAAAGCTGCAAAAAAAGCGAAAGCCTTTCCTTTTGCAGCTCGTAAAGCTTCCGGTCAAGCCGTTCCTGCGCGCGCGGCAAACGGTTCATATTCTCGGTGATTTGTTCTAGCATGATGGACGGAATGGCTGATGCGGCGGCTTTTAAAGCGGGCGTCTCCGCATTTCTTTGCGTAAACGTAAACTCTTCCGCAGCCAAAGTCCATTTTTTAGCTTCCGCAGCAAAACTTCCCAAGCCCGCAGCAAACAGGAACAGTGCAAAAAACGTATTTTTCGGAAAAACTTTACACTTCATCCCCGCCGTCCGCATCCATCGGAAGACCTTTCCATTTTGCAACAAGATAAGCGTCCATAAATTGGTCTATATCTCCGTCCATCACCGCCTGAATATTTCCCGATTCGCACTTTGTACGATGATCTTTTACCATCGTATACGGCTGAAAAACGTAAGAACGTATCTGGTTTCCCCATGAAATATCCTTCTTTTCGCCGTTGAATTTGGAATTCTCTTCCTCTTTTTTCTGACGGTAGTACTCGTACAATTTAGACTTGAGAATACTCATCGCGGAAGCGCGGTTCATAAGCTGACTGCGTTCGCTTTGACACGCAACGACAATCCCCGTAGGAATATGCGTAAAACGCACGGCAGATTCCGTTTTGTTGACGTGCTGACCGCCTTTTCCGCCTGCGCGGTATGTGTCGACGCGTAAATCGTCCGGCTTTATATCGACTTCAATAGAATCATCGAGCAAAGGATAAACATACACACTTGAAAAAGACGTATGCCGCCGCGCGTTCGAGTCGAACGGACTGATTCGCACCAGACGGTGGATGCCCGCTTCGCATTTTAAGTAACCGTAAACATAATCGCCTGAAATCTGCATTGTGATGGACTTTAAGCCGCCTTCGGCTTCCAGCTGGTCGACAATTTCGATTTTGTAGTCATGCCGTTCAGCCCAACGCATATACATTCGGCTGAGCATCGCAGTCCAGTCTTCCGCTTCCGTACCGCCCGCCCCCGCATGAATCGAAATAAACGCATCGTTTTGGTCTACTTCGCCCGATAAAAGATTCAATATGTTAAGTTTTTCAAACTTTGCCTTTGCGGCATCAAACATTTTACGAGTTTCGTCCTCGTCGGCTGCATCTCCGCTTTCTTCGGCAAGTTCGAACATCGCTTCCAAGTCCGAAAGCTCCGAAAGCATTTCTTTCCAAGGTTCAATGCGTTTTTTGAGCTTTCGCACATCGGACATAACGCGTTCGGCTTTGGCGTGGTCGTCCCAAAACGCAGGCTCTTCCGTAAGAGCCGTCTTTTCCGCAATCTTTTTTTCTATGGAAGCGGAGTCAAAGACGCCCCCAAACGTTCATAATATCTTCTTTAAGCTCTGCAATCGGCATTTTCAATTCTTCAAGCATAATTCCTCCTATAAATAAAAAACGCTTCGGCGTTTTTTTGACTTCAGCCTTTAGCGGCGCGGTATTTCAGCCGCACTTTTTAGCATCCCCAATAGAGTTTTGTACTTTTAGATTAAATATTACCTAAAATTTCGACTTTTATAAAGTACGCGGAGGACGGGAGAACTCGGTAAGAGCAAATTAGTTTAAGCGGAACTGACAGAGAAGAAACGCACATTTGCCTGATATTGACAAATGTCCAAAGAATGCATTATTGTCGCCGATGATACGAGCGAGGTAACTTATGTTATTGGGATACGGAGCAAAAAACGTCTGGTGCTTTAAGGACTGGCTGGATATAGATTTGCGATTAAACGGATATGTTCCTGAGAATGTTTCATCGGGCAAAAACTATTCATTACTACTTGGATATGAAGGGGCGAATGCTTCAGGCAAGACAAATGCTTTAAAGGTTTTTGCATTTATCGCCGATTTTGCCAAAAACAGTTTTTTTTATCCTACCGAATCACCGATTTTATTCGATTCGTTTTTTAATAATAACGATTCATCCGAATTCTATATTGAATTCATTGCCGGGAACGGACGCGAATACCGTTATGACGCCGTTTTATATAAAGATCATGTTGAAAAAGAAACTCTTCTTGTAATTAGAAACACAACGGAAGAAATCCTGTTTGAACGCAACAATAATGAGATTGGCATAAATAAACTTTACAACAATGAAAATAAAATTATTTTAAGAAATAATGCCTCTTTTATCAGTACACTTCATCAATATGTAATACAGGAAATAGAAGACATTTATACTTTTTTTGCTAAAAATATAATCAATGTTACTTATACGGGATTACGTTATGAAATAAGCAGGGACGTACCTGTAATTTCCAAAATGTATTTTCACGATCAAGACGCTTTAAATTTTACTAAAGACCTAATCAGGAGGTTCGACACGGGAATCGTAGATATTACGATTTCATGCCGCGAAGATGAAAAAAATAATAAGATATATTTTCCTCTTTTCTCTCATGAAAATGAAAACGCCGAATATAAATTGGGAATAAATTCGGAATCTACAGGCACAAAAGCACTTTATACAAATCTGCTTTCTTACTATCAAAATTTGAAATCCGGGGGTGTTTTGCTTCTTGATGAATTCGATATTAATTTGCATCCCGATATTTTGCCTCACTTAATAAACCTTTTTACGGAACCGAAATCAAATCCTAAGAATGCACAAATGATTTTTACGAGTGTAAATCCCGATATTCTTGATATTTTAGGAAAATACAGAACCTACTTGTTTGAAAAAGAAAACGGAGAAAGTTTCGGCTATAGACTTGATGAGCCTGATACAAACATTTTGAGGAATGACAGAAAGGTATCCGCGCCGTATAGAAAGCATCTGTTGGGAGGATATCCTAAAATTGAAGCATGAAAATATAAAAAAAGAAAAAAGATTAGCCCGTTTCCCGAAAGAAAGTGTAGAAACTTCTTATAAAACACTAAAAGGCTTATTATCGTTTAATTTCAGCTTTTTGGATAACGAGCAAGGACAAAGATTCTCGGATTTAACGGTAGAACAATTTTCTAAAATAATGGAAAAGCTTAAATGGTATTCAAAGGAAAACCGTTCCCATTGGGAAGCGGACGGTAAAGTATTAGCCGTTTATGAAGACTTCCCGCCTAAGTCTAAATCAAACTTTTTTCATCCGAAGCATGTCCCGGCAGGAGTAAACTGGGCTAGATTCAGACTGGAAGGAGACCAACGGTTAATAGGATTTGTCATCGACAAAAACGATATTGAAAAATTTCAGTTAAATCCGGACGTATTCCATATTGTTTTTTTAGATTTGTATCATAAGTTTTATATTGTCAAGAAATAAAACTTACCTTATGCCGCCTATATTGCGTTTCGTGCGAGGCGGAATGTCTGTTCCGCATTATGCGAGGTGTTCCCCCGCCCGCCGTCCCTCTGCGCCTAAAAAAGCAAGGCGGCTGCCGGATTTTTTCCCGGCTGCCGCCTCAAGTTAAAACTTTGTGCGTGTCTCTGCACCGCCTGTATTTTACGGGATTTGCAGCACGCACAAAGTTCCCCGATAATGTTTTACGGCGACTTCGCCTTAACTCGCTGTAAAATTGTAGGGATTATTAATCTTTCCGTTGCTGTCTATATACAGAGCTCCTCTACCAGGTCCCGGATTACTAATGGTATTATTCTGAATAGTACCGCCCCACCAGTTAAAAATACCTCTAATCCGCATGGCGCTGCCGTCTGAAACTACACTATTATATTCTATGCTTCCGCCTGTCATCTCAAAAATTCCATCATCGAAAATAAATACACCGCCGCCGAAACGGGCACGGTTACCTGTTATTTTTCCGCCGGACATAATAAGCGTTCCGTTTGTGTATACGCATGCCTCGCCATTATTCTTAAAATCTTTAATTTCTACATTGCCTTTAATCTCGGCAGTGCCGCCTTGCTCCACATAGAGGGCATGCTGTTCATCATTGACGTTAGACTCTCCTTCAAGTGTTATCTTTCCCTGCAAGGTAAGCTTACCGCCGCTTTCTACAAGGAAAAACTTATGCTTATCCTGTATATGTGGGCACTTAAGTGTTCTTGATGTACCGTCGTCTTTGATGGTTATGTTTTTTCCGTTTGGGATTTTGAAGCTTTCAGTAGTGGAGAAGGCTTGTGTTACCGTGATGACGAGGGGTTTGCCGACTTGTGCATTTTGAATGGCATCGCGTAACTGGGTACCGTTTGCGACAGTTACAGTGTCGGGAGCTTTTAGAGTGCCGCTGCTGTCGATATACCACGGCATTGGCGGATTAGGCGGTGTTACCGTGAACTTACCTACCTCATTTGCGAGCGTTACGTCGGAACCAGCTTCAAGCACTACCCGTTCCATGTAGCTTTGTGGCGTAATACGTGCGGCGTGTGCGTTTGACAAAGTGCTGTTCACGGTTATCGCCTGTCCGGTCTTCAAGTACACATCGTTTTTACCCTTAACATTCGCCTCTAATCCGGTAGAGGGTGTAACGACTGCGGAGCCGCTCATATTAAAGGTGCCCTCCGAGAAATACACACCGCCGCCCGTCTCTGCCTTGTTGTCTTTTATTTCGCCGCCGGTCATTTCAAAGACGCCGCTGTTGTACACGCCGCCTCCCGTTCCGGTGTACGAGGTGCCGTTCCATCCCGCGCCGTTGCCTGAGATATCGCCTTGAATCATGCGGAGCGTGCCTCTCTTCGTGCTGTTTCCGCTTACATACACGCCGCCGCCTCTGCTTTGCGCTTTGTTCAATTTTATGGAGCCGCCGTTTATAATGAGCGTTCCATTTTGATTGACGTAAGCTCCTCCGCCATAGTGGGCTGTGTTGCCTTCAATAAAAGCGCCGCTTTTGAGCGTAAAGGTACCTGCATGTATATAGACTCCGCCACCATCGGAGCTGCCGCTGCATTCATTATTTATTATTTTGCCGCCGGTCATCTCACCCGATGAGCCGAAGGACATGTATAGTGCGCCGCCTATAAATGTTGCCGTATTCCCCGTAAGAGTCGCATTGGTGAGAATCAGCGTGCCATTATTGTCAATACCGCCGCCGCACTGTGCTGTGTTGCCCGTAACGGTGCAGCCGGTGGAGCCGTTATTTTGCAGTGTTACCTTGCAGTCTGCACCGACATAAATGCCGCCGCCGTTGCCGTTATCTCCGGTTCCGGTCGCTTTGTTTGCGTCCGTAGAACCCGTGCCGCCGATGGTGCCGCCTGAGATTGTTACGGTGGCGGGGGTGCTTTCAATCTTTTTCGTATAGATACCGCCGCCGTTCTTTGCGGTGTTCCCCGTAAAGGTGCAGTTTGTGATGTTAGTCGTTGTACCCTCAACATTTAAGCCGCCGCCGTTTGTGTCTGCCTTGTTGCCCGTAATGGTACAGCCTGTCATGGTGAGCGTTCCCATAAAGGTATATACGCCGCCGCCTGAGTCATCGTCGCCTGTTGTCTTGTTGTTTTTAATAGTACAGTTGGTCATGGTAACAGTTGATTCGTTTGCGCGCACACCGCCGGCTCTCCATGCCTCGTTGCCGATAATCTGTACATTGTTAAGCGTTAAGGTACAGCCAGTCACTACAAGGATACCGCCGCCGAATTGCCACTTGCTGGTTACCTTGTTCTTATCCTCGTCTGTGTCGCCGCCGATAGTGCCGCCGCTGATTGTTATGGTGGAAGCAGTACTGCCTTCCTCTCGTGCATAAATTGCACCGCCGCCCAGAGCCGCCTCGTTACCCTTGAGGGTGCAGTTTGTTATGTCGACGGTTGCACCGCTTGCATAGATCGCGCCGCCATATTTATCCGCATCCTGTGTCCCCTCTGCCTTTCCGCCTTTGAGCGTCAGTTTTTCCAGCGTGAGCGTTTTGCCACTTTCCACTTTGAAGATGCGGCTCATACTGCTTGCGTCAAGTATGTCTGTGCCGGCTCCGGTTTCGCCCTTTATCGTGAGATTTTTGCCTATTTCGATTTGGCCCCAATCTCCCTCATAGTGGCCTGACGCCTTTATTTCACCCTTTATGGTGATAACGGCATTATCGTCAGCGATTTCGACGACTTTTTTTAACAACTTCCACGCAAAATTATTGCCGTGTTGTATGGTTGTCACCCTCTCAAACTTGACCGTTACGATTGTATTGCCGGTTATGGGGGGAGGGCCATAGTTTTCGTATGCGCTTACAGGAGAACCGTCAAGCGTCCAGCCTTCAACTTTCCAACCGGGAGCGGGTGTTGCTTCAAAGCTTACCTGCGTCCCCGCCGGAACGTTCTCAAGCTTTACCTCAACACCGTCTTTTTGAGCCGTCTGGCTGTGATAGGAGCCGTCGTCGTAGCTTCCCTTCAATGTTCCTTCTCCGTCTACTACTCTGAATTTTACGGTGTAAACCTTTTTAAACTTGACCGTTACGGTTGTATCGCCGGTTACGTTAGAAAGCGTTGCCTTTTTGTTGTTGGATGTGTCTACCGTAGCACCCGTCCAGCTATCCACCGCATAGCCGGGAGCGGGCGTTGCGGTAAAGGTTACGCTGCCGCCGTACTTTACCGTAATAGGGCTTGCAGTGCCGGAGCCGCCCGTAACAGAGTTTACAGCGATACTGCCGCCTAAGCCGTTTACGCTGAAGTTTACCGTATATGTTTTGCGATTATAATAGAGCTTTACAACCGTATAGCCGTCCGCCGCGATTGTCGGGGATGCAGGATACATGTGATCGTAATCAAAGCCTTCATAGTTTTTCTTGATTGTGCCGGCATCGATAGTTGCGCCCGTAGTACCGGATAAAACATCTGTCTTGTAATGCGCATAGTCATCATCAGCGATCTTTTGCCGATAGTGCGCTACCTCATACCCTATGTCTGAACACGCCGTCCACTTTGCATAGAGCGTTATATCGCTTGTTACCGTGTCGGTTTCAAAGTTCCATTCTTGTCCTGCCGAACACGCCGTATCTTTATACCAAGTGCCGTCGAAAATATAGCCTTTCCGAGTCGGTGAATTGGAAGTAGCAGGCTTCGTCACGGGCAGTGTATGCGCCGCGTTTACGGTGTATATATTCGCGCCGTCTGCATACATCCCTTCCTTCGCATTGAACGTTACCGTATGCCGTTTTAGTACCTTGTAATATACCGTTTTGTGTGCGGACGGCTTATATCCCTCGCCGTCGGTGTAATATTCCAGTTCATAGAGCTTTTCGTTTTCTTCGTTCAGGGCAAGCTGTACGATAACGGAAGTTCCTTCATAGCTTTTCTGAGTGCCGTTTTCCGTTACCGTGCAGTGGGCCGTACCCGCAACATTGCTTATTTCAATCTCCGCACCGTGAATACTTATTTCTTCTTTTATAAGAATGGGATTGCCATTTGATGTACCGATGAGTGGGTCGGTGGAAGCGACTGATTCTCCCTTCTTTACGTTAATGTTTGCCGCAGGTGCTTCGTTCAAGGCTGTTGAAGTTTCAAGAGTCCCCGAAACCAGACCCATTTCGTCCGTAAGGAAGACTTGATATTCGTGATACG
>CAUUVZ010000024.1:0-31824 GCA_963548875.1 uncultured Treponema sp. | reverse complement strand
CGAGTTCTGTTATGTTAAGGAATTCATTTTGTGCCTTCAATGCCGAAAAACTAACCTTTTCGATTTTTTCTTTTAAATCGTTTAGAAGACCGCTGATTTTTCCGCCTTGAGAAGAAGAATCTTCGGCAAGTTTTCTGATTTCCTGAGCAACAACAGCAAATCCTTTTCCAAACTCACCTGCGTGAGCAGCCTCAATTTCCGCATTCATTGAAAGAAGATTAGTCTGGTTTGCTATGCTCTGAATCACGGAACTTGCTTCCAAAAGAATGTCGGAACTTTCAAGAACGGCATTGCTAAGCGCAACAGTATCTGAAATAACATTTTTTCCGCTGTCTGTTGCTTTATTCAATTCTTCGAGAGTTTTTAAATTAGATTGAATAATGAGAATAACCTCTTTTATCCCAGCAACGGTTTCTTTTATAAAGCCGGAAGACTCTCCTATTGTTTCGGTTTGTCTTTTTATATGACCGTCAAGCTCCTCAATAGTTCTTAACATTGTCTGAAGGGACGAGCCTATCGAAACTATACTTCCTCCCTGATTCAATACTTCGTGCTTTACATTTTCAATATTCATACCTATTTCCGAAACAGAGCCAGCTGTTTCCGTCATATTTATCGCAAGACTAGTCCCCGTTTTATGAATATTCAGCGTACCCTCGCCAAGCATTTTGATTGCAAGACGTAACTTTTCGATAGTCTGATTAAAATAAAATGAAAGCAAACTTATCTCATCTTTACCTCTAACAGGAAGACGTACCGTTAAATCTCCGTCTTCTTCGGAAATATTTCGCATGGCTTTCACAGCATTGTTTATCGGATTGAATATTCCGCCGGCAACAGCAACGGCAACAATCACGAGAATCAGCGAAGACAGTAAAACGGCAATTACAATAACACGAAGAATCATAACGGATTCTTTTTTGTATTCACTCACAGGAGTTATCACAAGATAGTTAAAATCAGCCGCTGTAATTTTTGAAGGGAACATTGAAAAACCGGATAACTTTCCATCAAATGTATAGAGAGCTTTATTTCCATTTAACAATTCCGCAAGTTTCCCGATATTAAGCGCAGGTACATTAAGAGCTGTCACGGAATTAAAAATCATTTGAGGATCGGAAGAATGGGCTATTATCTTTCCGTCCGTATCAACTAATAGTATTAAGGAATTTCCAGTCCCTTGAGATTTACGTATAAAATCCGAAAGATAAATTAAATCGGCATCTATTGAAATTGCCCCGCAGATTTTTTTCTTGTTATCATAAATCAATTTTGCACAGGTAATAACATATTCTCCGCCGGCAGTCTTATAAGGAGATGAAAAAACGGTTTTTCCTTTGCCTGCCATAGCCTCCTTATACCACTCTTGATTTCTTGCATCATAACCGTCGGGACAATATATAGGCGGATATGAAATAATACCTCCATTGGATTGAGAACCTACGGAAATCGTAAATGTGTCGCTCAACGATTCCATATATATCTTCAATAAGTCAAAAACTTGTTTTTCATAATCGGTATGGGCAATCATCTTTGTTTTTCCGAATGAAGACTTCATGTCTTTGTAGCTGGTAATATTGTCGCCAAGTTCGGAAAAAACTTCAAATCTTGAAAGCGACTGTGTAAGTTCTTCCAAAGTGTTGAA
Source organism: uncultured Treponema sp. (assembly GCA_963548875.1). Classification (GTDB taxonomy): domain Bacteria; phylum Spirochaetota; class Spirochaetia; order Treponematales; family Treponemataceae; genus Treponema_D. Next base: position 30,179 of record CAUUVZ010000024.1, on the reverse strand, counting down.
ATATTTGTTTAATGAAGTATCAATCAGAGAAACTGTATCGGAGAGTTTTTCATCAAATGAATTTTCTACATGGTGAGCCGTCATAAAGTACAGTGCAAAACCAAGCATAATCAATATAAGAAAATTAGAGAATATAAACATAAACATCAATTTAACTCTAAGACTCTTCATAACGCCGCCATATATTTTATTGCTGATTTATAAATTATGCACAAAACAAGATACCTTGACTGCCGATGTTTACAAACAGTCAAGGCTGTAGCATTTTCATAAAAACCGTAACAAAGGAGGAAATTTTACGGTTTTTACATTGTTACATCTTTGCTTCCCGAAACCTTAAAGAACACCAAAAGTGAAACAACCGTTGTCAGCGTAAGAATCGAAGCAAGTGCCGCTGCCGTTCCGTAACTTGCGCGGACAACCTCATTGTAGATTGCCACGGACATCGTTCTGGTTTTCGCCGTATACAGCATAACCGAAGAACTCAATTCATTTATGAGCGTAATCCAGCTCAAAATCGCACCGGAAAGAACACCCGGCATCATCATCTTTGCAGTAACCTTGAAGAACGATTTTGAAGGAGAATCTCCAAGACTTATCGCAGCTTCTTCCATGCTTGGACTTATCTGGTACAAAATTGCGGAACTTGAACGCAGTGTATACGCCATACGCCGTATAACAAGGGAAATTATTATTATTGCAGCAGTTCCGGAAAGTACCACTGCCCCTTTGTTGAAAGCAAGTAAAAGCGTAATACCCAAAACCGAACCCGGAATAATGTACGGAAACATAGCAGCCGTATCTATAAGATTTGTAAGCCAACTCTTGCGTCTAACGGAAAGATACGCAACAAGCATTCCGATAAAAATGATTGCAAAGATAGCTATAAGACCGTATACATAAGTGTTTGAAATTGACGAAACCGCCTTTCCGAATACGCTTTTGTAACTTTCAAATGAATAGCCGTCAACAAAAATCTGCATATGAGTCTTACGGAATGATGTCCATATAACAACACACTGCGGAATCACGGAAAATCCTGCCAAAAGATAGATGTATGCGTGCATCAAAACACTTCCTATTCCCTTCGGATTTTCAGGCTTTATAGGACGAACAGAACTCATCGTAAACGACTTTGTGTTTACATACCATTTTTGCACAAGGAAGAATGCAGTAGTAATCAAAACCATGATTGTTGCCATGCTTGCCGCAAAATTTGCAGAACCTCCGCTTTCCCCAACAAATTCGGAGTAAACCATCGTAGGCATAACCGCGTATCCTTCGCCGATAAGGGCAGGAGTTCCAAAGTCCGCCATGCAGTTCATAAACACAAGCAAGGCACCGGCAACTACAGTAGGCGTTACAAGGGGCATTATTATCGTAAAAATTTTTCTGATTCCGTGGCAACCGAGACTTTCCGCCGCTTCGCTAAGCGCAACGTCAATTTTTTTGAGTGCACCCGAAACATACATATAGATAAACGGATACAGCTTCAGCGAAAAGACCAAAAGCATTCCGGGGAAGCCGTAAATAGACGGAAACTTTATGCCGAATACGTTCTTGAAAAATTGAGTTACAATTCCGTTCCGCCCCAACATCAAAATCCATGAGTATGCGCCGATAAAATTCGGACTCATCATAGAAACGATAATCATAATCTCAAGTAAAGCCTTTCCCTTAATTTTGTAGAACGACATAAAGTACGCAAGAGGAAGCCCTAAAAGAACAGCCAAAAAGGTTACACTGAACGTCAGCTTGAATGAGTTCAAGAGTGCGGAAAAATAATATTTCCTTGAAAAGAACCTGGCATAGTTAGCAAACGTAAAAACTCCGGTTTCCGTATCTTTAAAGCCGTTCGTAAAGAGTGTTAAAAGCGGATAAACCAAAAACATGGCAAAAACGCATATCACGCCGATTGTGATGGCGGTCCAAAAGTCGAACCTGATTTTTTTTGTGTTAAGCAAATCTCTTCACCCCTTTAATCAAGCTGCGTGCCATATCTTCCGTAAACACATTGATTTTTGTGGAGTTAGGCTCAAGGCTTATACTGTCACCTGAACGGTAGATATGCTCCGAATGTCCCAAATCTTGGGAAAATTCTATGCTGGGCTGATTTTCAAGGCACATTCCATCTGCAAAATCAAGCACATAATTCGTGTACTTTCCAAGGAAGGTGGAATTGGAAATTTTGCATTTCAATCCGTTGTCGGAAATGGAAAATTCCTCCGGACGTACTGAAACTACAACTTTTTGTCCGTCGACTACAGAATCATCAAGATTGTTCATCTTAATCTTGTATCCGTTCGCAAATTCAACGGCAATGCCGGAATCTTTTTTTACTGTGCCGTAAAACAGATTGGAATGTCCGATAAATGTTGAAACAAAGGTGTTGTATGGTCTTGCGTAGATTTCTTCCGGACTTCCTATTTGTTGAATAATACCGTCTTTCATAACGGCAATTCTGTCCGAAATGGCAAGGGCCTCTTCCTGATCGTGTGTTACGTATACCGTCGTAATGCCGATTTGCTTTTGAACTTCACGAATTGCACTGCGCATTTCGATTCGAAGCTTTGCATCAAGGTTTGAAAGCGGTTCATCCATCAAAAGTACCTGCGGATGAATTACAATCGCACGTGCAAGGGCAACTCGCTGCTGCTGCCCGCCGGAAAGTCTCTCCGGAAGTCTATCTTGATATTCCTCTATTTTTACCGACTTTAAGACTTCATCAACGCGCTTTTTAAGCTCGGACTTTTCGACTTTGCGGATTTTTAAACCATATTCAACATTTTGCCGCACAGTAAGATGAGGAAAAACTGCATAGCTTTGGAAAACCATACCTATGTTTCGTTTGTGGGCAGGAATATCATTTATTACCTGAGAATCAAAGGCGATTGTTCCGCCTTCGATACTGTTGAACCCGGCAATCATACGCAGAAGTGTCGTTTTTCCGCATCCTGAAGGTCCAAGAAGCGTAAAAAATTCTCCATTTTTAATCTGCACCGACAAATCCGGAATGACAGGATGTTCCGGATTGTCCTTGTACGCTTTTATTACATGGTCAACATTTATAGACACGCTCATTCAATTTCTCCTCGAAAAGCAGGCGGAAAAAAATCCGCACAGAATAGAACCTATCGCTTTCCTTTTTTGCTATTTTGTAAGAATATCCTTAAATTTTCTAATCCATTCTGCCTTGTGAGCTGAAGAATAAGTTTCGTCATCGGTTATAACATTGATTGTTTCCATTGAAGCCATTGCTCCTGTAGCAGGAACATCTTTTCTTATGGTACGGCGATACTGAGTTGTATTCATAAATTCCTGAACATCCTTGCCGGTAAGCCAATCAACAAAAATCCGTGCGTTTTTTTCATTAGGGCAATTTTTTATGATATAAACACCGTCACCGCGGAAAATAACACCTTCTTCCATGTAGACAGTTTCAACAGGAGCACCTGCACCCACATACTGAGCAGACCCCTGCTCAAACGTAAGTCCGACGGTATATTCTCCGTCCGCAACCCCCTTATACACAGCGGAAGAACCTCCCAAAACCTTACCGTCAAGTTGAGCAATAAACTTTGATACATAATCCCAACCGCCGTTTTCAGGGTCTCCGTTTCCCATCGCGTAAAGCATATTCACCAAATGCTCAAAAGAAGATGAAGAAGCCTGCGGATCTGCAAAAGCTATTTTTCCTTTTAATGCGGGGTTAAGCAGATCTTTGTACCCTTTAATACTTATATTTCCTATCAGATTTTTATTAACCATCAAAACGGATGGAATCGTGTCAAAACGTGTCAAGTTTCCTTCCGTGTTTTTGTACTGTTCGTAAAATGCATCCTCATTCTTGCAAGTATAATCGGCAAAGAATGCTCCCTTGCTTTTTACGGTTCCGATTGTTCCCGACCACAAAATATCCGCCTGCGGAGAATTTGCTTCGGTTTCGATTCGCTTTAGAGCATCACCTGTTCCCATTGCAAGACATTCGGTCTTGATTCCTGTTTCCTTTTCAAACAAGGATGTCATAGAAGTAATCATTGATTCTGTGAGCGGACTGTAGATTATGAGTGAGCCTTTAGTCTCTTTTGCATTCATCTGCACATTTTTTTTATTACATCCGGTAAAAGCAAAGGCGACTGCCGTCAACACAAAAAATAAGATTGTCTTTTTCATAAAGTTCTCCCAAAATTTTATCTTGTCGAAAAATTACAGTCCAACAAGTATACGAAAGGCAGTTCTGCGCAAAAACAGTGCAAAACCGCCTTAGATTTTCTATTCAGTATAGATATCTTTGAACTTCTGAATCCATTCGGCTTTGTGTGCCGAAGAATAATCTTCATCGTCAGTGATTACATTTATGTTATAAATGCTTTCCATATTTGACGGAGAAGGCACATCTTTACGAATGCTTCTGCGATTAAGAGACTCACTTAAAATTGTTTGAGCCTGTTTGCTTGTTGCCCAATCAACAAATATTTTTGCACTTTCAAGATGAGGACAATTTTTTACGATATAAACACCGTCGCATCTAAAGATTACGCCTTCTTCCATATAGATGATTTTTACAGGAGAGCCTGCTACCGCATACTGAACGGCACCTTGCTCAAATGTAGGTCCAACCGTGTATTCGCCGTCGGCAACGCCTTTGTAAACTGCGGAAGAACTTCCCAAAAGTTTGCCGTCCAATTGTTTGATGAATTTCCGAACATAGTCCCAGCCGTTATCGGGATTTCCGTTTCCCATGGCATAAAGCATATTCACAAGATGCTCGAATGAGGATGATGAAAGCTGAGGATCAGCAAAGGCAATTTTTCCTTTCAACGCAGGATTAAGTAAATCGTTATATCCCTTGACGCTGATATTGCCGATAAGGTCTGTGTTCACCATAATTACGGACGGGATAGTAGTAAATCGGGTGATATTTCCGTCAACATTTTTATAGTCGGCAAAAAAACTGCTCTCGTTCGCACAAGTATAATCTGCAAACAGATCTTTTTTCATTTTAACCGTACTAAGTGAGCCGCCTAACATTACATCAATTTGAGGATTATTAATTTCGGTTTCAATACGTTTAAGAGCTTCTCCCGTTCCCATTGAAAGATACTCAACCTTAATGCCGGTTTCCTGTTCAAAAACAGAAACAAGTGAAGTAACCATAGCTTCCGTATTTGAACCGCAGATAATAAGTTTTTTTTCATCAGCTGCAGTCTGTTTAGTTTCCGTCTTTTTTGAACAGCTTACAAACATCAAAGCTGAAACAGCAGCAACTGCCAAAATGAGAGTTTTTTTCATATTTTTCCTCCAAAAATTAGAATAACGAAATTTATTTCCGTTTATACTTTTGGAGTATAAAACACAGACTCTTAAAACCGCAATCCGAAATTATGATTTTATATCCGTAAAAATGAACTAATTGATATATTTTGCAATATAAGTTGAAAGGCAAGTAATTTTATAAACCTACATAAACCGTGCAGAACTTTAAAAAACGTAACAGGTCGAATATCGATTTGTATGGAGAACTCCACATTGCCCCTAAGAAGTTTATACAACTTAGGTGTGCAGGCGCCACTCGGGCGAGTGCGTAGGTACCACCCGAGCGAGTGGGTGGGTACCACTCGAACGAGTGGGCAGGTGCCACCCGAATGAGTGGGCAGATATACCTCGCTCGGAGTGCGGTGTACACTCTGTTCGGAGTGTGATATTCGTCCCACCCGAAGCGACACCCCCGATACTTTTTCATCAAGTTTTCCGGCAAGGAAAACTTGAAGCGGACAGAAAACTAAATTATATCTGTAAAACCAAGTTTTACTGTCCGCCCCGCTCGAAGCGTGCCGCTCGCTGTGCTCGAACCTTATCAATACCGCTGCTCGAAAAGTGCCGACAGTCCTGCTCGAAGAGCAGCACTAGCTGTGCTCGAAGTGCCCCCGATACTTTTTCTTCCAAAGTTTTTATGCGAGTTTTGACTTTGGTCAAAACTCGGGTGGGCGGTGAATTAGTTTAAGTCTTTCAGAGTAATTTCTCTGCCGCCCAACAAAAGTTGAAGCGGACAGCAGAAATCGATTTTACATATACATCCGATTTTCCGTCCGCTTTCAGTTTTCCCTCACAGGAAAAAACGTCCCATCCTGCCGAACGCTTCTACAAAATATAGCGCGACAAATCCTGGTCGGAAACTATATCGCGGAGTTTTTCATCGACGTAGGAAGAATCGATTTTTACGGTTTCACCTGAGTGTTCATCCGCGCTGAACGAGATTTCGTCGAGCAGCTTTTCCATAATCGTATGCAGGCGGCGGGCACCTATGTTTTCGCTGCGACTGTTTACGTCTTCAGCGATAAAGCTCATGCGGTCAATCGCATCTTCGGTAAACTCGATTGTTACACCTTCCGTGCCGAGCAGGGCAGTATACTGCCGCACAAGAGAGTTTTTCGGCTCTTGGAGAATGCGTTTAAAATCTTCTTTATGCAGGGAATCAAGCTCCACGCGGAGCGGAAAACGCCCCTGTAATTCGGGGATAAGGTCGCTGGGAGCTGCAAGACTGAACGCACCTGCCGCAATAAAAAGAATATGTGTCGTATTTATAACGCCGAATTTTGTGTTGACATTGCTGCCTTCAACAATCGGGAGAATATCGCGTTGAACACCCTCGCGGCTGACATCCTGCCCATGAGATTCGCCCTTAACGGCAATTTTGTCAATTTCATCGATAAAAATTATGCCGCTTTGCTCAACGCGCTGTTTGGCGGCATCGGCGACTTTATCCGTATCCACCATGCTGTCCAAAGTTTGCTCGCTTATGATTTTGCGGGCTTCACTTATTGTTACGGTTCGACGTTTTTGCCGTCCGCCTGAAAACATATTCGCAATGCTCTGCATACCGCTCTGGAAATCTTCCATGCTGCCGCCTGCAATAATTTCCACATTCGGAAGATTCATTGAACGGGGGACAGAAAGCTCAACTTCGCGCTTTTCAAGTTTTCCTTCACGAAGCATTGCGCGGAATTTTTCGCGCGTGGACTGCGCACTTTCTTCAAGCGGAAGTTCAGGTGAAGGCGTTTCGGTCTCTTCGTCTTTTTTCCCGCTTCCGGGCAGCAGCAAATCAAGCAGCTTTTCTTCAACAATACCGACACTTTTGTCTCGAAGTGCTTCTTCCATTTCCGCTTTTACGTCGTTAAATCCGATCGCCATCAAGTCGCGCACCATCGATTCAACGTCGCGCCCGACGTATCCGACTTCCGTGTACTTCGTAGCTTCAACTTTTAAAAACGGTGCGCCGCAAAGTTTTGCAAGACGGCGGGCGATTTCCGTTTTTCCGACACCGGTCGGTCCAATCATCAAAATGTTCTTCGGCGCAACTTCATCACGTATGTCTTCTGAAAGTTTTAATCGGCGGCTGCGGTTGCGCAATGCGACAGCAACCGCGCGCTTAGCTTTTGTCTGACCGATGATATACTGGTCAAGTTTTTCGACTATTTGCTTAGGCGTCAAAGAATCATTCGGATTTTCGGTTATCCGAATTTCCGTATCGGGTGAAATTAAAGATTTTTCATTATTTATATCCGACAATTAAAGTTCCTCCACTGTTATGTGATTATTCGTATAAATGCAAATGTTTCCGGCAATTTTTAAGCTGCGCTCGGCAATATCACGAGCACTCAAATCTGAAGACTCCATATATGCAAGCGCGGCGGCATAAGCATAATTTCCGCCGGAACCGATTGCAAGAATGTCGGTTTCAGGCTCTATAACGTCTCCGCTTCCGGAAATAAGCAAAATTTTATCTTTGTTGGCGACAAGCAACAATGCTTCAAGTTTGCTCAAAGAACGGTCTGTACGCCACATTTTTGCAAGCTCCACAGCAGCACGGGTTATATCGCCGCCATATTCTTTTAAGCGGTCTTCAAATTTATCAAAAAGCGTAAACGCATCGGCAGTTGCACCGGCAAAACCCGTAAGCACTTTGCCATCGTACATACGGCGGACTTTCCGCGCATTGCTTTTCATTACGGTGTTACCCATCGTAACCTGTCCGTCGCCTGCCATTGCAACAGTTCCGTTCCTTTTGACTGCGATAACCGTCGTACTTCGAATTTTCTGAGATTCTTCACTCATCGTTTTTTATTCCTCCATGCGGATGCGCTTTATTATAAATATCGATTAACCTTTCAGTTGTTATGTGTGTGTAACGTTGTGTTGTAGAAATGCTTGAATGCCCCAGCATCTCTTGAACAACGCGGACATCAGCTCCGCCTGCAAGCATCGCGGTCGCAAAAGTATGACGGAATGCGTGCGGAGAAACGTGCCTTCCCGTACCTTCCGCGCCGGTATACCGCGCAAGAATCCAGCGTATGCCGCCTGCCGTCAACGCCCCGCCCTTTTGGTTGACAAATACAGCCTTTTCTTCATCCGTTATGTGCGCGGCTGAAAAACGTTTTTTCCTATCAAAAAGATATGTCTGCAAAGCATTCCGCGCATCTTCACCAAAATAAACGCGGCGCTCTTTGCTTCCTTTACCCTTAACTATTGCGGAAGAAAAATCTCCACCGAAATCGGATTTTTTAAGCGCGGCAAGTTCGCTTACACGGCATCCTGACGAATAAAGCATTTCAAAAATAGCCGCATCACGCGTTTCCCATAAAAGTTCGTTTTTACGCGGCTCTGCACATAATTCATCTATTTCCGCGCCGGTTAAAAAGCGCGGCATATATTTCGGAGCGCGGACAGTTTTTATTTCAAGCGCAGGATTTACTTGTATGTACCCGAATCTTCGGCAATATCCAAAAAAACTTCTTACCGCCGCGATAAATCGGTTCACCGAAGAAGCCGCTTTCCCTTCTTTTGAAAGCCGCGCTATGCAAAACCTAATTTCCTCCGCGTTTACGGAAGAAATATTTTTGTCTTCTCCTAGAAATTTTTCCAAATATTCAAGGTCGTTCTTATATGCGGTAACGGAATTCGGAGATAAAGTCCGCACGGATTCAATATAAACTATGAATTCCGAAACAAGAGCATTAAGATTTAATGAATTGCGTTCCGACATCGAATTCAATCTTCCTGCGGCTCGTCATGTGCGGCAATCAATTTATCTTCGTCTTCCGCAGAATGCAGATAATCGCAGTCAGGATTTATACATGATTTATACGAGCCGTTTTTCTTATCGTATTTTTCTACTAAAAACCAGCCGCATTTGGGGCAATATTGATCAATCGGCTTAAAATGACTGATAAAACTGCATTTTGGATAATTCGTACAGCCGTAAAATTCTTTTCCGCGACCTTTCGTTTTTCTGGCAACAATTTCGCCGTCGCAGTCTTTCATCGGACATTTTGCAAGCGGAATAGAGCGCGTATTGTGGCACTCCGGAAATCCTGTACACGCAAGAAAAAATCCGAACCGTCCCAATTTTTTTACCATAGGGCGGCCGCATTTATCGCAAATCTTATCGGTAGGTTCATCCAACGTTCCCTTGATACTGGCTTGAGTTTCCATAACTTCTTCAACGCGCTTTTTAAACGGTTTATAAAATCCGTCCAACATGGAATTCCAAACAAGCTGATTCTGTTCAACTTTATCAAGATCGTTTTCAACTTCTGCTGTAAAATGTTCGTTTATAACTTCGGGGAAAGATTCAACTAAAATCTTGCATATTATGCGCCCAAGCTGTGTAGGAACAAGCTGCTTATTGCTACGCGTAACATAATAGCGGTCAAGCAAAACGGAAATAATAGGAGCATACGTTGAAGGGCGACCGATTCCTTTTTCCTCAAGAGTTTTAACGATTGAAGCATCGGTATAGCGAGCCGGTCCTTGAGTAAAATGCTGTTCGGGATAAAATTTATCCGACTTTATTTCCTCTCCGATTTTAAGCGCAGGAAGATTGCCGGTTTTATCTTCTTTTGAAGACAAAAGTTTTATAACATTATAAAAACCTTTTTCGGTAATTTTACTTGCGCTCACACGGAATACGGCATCTCCTGCCGATATTTCCGCACTTGTAGTCGTCGTCGTTGCATTAATCATCTGACTGGAAACGAAACGTTCCCATATAATCGTATAAAGACGAAGCTGATCGCGCGTAAGATATTCTTTTACAGAATCCGGCGTATATTCGGTATACGTCGGACGGATTCCTTCATGCGCGTCCTGCGCGCCCTTACCGACAGAATATTCAATCGGAGACGGCGGTACTTCATTCGGATAATTTTTTAAAAGCCATGCGCGGACATCTTCAAGCGCGGTGGAAGAAATACGCACGGAATCGGTACGCATATAAGTGATAAGTCCGACTCTGTTAGAGCCTATGTTGATTCCTTCATAAAGCTGTTGAGCAATCTGCATAGTCTTACGAGACGTATATCCAAGTCTGTTCGCCGCCGCTTGCTGCAGCTTACTGGTAGTAAACGGAGCCTTAGGACGCACGGTTTTATCGGTTTTCTTTATATTTAACACAGTGCAGGACGAATTTTTAATCTGCTCGATAATCGAGTTTACGGTTTCTTCATTTTTGAGTTCAGCCTTTTGCCCTTTATATGAAACAAGCTGAGCGGTAAATTTTGTCTTGCCTTTTATAAAATCCGCATCAAGAGTCCAATATTCTTCCGGCAGAAAATTTTCCACTTCTTCTTCACGTTCGCAGATTAGACGCAGCGCAACAGACTGAACGCGCCCGGCGGAAAGTCCGTTTTTTACTTTATTCCACAAAAGCGGACTTAAATTATAACCGACAAGCCTGTCAAGGACTCGCCGCGCTTTCTGCGCATTTACTTTGGATTCAACTATTTCACCGGGATGCTTTACGGATTCTTTTATCGCAAGCGGAGTGATTTCATTAAACACGATACGGTGAATGGGAGCGTCGGTCTTTTCTTTTAAAGCATTGTTCAAATGCCATGCAATAGCTTCTCCTTCACGGTCATTATCGCTTGCAAGCAGTATTTGCGTCGATTTTTTTGCATCATGCTGAAGTTCTTTTAAAAGTTTGGCGCGCCCGCGGACGGTTATGTATTCGGGCTTAAATCCGTCATCTACGTTTATGGCAAGTCTCGATTTAGGTAAATCGATAAGGTGCCCCATAGAAGCTTTAACCGTATAGCCCGGACCTAAATATTTTTCGATTGTATGGGCTTTTGCAGGAGATTCGACTATAACAAGGGTAGAGTCTACTTTCGATTTTTTTAAAGCGGTTTTCTTTTCAGCCATATAAATCCTCACTAAATAACAGGCAGTTCCAACTGACCGTCACTTTTTATTGTACAGCTATGTCCGCCCGGAAGTTCTTTTAGACAGACACAGAAATCTTTGTAATCCTTTATAACCGGCGCACCGGATTCAAGAAATCTTTCCGGGCTGTTTTCAAGCTTTGAGCGGGAAATATTCCCAAGCGCAAAATCTTTTTGAAGCCGCCTTAAAGACGCTTCTCCGGTTTTCCTTGCAGATTCGGACAAAGCTGCCGCATGAAACATAAGCTCCCTATTATATTCAAGCGCATACTGGGCGGTTATAAGCGCACCGCTTCCGTTTCCCGCTTGAACAACAACAGTTGCCGGAGATAATGCGGCGATTATTCTATTACGCTGCACGAATCTCCACGGCATAGTTTCCGTTCCGGGAACGTATTCGCTTAAAATGCAGCCGCCGGAACGCAAAATATTATGCGCAAGCCTCGCATTCGATTTAGGAACAACCGTATCGCATCCGCAAGGTAAAACGGCTGCGGTTTTTCCGGAAGCGGCTTTACCGTCGCCTCTTTCAATCGAATCGAAGTATGCGTCTACTGCACCGGAATGAGCCGCCGCATCCGCCCCGAACGCAAGCCCCGAAACAACAGTAACACCGTTATTTACAGCATCGTAAGCAAAATCATGTGCGGCTGCCCTTCCGTCCGGCGTTACATGGCGGGTTCCCACAACCGAAACGGTCTTTCCTGAAAGAATCGAAATATCGCCTATGTAAAACAGCATAAACGGAGCGTCGGGAATTTCTCGAAGCAAAGACGGATATAATGCATCCGTATAAAGCACGAATCTTATTTTCTTTGCTTCGATTATTTTAGCCTCACGTACGGCTTCACAAAGGTTTCGATTACCGTCCCATTTTTTTATGCGCAATGAACGACCGCATATCGCACCGATTTCATCTATAGAAAGTAACGCAAGAGAAGAAGCACTGTCAATATTTTTCAATAAATTTATTTTTTCCGCAAGCGATAAAAAGCTTATTCTTGCAACAGAAACAAGAAATTCAAGATTATTTTGCTTACATTCCATAGGAAACATTTAAAACAATCTTTTTATTAGCTTCAGCCTCCGCCTTTTTTTCAGGGGATTTTGTTGTCGCAATAATTTTATCATAAAGGGCGGCAGCTTTATCAAATTCGGAATTTGAATAATACGCGCGCGCAAGAACAAACATACCGTCAATATGTCTGGTTTCTATTGTAAGAAGTTTTTCAAGATATGGAATTGCTTTATCGCTTTCGTCAAGTTCAAAAACATATAAAACGCCTAAAGCATATAAAGCCCGTGCATAACGCTCTTCAATGGTTATCGCGCGGATATATGCGCTTTCGGCAAGTTTCAAATAATTTAAGCGTTTTTCCATATTACCGGAAGCATCAAAATCCAATGCGGTATGCGACATATAACCTGCGCATACTCCCACATAATAGTAAAGATTTTGATTGTCAGGATAATATTTAAGCGCAGTCTGAAAAGATTCTAAGGCTTTTCCGTACATTTTGTTGTCCAAGTACCGAGTCCCTAAAATCTTGTACCATATTCCGACTTGCTGCTCGGAAAGCTGCAAATCTGCGATTCTTTCATCATATTTTGCAATCGCATTCGTCAATTCTTCTATTGTGGTGGGATTTCCGACTCTTTCTTCCATTTTTTGAAGGCGGATTATGCGTTTATTTGATACACCGCAGGAAGACAGCAAAACAATAATACCGAAAAGCACTGCAAAAATCGTTTTATTTTTCATATCAATCTCCATTTTTTTCAGTTTCATCTAAAGATTTATAATTATGACCAGGAAAGTATTTTTTATGATAAGCAGAAAGTTCTTTACCGTCAATATGGGTATAAATTTGAGTTGTAGCAAGATCCGAATGTCCTAAAAGTTCTTGAACAGAGCGCAAATCAGCCCCGCCCGATAAAAGATGAGTTGCAAAAGAATGTCGTAAAGTGTGAACTTTTGAATCTACGCCGGAAATAACTTCAAGCTCCTGAAAACGTTTCCATATTCCTTTGCGCGAAATTGCTCCGCCGCGGAAATTTAAAAACACTTGAGGAATGATTTTTTTTCCGGCAAGGACGGGACGAGATTCCGACAGATAAATTTCAAGTTTTTCCTTTGCGCGGCTTCCGAATGGAATCATGCGCTCTTTTCCGCCTTTTCCGTAAACGATTATAAAACGTTCATTCAAGTGAAGATTTTCAACACGCAAATCAGCCGCTTCGCTTATACGCAAACCGCATGAATAAATCATTTCAAAAAGCGCAGCATCGCGTTTTCCAAGCACGGTAGACGAATCTACGGCTGCAAGCAGTTGTTCAACCTGCGCCACAGACAATACTTTAGGCAGGATAAATGATGATTTTGGACGCTCAAGAAGAACGGCAATGTTTTCCGTCCATATTTTAAGGCGCACAAGATATGCCCCGAAAGCGCGAAGAGCGGATATATCTTTTGCAAGAGTCGCGGTATTACAGCCGCCAGTTTTCCGCTCCATAAGATAATAAAAAAGATTCTGCACTGTCAGTGCAGAAAGTTTAATTCTTTTTTTTACGCACCATTGCAAAAGATAAGCGACGGAAATCTTATACGTGCCGGCGGTTTCTTCGGAGTGCCGCCCGACAAGCAGCAAATCCGTATAAAACCGTTCAAGCAAATCGCTAATTTTTCGTTCTGTCGAAACTGATTGTTCTGGAACGTCCATCACGCTTCAAATAAAAAGCAGGTACGGAATAATCCGACGGATCATAATTACGAGATTTCATCGAACCGTACTGCTTGGGATTTATATCCGATTGCGGAACATTTCCCGAATCGGAACCGAAAGCCGCCTTGTTGACGTCTTGCTGTTGTCCTGCATCATCGGGATTAAAAAGAACATCGGGAGACTCGGAAGAAATCTTTTTTACCGACATCAGATTATTAAATTCTTCGGTCGAATACGTATCGTTATTCTTACCGGCAGGCAATTCAACACTATTATTTTCCGGAGATTGAGAGACTTGGGCTTGATTATCGCCTGAATCGAAACCGGTCGCAATTACCGTTACCGACACTTTTCCGTCCATATCGGGATTTATAACCTGTCCCCAGAAAATATGGCTGTCTTTGCTCGCGGAAGCCTTTATCTCATTCACTATTTCCTGAACTTCCTGCATTCGTAAATCATCGGGACCGGTAATATTTATAAGAATATTTTTAGCTCCGTCTATTTGCCGGTTTTCAAGCAAAGGATTTTTTATCGCACCTGATGCGGCATCAACTGCGCGGTTTTCGCCTTCACCCTGCCCTACGCCCAATAGAGCCTCGCCTTTTCCTTTCATAACGGTGCAAACGTCAGCAAAATCCACGTTTATGGCTCCGGTTTTTGTAATTATATCGGATACGCCTTGTACGCCGTTACAAAGCACGCTGTCCGCCATCTGAAACGCTTGTTTAAATGTAACATTGTCGTCGCAAGACATTAAAACGTGCTCGTTCGGAATAACGATGAGAGAATCTACCTGCTCTTTGAGTTTTAAAATGCCCGCCTGTGCATAATTCATGCGGACAGAACCTTCAAACACGAACGGAGTTGTAACGACCGCAATCGCAAGTGCGCCTTCTTCGCGGGCAATTTGCGCAACGATAGGAGCGGAGCCTGTGCCGGTACCGCCGCCCATTCCTGCCGTGATAATTATCATATCCGCGCCTTTTACGATATTTCTTATCTTTTCAACATCTTCTTTTGCGGCACTTTCTCCGACGGCAGGATTTCCGCCGGCTCCGAGTCCGCCCGTCAATTTTTGCCCGATGGCAAGTTTATACTGAGCCGGAGATTTGCTTAAAGCCTGCAAGTCGGTATTCAAAACAATAAATTGGACATCCGACACGCCCGCTTCTATCATTCTTCCGACCGCACTTGAACCGCCTCCGCCGCAGCCTATAATTTTAATGACGGTAGGACTCACCTCATTAAGCCCTGACCCTTGTTCATTGATAACTTCGAATTCCATATAGTTCCTCCCAACCCCATGAAGTTCTAAAATAAAGAATTAAATATTTTTTTTAATATATTATCACCGCTCTTATTATCCGAAGCGGATGTTTTCCGTTTAAATTTGACGGAATCCGCTTCGTTTTCGGCGGAAAGTATCAAACCGACCGCAGTAGCCCATTCCGGTCCCTCATAATCTTCTTCTATTCCGCCTAATTTTTTCGGACGACCGATTCTTACCGCATCTACATCAAAAACTTCTTGCGCAATTTCGATAACTCCGTCCATTTTTGCGCCGCCGCCGGTTAGAATTATGTTTCCGAACAAATCCGTTATAGTCGTTTTTCTGATTATTTCGGCACGAATCATGTTGAAAATTTCTTCGATTCTCGGAGAAATTATATTGCAAAGCTCCTGTTGTTCCATTTCCTCAGGGGGACGTCCTCCGCCCAGTCCTCCGATTATGACTTTGCGTCCTTGTTGAACACAACCGTCCCAGCATACGCCGGCTTCGACTTTTATGTGTTCTGCTTCCGCAACGGAAATACCTTTTACGATTGCAATATCGTTAGTAACGATATTGCCGCCTATAGGAATGGAACCGGTATAAACCGGCGCACCTTTGAGCAAAATAAGAAAATCTGTAGAACCCGCACCCAAATCTATAATTATCGAACCGAGCTCTTCTTCATCGGAAGTTGCAACGGCTTTTGTTGCCGCAATGGTTTTAAGCATAATACAGTCAACCAATAAATCTGCACGGTTTATACACGCATTTACATTTTGAATGGTAGTAGTTGAAGCAGTTACGATATGAACCGCCGACTCAAGACAAACTCCCAATCTATGCAGAGGCTCTTTTATGCCGGAAACATGATCAACTATATAGTCCTGCGTTATGACATGAAGTATTTCGCGGTCAAGAGAAAGCGGAACTGCCGTTGCAGACTGCCTTACACGTTCAATATCGCCCCTATCAATTTCACGAGGGCGGTTATCTTTAGGAGAAACGGCAACTTTACCTGATGCGTTAATTCCTTCAATCTGATCGCCTCCTATCGCCGTATAGCAGGAACGCACATCCATTCCGGCATTTTGTTCCGCATTTTCCACCGCCCTGCGGATTGAAGCGGCAACGGCTTCAATATTAACAATGTTACCGTTACGCATTCCTACGGATTTTTCATGTGAAGTTCCGGCAATTTTAAGCGCACCGTTTTCATCACTTTCACCGATAACAACGCGTATACAGCTGGTTCCAATATCAAGTCCGACTACCATTTCCATCGACCCCGCCCGAAATCAATGTTTTCTATAAGAAACCGACCCGTAACGCAGGTCAATTTCAAAAACATCCGGTTCAATTAAGTTCACAACGTCAAGCGCGACTATCATATCCTTTAACGCATCTTCATTCAATGCACGGTCGGTAAGAACACGAATCTTCGATGCTGCCGGAATAAGCGCAAGTTCATAATTTCCGTATTCTTTCGGAATGACACAAATTTCCGAAATCGCGGCAAAATATTTTTGCGACATTTTACTTATTTCGGAAATCTGACTCATCAATGCTCGATATTTAAGAGGAATTCTCATGCCTTCCGTAAGATGTTCTACGGGCAGACCTGAAACAATCGGTAAGGAAACGGGAGCCGTTTCTTGCCGCTTCGGAAAAAGTACGCCGTTTTCGTCAATTTGGACGGCTACGCTATATCCGTCGGCGTTAAGAAAAGTCATTGCGACACCCTGCCGTTCTTTTATATCTATATAAATCTTGTCCGGAAAAACTTTGCGCACGGCTACGGCATCTATTGCGGGTATACTTGCAATAACGGAAACGGCGGTATTCACGTCAAAATCAAACCAATTCGACGCATTCATCGGGCGGAGCAAGTCTACAATCTCGTCGGGAGAAAAAGAGATTGAACCGCTTACTGAAACCTTAGGAATACCCGTACTCGGACGAATAAATTTATAGAAAACAAATTCAAGGATTGCAAATCCTATAAGAACAAAAAAAATAATTTTTACGGAATTCGTAAATTTATCGCCGGTTTTAGTTTTCATCGAATCTTTTTTGTCGCCATAAAGAAATTCATCTTCACGTAACTCTTCCATTTCCAAGCTGAAATCACTCATACAAATCCCCCTCATTTTCGGAACTTTTTAATATATAATTATCCGTAGAATCGTTGCCGGAGTTTATACGGGACGCATTGACGATAAATCCGCACATGCAAAGCGTCGTAATGATTGATGAGCCTCCCAGTGAAAAAAACGGAAGAGGAATTCCCGTAGAAGGCAATGCACCGCATACAACCGCACAGTTTACAATCGATTGCGCGCTTATCATCAACACAAATCCGAACGCAGAATAGGAAGCAAAACGGTTTTTACATACGATAGCGGTTTTAAAACCGCGCCATGCAAATACGCCGAGCGTTGCAAAATAAATTACAACTCCGAAAAGACCCATTGCTTCCGCCCAGCCTGCAAAAATGTAATCCGCTTGAACTTCAGGAATTCTATTGCTTTGTATAAGTCCTACCCCTATGCCGCTTCCCCATGCGCCTCCCGCGCTTATTGCACGTTTTGCGGCAATACTTTGATAATTAAAAGTATGAATTCCTTCGTCCGGCTTTAAGAATGCGATTATACGGTCGATTCGGTATTGTTCGGACGTTATAAAAATGAACAAAAACGGAATAGCCATGAGAAGAACGACAAAAACCCATCGGATTTTCAATCCTGCGGCGGCAAACATCAAAAAACATACGCAAAAAATAAAAACGGAAGTCGAAAGGTCTTTTTGCATGAGTACGAGCAGAATGAATACGAGCATAACGAATACGCTCGGGAAAAGCGAACGTTCTTCGGGATTTTCTATCGTTTCAAGTTTGTCGAAAATATTTGCAAGAAATACGACCAGCGTGAATTTTACGAATTCTGAAGGTTGGAGCGTAAATGAAAACGGCATACGAAGCCAGCGTCGCGCACCGTTTTTTTCGATGGAAATTCCCGGCACAAACGTGAGAATGCAAAGAAGTAACGTTACGCCGACCATGACAGGCAAAATCTTGCGTATTACGGAAATTTTAAGAGATGCAAATAAAATAAATCCGAGCAAACCTACAAGTGCGGAAATACTTTGCCGTCTTATAAAGTAAAACGAATCATGAAAAATTCGTTCCGCATAATTTTGAGAACAAAAATAAAGTGTAAAAAGTCCCAAGCCCGTTAAAAGAATCACCGAGACAACAAAAGTAAAATCGCTTTTGTTATAATTTTCAAGGGAACGCTCGGCATAAAAACTGTAGCTATTCATGCGCCGCTCCGTCCGTTTTTTTATCCGAAATCAACGGAATAACGCGCTCAAGAGCGATTCCTCGCGACGCTTTTAAAAGAACCGTACTTCCTTCATCCGAAAGATTGCATATAAGCTCCGAAATGCGTTTTATTGCCTCGTCCGATGCCGAATCGACATACGTTGCGTTTGTAAATCCTTCCGATACCGCCGCCTCATAAGCAATACTCATTTCCGAGCCGACAAAAATTATTCCGTAAGCTTTTTCATGCGCGGCGCATTTTCCGATTTTTTCATGTTCTTCTCGCGATTTTTCACCCAGCTCAAGCATATCGCCGAGAACATATATTTTCCGTCCTGCGGTTTTAAGCGAAGCGCAAAAATCCAAAGCCGCCCGCATGGATTCGGGATTTGCATTATAGCAGTCTTTTATCAAAGTGATACGGCTTCCGGTTTTAAGATTCAATTCCCGGCATTCCATGCGTCCGGAAATGTGTTTAAATCCTTCAAGACCGTCTTTTATTTCTTCCGCCGAAAGTCCGAGTCTTTTTGCAAGCGCTACTGCGGCAAGAGCATTTCGGTAATTATAAATGCCCGGCACGGGAAGACTGACGGGAAGTCCGTCCAGTTCAAACAGTGTTCCGTCAAGCCCCGAATCCTTTACAAAACGGACGCCGCTTATTTTTCCGCTTACATTTTCACCGTACTCTACAACATCTCCGTGTACATTTTGACGAAGATACCCTGAAAAATCGTCGTCCGCAGGTATAAATGCGGCACCTCCGGTCGGAATATAGTCAAAAATCTTCCGTTTTTCCGCAGCAATATTCTCGCGGCTTCCTAAAATACCGATATGAGCCGTACCGATGTTCGTTATAACCGCATATTCGGGCTTCAAAACCGCAGCAATTTCACCTATTTCGTTTTCACGATTCATACCAAGCTCAAATACGCCCGCCGTATGCTCTTTTTTGATATTAAACACGGAAAGAGGAAGTCCCGTCTCGGAATTCAGATTTCCTTGCGTGGAGACGACTTTATATTTGCGGCTCAAAACCGAAACAATCATTTCTTTTGTAGTTGTTTTGCCGCTGGAACCGGTTATTCCGATTTTTATCAGAGACGGAAATTTTTCAACATAATGCATTGCAGCATTCTGTAAAGCATGCAATGTATTTTCAACAACAATAAAAGCCGTTCCCGAGTGTTTTTCCGCCGATTCGTCGTATTTTTTACGGTTCGATTTATATTCGGAATCGGAAATAAAGACCGATGCCGCACCTTTTTCAATCGCCGGGTCGATGTAAATATGTCCGTTTTGCTTTTCACCGATCAACGGAATAAACAAAGATCCTGCAACGGCGGAGCGACTGTCCGTTACAACGGAAGTAAAAACGAAATCCGCATTAAAACCGCCAAGCAATTTTCCGTTCACGGAATGTAAAAGCTCTTCCAATGTCATAAGGTTGTTAAGAGGCGCGCTCATTTTTTATCTCCGTTCATTTCGATTCTTACAATATCTTCTTTTTCAGCCTTATGCATTCCCAACTCTTCCGAAGCGATTTTTTCAATTCTATCGGATCCGGAAAGCAAACTTATATCACCTACAAGCCGTTTATTTTGTTCGATAAGTTCTTCCTGCTTGCGTTCGAGCGCGATAACTTCTTTGTATAAATCCGAATAACGTTTTGTCTGGATTCCGTAAGCCGCAAGCAAAAGAGGAATCATAAGCGCAAGTAGAATAATAACGGTTTTTTGTGCGGCATTTTTAAAATATTCGTTATTCATTAAAACCCCTCCACGCCCGCAAGTCTGTATCCGTCCGCATTGCGAATTTTTCTTACAACGCGGAGTTTTGCACTCCTTGACGGAGAATTTTCACGAACTTCATCATTTCCCGGCTCAACAGGCTTTTTGGTAAGCACTTCCGCGCAAGGACTGCCTCCGCACCTGCAAGATGCAGCTTCCGGCGGGCATACGCAACTTTTTCCGAGATTGCGAAAATAATTTTTCACAATTCTATCTTCAAGCGAATGAAAAGTTATTACACCCATTTTTCCGCCGTTTTCAAGTACGTTAAACGCATCGTGCAAAGCCGCCGGAAGACGTTTCAGTTCTTTATTAACGGCAATACGCAGAGCTTGAAAAGTTCTTGTTGCAGGATGAATTGCAGCATATCTATACGAAGACGGAACAGCATTAAAAATAATATCTGCAAGTGCTTTAGAAGATTCAATCCGTCCTCCTCGCCGCGCTTCAACAATTGAATGTGCAATTTTCCTGCTCAATTTTTCTTCTCCGTAAAGATAAATTAAATTCGCCAAATCTTCTTCGCTCATCGTATTTACAATATCCGCAGCAGACTCATTTTCCGCGTCGGGTTTCAAACGCATATCAAGTTGTTCTTCATAGCGGAATGAAAACCCGCGCCCGGAGCATTCATAATGAAATACCGAAATTCCGAGATCAAAAAGAATGATATTCGGCTTAGAAAATTCCTGCGGATAGTTTTTAAAAAAATCGTTAAACCATCCGTTATAAAAACGCATTCTATCGCCGAATTTTTGAAGCCTCTTCCGCGCACGCTGTTGTATGGAAGAATCCGCGTCAATACCGACGATGTTAAGTGAAGGAAAACGGGATAAAAATGAAAAAGAATGACCGCCTTCGCCCAGTGTTGCATCAATCATAAAAGCGTTGCTTTCAAATGCTTCACCTTCGGGACTAAGCCGATTAAGACATTCCTCTAAAAGAACAGGAGTATGAACAAATTCCACTTTTTACCTCTGGACACATTAAAAACAAATCGTCTTCAGCTCCTCTGCAGCTTGCTGAAAAGAATCATCTGTCTGTGTCAAATATGTATTGTAAGCTGCGGCATCCCAGAGTTCGACATATTTGTAAACACCCAGTATTACACATTCCTTTGAAAGGCTTGCATATTCCCGCAAACTTTGTGGAATAGAAAGGCGTCCCGACTTATCAAATTCAAGTTGCTGTGCAGGTCCTATAAACCTGCGCAATACTTGAAGATTACGCGCATTAAAAGGCGATGCGGATTCCATCAGACGCGATGACAGTTTTTCCCATTCTTCAGCAGTAAAAAGCCATAAGCAGCGATCCATGCCTTGAGTAATCCAGATAATATCGCCGGAAATCCCCGCGCGCAGCTTTGAAGGAAGCATAATTCGTCCCTTTTCATCAAGGCTGTTATCATATTTACCCGTAAGCAAATTCACCCCACTACCTGCCACTTTTTACCACATTTTCCCACTTGAGGACTATTTTATATTAAAAAATATCAATGTCAACACGAAAAACTATTAAATATAAAAAAAAACTCAGCCGTATTTATTTTTGAGTATATTATTGTATAGTATGAGGCTCATGATTTTTAGCCCAAATGTCGAGTTTTGAAAGTATGCGTGAATAAAGCTATGCTTTCGGCAAGAACGTCGTCCGCTCTGCGCACTACCGAGTTTGCACCGCAAACTCGCACTATATACCGTGGTCGAGCTTTTAGAGTAGGCCTCCGCAATCCTAACGCTCGAAACGGCACGCAGCCGGAACCTCGCCTTCGCACACTTTTATTCGTTTTCAAAACTCCCCATTCCGGCGTTACGCGAAATTGATGGAAAATTTCGAGTTTCAGAAAACGCGAAATTGAACCTTTTACATATATTCACTTCGGCACAATCGGTCGTTTAATATTTAACGATGACTATGCCCATATTTTTCATTATGCAATATTTAAGTACAATGTCGAATGAAAATGATAAACACTTTAAATGAAAGCTCTCTGCATAAATCTCTCAAACTTCTTTATTCTTTGGACGAAGGCTCGGCAACCGAAATAAAAATATGCGGAAAAATATACGACATCGTAGATAAAGACGGAAATATAATAGAAATACAAACGCGAAATCTTTCAAAACTATTGCCGAAAGCGGAGCATATTCTTGAAACGGGGAAAAAATTCAAAATCGTACATCCTGTTCCCGTTGAAAAAACAATAGAACTCTATGACCTTGCAGGAAATCTTATCGGCAAAAGAAAAAGCCCGAAAAAAGAAAGCATATACGGCATATTCAGAGAACTTACAGGCATATACCATATCCTTCTTAAAGATAATTTCACGCTTGAAATTCTTCTAATAAAAATGACGGAGATAAGAATTAGAACCGAAAATGCGGTGCAATCCGAAAATCGGCGCAGAAGATTTAAGCATAATTGGCTTAAAAAAGACAAAAAACTTGATTCAATAATAAGAAGGGAAATATTTTCAAAAAAAGATGACTATATAAATCTTTTGCCTATGGAGATTTTGCCGGAATTTTCAGCAAGTTCTTTAAAGAAAGCTTTAATGAAAAAACCGGACATTCCTGCATCGGCAGCGGATAATGCCGGAATAATGTTGTGGGTATTAAATCATGCAGGTTTGATAAAAGTTCTTGACGGTAAAAACAGAAACAGAATATTCAAAATAGAAAAATAAATATAGGCGCGGTAAAAAAAATAATGCCCCAAACATGATTCATAAATCACGTCGGGGGCAATTAAAAACAAACTACAATGGAGGAACAATCCTACCAGTTGTCGTTCATGTCGTCCGTATCATGGTTTTCCATGTCGTAAAGGTCGGTAACCGAACGCATATCATCCAAGTACATATAAAATGTACCGCGAGCCTGCATCGGATTACAATCGACTCTAAAGCCTACAACTCTAAGACCGGGGCGGTCTCCGTAATACGGGCTTTTTTGAACAATCCCGTGTTCTCCATCCGGGGAAGGCGGAACTACGGCTGTCAATTTTTTCCAACCGGTGAAACCGAGATTGCCCATATACAGCTCAAAGTTATGTCCGAAATAATCTTGAACAAGAACATACATATCGTGACTCTGGTTCCGTCCGCAAACCCACAAAGATACTGTCTTTGCAGTTCCCATAATAGGGATAGGACGTTGGGAAGTTATATAGAAAGAATTAACTCCGCGTTTAAAAAATTCAACTTTAACACCGAGTACTTGGGTATCCTGATCTTCTTTTCCCTCATCTTCTTTCAATGGCTCTTTCATAGCCGGAGCACCTTGAAAAAGTCTTGATGAAATTATACCGTAATCGGGCGATATATGAACATTCCATGAGCCTTCGCGCTCGAATTTATCGACCGACACTTCCCGCAGTGCTTGAGCTGCAGATTCGTTTCCTATTGTCTCGGGATTAGGTTCCGCAACAACACTGTTCTGTGCCGCAGCAACACCGATAAATGCGGCGGAAATCACCGCAGCAATAATATACTTCTTCATTATTTAGCCTCCGAATCAGATGATGAACCGAAATTACCGGACGAAGCATTTTCAGCGTTTCCGAAATCCGATTCTTTAAGTTCATAACCGTCAAATATAAACGAAAGTGAATTGCTCATATATTTAAGCTGATCAAAATAGATTGTAAAATCATCTACGAATTCGGCAGGATCGGAACGTACTCTGAATCCGATGAAAGACATGGTTTGAGGACCGGAACGAAGTCTGGAGCGCTGATTAATCCACCCCGGAATCTTAACAATAATATTTTTCCAACCGTTAAAGCGCATATTACCGCAAGGCAACACATGAACTCCGCCGTCAGCATCACGTACCATGACTTCAAGATAATACAAATAATTTGCACCCCAAACCCAGAAATCAATATGATCTACATGACCGGTAAACGGAATTTCATAAGGTTTGTCATCTTTTGTAGGGAATACCTCAAACCAGTTATCGCCTTTGCGATTGTATGCGGTCTGAACACCAAAAACCTTAGGCTCAACATCTTTGTCCTTATAGAACGGTCTCAAGGAATTCGGGATTCCGGCAAAATAACCGGATTTAGGAAACCCTTCCGCGATGAAGCGGCTTGCATTCACAGACCACTTCCAATCAGTTTCGGCATCGAAATTGTCGATTAAAAACGTCTCTACGCTCTTTGAACTCGGCTGGCTGAATGCCGGAATCGCAAGAACAAAAAGCAGAGAAAGATTTACAAAGACTTTTAAGCCCTTTTTCATGTAAAACTCCTTTACAAATATTAAATTCCGAAAAATGGGAATATTTCATTTATATTATCGGAATAAATATAAAATATTTCTAGTGGATAATTATATTTACAGTCGGTGTCTTTGTCAAACTGTTTTAAAATCGGCAGACGGGTTTTACGAGTGTCGTGAGCAGGCGTTAAATATTACATGATTTTATTTTAACTTGAAAAAAAGAAACCTTTGCCTTACTATATTTAAAATGAACTTTATAGGAGTCATAAAAATATGTTTAATTACAAAGACATCGGTCTTGTGAACACTAGAGATATGTTCGCAAAAGCAATGAAAGGGAAGTACGCAATCCCTGCATACAATTTCAATAATATGGAACAGATGCAGGCGATTATCCAAGCGTGCGTCGAAACAAAATCACCTGTAATTCTACAGGTTTCAAAAGGGGCGCGAGCTTATGCGGATAAATATATTCTCCGCAACATGGCTCGCGGAGCCGTTGAATACGCACATGAATTGGGCTGCGATATTCCGATCGTACTTCATCTTGACCACGGTCCCTCGTTTGAAGTGGCGAAAGACTGCATCGACAACGGATTTTCTTCCGTAATGATTGACGGTTCCGCTCTTCCTTACGATAAAAACGTAGCCGTAACAAAGCAAGTCGTAGATTATGCGCACCAGCACGACGTTACGGTTGAAGCCGAACTTGGCGTTCTCGGCGGTGTCGAAGACGATGTTTCTGCAGAAGAATCGAAGTACACAAAACCGGAAGAAGTTGTAGACTTTACAACAAAAACAGGATGCGATTCTCTTGCGATTTCCATCGGAACCTCGCACGGACGCTGCAAATTTACACCGGAACAATGCACCCGCTCGCCGGACGGAGTTCTTATTCCGCCTCCGCTTGCATTCGATGTACTTGAAGCAATCGAAAAGAAACTTCCGGGTTTCCCGATCGTTCTTCACGGCTCATCTTCCGTTCCGATGGAATACGTAAGAATTATCGAAGAATTCGGAGGAAAGATTCCGGATTCCGTAGGAATTCCCGAAGAGCAGCTCCGCAAAGCATCAAAATCCGCCGTATGCAAAATCAACATCGATTCCGACGGACGCCTTGCAATGACCGCAGCAATCAGAAAATTCTTTGCAGAACATCCTGACAAGTTCGACCCGCGCGAATATCTCGGACCCGCACGCGAAGAACTGAAAAAAATGTATATGCACAAAAATATTGAAGTTTTGGGCAGCGCAGGACACGCGCTGGACTAAAGATAACCTTAAAAACGGGATATTTTAACTCGCGACAATACGGCGGGTAAAAACCCGGCGGCATCCCGGAAAAATCGCTGAAGGCAGGTCTTTCGAGATGCCGCAGAACGGTGCTAGGCTTACAATATTTTCATCGAAAAGACTTATCGGACAAATCCGGTAAGTCTTTTTTAAATTCGGCAACAAGTAAATCCGCACACACAGAACAACGCACAAACATTCGATTCTCGCATTTGCCGGACATAAATCATGCAAGTCCGACAGATTTCCTTAATAAGGCGATGCAATCATTTCCGTGCTTACCGCCTGCAGAATCGAAATGAAATGTTTTTATACCCATTGAAGATGCCGCCTCGCAATTTTCTATTCGGTCGTCAATAAAAAAAGCATCTTCTGCGGCAACATTTTCCGCTGTAAGAATAATCTTCCAAAAGTTTATATCCGGTTTCGACACTCCCATAAAACAAGATGCATAAGTCATGTCAAAAACCGAATAATCGCCCCGCTCAAGATGATTTAAATAATGACTTTCGATTGTATTCGTGCCGCAAACAACTCTATCACCGCGTTTTTTAAGCTCGCCAATCAAATTCAAAACATTCTCGTTTCTTTCGGGATGAAAAAGAAAATGCCACCAATCGGTCTTTACGGCAATACCCGTTCGGGCTGAAAAAAATCTCCAAAATTCCTTTGAAGAAATCAAACCGTTGCTATACATCGTAATTAAATTAAATTCGCTGTCTTCCGCATTTTTTACGGCACCGTCTTTGGGATTTCCGTAATTTTTATTCCCGCCGGGACATCCGCAAATACGCATAAATTCCGCTTCGGACATCCCAAGTATCCGGGCAATTTTCCCCTCAACCGCAGCCGTAGTCGTAACAACGCCGCCCATATCAAAAATATACAGCATAAAACCTCGCAAATCTTATATTGAAGAAAATTTATCATAAAACACGCTTTCTCACTACGGCGCAATACATTTTTTTCTTTCCAATTAGGGCGCAAACATTTTTTGCAATCGGCTATCCGCTCCAACGGCTTTCAGCCTTTTCCGCTTCTATCCGGCGCAGGCGGAACGTACGCCCGTTACGATTTTTCCGTAACAAAACTTTTTCTTCGCACGCACACCACCCGCAGTTCATGCTCCGGTGTTGCAATGAAATTTTCGTATTTGTGCGCTCGCGCGCACGGTAAATCCTTAAAAAACAAAACGATTTACCCCTTTAAGTCATTTTGCTAAAATAAAATCATGATTACCGAAATTACAATTACGATAAAGCCCGATGAAGAAAACACGAGTATTATTCAAAGAAAGATAGAATCGGAGCTTTCCGATAAAAATATAAATGCCGGAAAAGATTTTTCATATATAATATTAAAACGTTCGGTCGATGCGCGGCACGGTCAAATTAAAATTCATTTGAGATATAAAGTTTTTATCGGAGAAAAACAATGCGCCGATGGAAAATACGAAATCCCTAAATGGAAGCAATCCGATTCAAGAAAAAAGATTTTAATAATCGGGTCGGGACCGGCAGGATTGTTCGGCGCGTTAAAATTGCTTGAATACGGAATAAAACCTATCATCATCGAGCGCGGTGAAGAAACATTTGAGCGAAAACGGCGCATCGCAAAAATCAGCACAGTTGGAATTTTGGATAACGATTCAAACTACTGCTTCGGAGAAGGAGGCGCGGGAACTTTTTCGGACGGAAAACTGTTTACGCGAAGCAGCAAGCGCGGCAATAACGAAAAAATTCTACAAATATTAGCTTTTTTCGGCGCAGATAAAAAAATTCTCACGGATTCTCACCCTCACATCGGTACGGACAAACTTCCGGCGATAATAAATGCGATAAAAAATAAAATAAAAGAACTCGGAGGAGAATTTTATTTTAATACGAGGTGCGAAGACATTATCATAAAAGACGGAAAAGCTGTCGGAATAAACGTAAAAAACGTCCGGACGCAAGAGGAAGACGCTTTTTACGCAGACGCACTTATTCTTGCGACGGGACATTCATCGATACAAGTGTATGAAATGATTTCAAGAACCGCGCCTGCAGCACTTGAAGCGAAAACTTTTGCGGCAGGTGTGCGGGTCGAGCATCCCCGGGAATTGATAGATAGAATTCAATATAAAAACAGTTCAAGCTGCTTGGGAGCTGCGGAATACAGACTTACTGCGCAATCGTTCGGGCGCGGAGTGTATACTTTTTGTATGTGTCCCGGCGGATTCATCGTTCCTTCCGCAACTTCGGAGGATACGATAGTCGTAAACGGAATGTCTGCAGCCTCAAGAAATTCAAAATGGTCTAATTCCGCCGTAGTTGTTGAAATCCGTCCCGAAGACATTCCCCAAGAATTTTATGAAACGGCAAAGGCGCGCTCCTCCCCTGCCCTAGCCGGATTATATTTTAGAAATCATATCGAACGGGAAGCGAAACTGCACGGATGCAATCAACAGGCGCCGGCGCAAAATATGATTGATTTCATAAACGGAACGGAAGACCGTGAACTTTTGCCGACAAGCTATACGCCGGGTGTCATCCGTTCAAGACTTGACGGTTGGCTTCCGCAACACATAACAAAACGATTACGAGAAGGATTTGAAATTTTCGACAAATCGATGCACGGCTTTATAAGCGAAAAAGCGCTTTTAGTTGCGCCGGAAACACGTACAAGCACGCCAGTAAGAATCTTACGGGATAAAAACACTATGGAATGTACGGCAATAAAATCTCTTTATCCTGCAGGAGAAGGTTCCGGCTACTCGGGCGGAATAGTTTCATCCGCAATTGACGGTGAAAACGCCGCAAAGAATGCGGCGGAGGCAATCATAAAT
Source organism: uncultured Treponema sp. (assembly GCA_963548875.1). GTDB lineage: Bacteria > Spirochaetota > Spirochaetia > Treponematales > Treponemataceae > Treponema_D. The sequence goes on along the minus strand of CAUUVZ010000024.1, from coordinate 1,504 downwards.
CTGCGCTAAACCGAGTGCGTAACAAGGCAAAACGGCTGTTATTATCATTTTACGGTACGTGCAAAGCGGAATCCCGTATAGCCGTAATATTCATTCGGATCTAAAGCATAGCGGTCTGCAGCATAATAAAATACCGTGTATTCCGACCAGCTTCCGCCGCGGCTGACACGTCTGCTTCCGTATTCGGGACCGTAAAAAACACCGTTTTGCTCGCCGTAATCCGCATACCAATCCCAACAGAATTCAAGAATATTGCCGCTCATGTCAAAAATCCCCGCACCGTTCGCATTTCCGCTGCCGGGTTTTGCTCCTTCCGCAAGAAGAGTACCGGCAGTCCCCGCACTCATTACCGACTTCGCATTGGAATATATCCATGCAACACTTTCGGCATCTTCCCGATTTCCGAAATCGCCGCTGGCTCTGTTTCCCGCTTGCATTCCATCAGCTTTTTTCCTAGCCGCATATTCCCATTCCGCCTCACTGGGAAGTCTGTATCCGGAAGCATTCCAGTCGCACACGGCAAGATCGCAAGAAGCGGTATCCGAGGAATCCCTTAAAACCCGTCCGCCGAAAGTATAACACGGAGTATATCCTTGAATTTCGCTGTACGCATTGCACCAAACAAGAGCATCATACCAACTGATCATGGTTACTGGAAATTTCAAATCTCCGTAAACGGGAGCCTTCCCATGCCGTCCCGCACTGCCTTCCTGACCGGGATTCAAAAAAACATATCCCATAGATTCGGCAAGACTCCGTATTTCATACCATAACGAATAAGTGGTTTCATATTTATTTATATAATAAGAATTAAGAATACGTTTTGATGCAAAAGACTGAACACCTTCACCGATGATAAATTCCGCGCCGTCTTTTGCAAGAAGAATCATATCGTCATCTCTAAAATCAGAAACTTTTTTTTCGGCAGAATCGAAAGTCTCTTTGGGTGCAGACTTTTTTGCCGGCTTAAAAGGATCTTTCCAATATTGCTGAGCAAATATCGCACAAGACATTGCTGCCGTTGCAATAATAAAGAATTTTATTTTAGACATAATAATGCAGCTCCCGTTAAATAAACTACATCGCGAAGGATATTAAAATCGTTTTATAAAAGGTTTAATTTCGAGTTTTATAAACTCAAGAAATCATTCTTCTAAGGCAAACCTTAAACCTTTTTTTTCAAGGGAGTGGCGGACACTTAAATTGCTTTTACGGACTTAGCTTATTTTCTGTCCGCTTCAAGTTTCGAAAATTCGAAACTTGCACAACCTGTTATAGCCCGCAGATTTTTCACTTGGACACCAGCGGATATCTTTTACGCAATTTTGCCGTGCAAAATTGCAGCGGACGGTAAACCCGTTATGTCTTTCATATCCAGTTCTCCCGTCCGCCGCACGCAGTTTTCCTCCCTTGAGAACCCTCCTTCCTTGGGCACGACCAAAGGACTTACGCCCTTTGGAATCCCAATTCTTTCATACATTTTAATTTTTTAGGTAACCTATAT